>JAPLMQ010000109.1:19173-50335 GCA_026386955.1 Planctomycetota bacterium
AAGACGAAATACATCCTCAAGCGGGCACTGGAAAAATATTTCCCGCGCAGCTTCCTCTGGCGGCGGAAACAGGGCTTCTCCGTGCCGCTGAACCATTGGTTCAAGGACGACCTCGACGGCTACGCGCGGTCGCTCCTGCTAGCCCCCAGCGCCGTCGTGCGCGAGATCGTGCAGCCCGCCTTCATCGAGCGCGTCTTGGGGGAGCACGCCTCGCTCCGCCGCGACTGGGGAAAGAGCATCTGGGCCCTGCTGATGTTCGAGCTCTGGGCGAAGCGGATGGGGATCAAGCCGGGCGGGTTCCGCATCGCGTAGGGGGAATGGCGCGGATTCGCTTGGATCGCGCGATGGCCCGCGTCACACCGCGAGCGGGTCGGGCTTCCCGGGCTTGGGGGAATCCTGGTCGCCGTGCCAGCGGAGGATCTTGGCCGCGCCTTCGTGCTGGGCCTTGCTCGCGACCTGCAGCGGTGTGCCGTCGTAGTGCCCGCGGGCGTGGACGTTGGCGCCGTTGTCGAGCAGGAGCCGGATGACCTCGACGTGGCCCGCGCCGGCAGCGTAATGCAGGGGCGTCTTGGCGTCGGCCTTGTCGGGGGCGTTGACGTTGGCTCCGTGCTTGACGAGCAGCGCGACGAGGTCGGCGTTGCCGGCCGACGACGCCCAGTGCAGCGGCGTGCGCTGGTCCGCGCCCTCCGGGCCGACCTTCGCGCCGTGCTCGAGAAGCAACCGGACGGCGGCGGTGTGCCCGCCTTGGGCGGCCTTGTAGAGCGGCGTCTTGCCGAAACGGTCGCCCGTCTCGACCTTGCCCCCGCGCCCGAGCAGGAGCCGGACGATCTCGAGGTGCCCGCGGTGGGCGGCGGCGACGAGCGGGGTGGAGCCGTCGGCGCCACGGGCGTTGGCGTCCTGGCCGGCGGCGAGGCAGGTACGGACTTTCTCCAAGTCACCGGCCACCGCGGCTTGGTGAAGCAAATTGGCGCTGGCCATGGGGGTGCATTCTCGACGCTGGGGCAGCGCGTCGGTGAGGATTCGGAGCGGGGCGGGGGGATACGGCGGGCGGGAAAAAGAAGAGGCCCGCTTTCGCGAGCCTCTTCTGGAATTACTTGCGTAATTGCTTGGCGAACCATCCTGACCCGTGAGGATCAGAAGCGGTTGCCACGGCCACCGCCGTAGCCGCCACCACCACCGCCGCCGCCGCCGCCGCTGCGGGGCTCGCGGGGCTTGGCTTCGTTGACGGTCAGCGCGCGGCCGCCGTGCTCCTTGCCGGAGAGCGCCGAGATCGCGGCCTGAGCCTCGTCCTCGGACGACATCTCGACGAAGCCGAAGCCCTTGCTCCGGCCCGTCTCGCGGTCCATGATCACCTGAGCGCTCTGCACCTGCCCGTGGGCAGCGAAGAGTTCGCCAAGCGCGGCGTCATCGACCTGATAGCTGAGGTTGCCGACATACAGTTTCTTACCCATCTCAAAAGCTCCAAACCATTAGACTCAGCCCAAGTTGTTCTTTCGGGGCCGATGCGAAAGAGCCCGAAAATTCCGGGCCGGGAAAGCAGGACGAGCGATGGAGAGGGGCGTTGAACCAGAAAACGAGTTCGTCGCAGACTCAGATCGATCCGACTTGCTGCCCGAAGTATACCAGAGTCGCCCGTCAATAGCCATAGTTAATTTTTTTGCCGGCACAATTCCCCGCTCCCGCCCCGCCGGGCCGCCCAACTCCGTCACACACTGCAGAGCGCAAACGCCTTCTCCAGCGACTCCACCGCGTCGCCCTTGGGCATGAATTCCTGCGTGACCCAGCCCGTGTACCCCGCCTCCTTCAACCCCTGCATCACCGCGGGGTAGTTGATCTCCTGGAGCGGGCCGTGGAGGTCGAACCGCCCGGGGACGCCCGCGGTGTGGACGTGGCCGATGGTCTTGATGTGCCTGCGGATGGTGGCGACCAGGTCGCCCTCCATGATCTGCATGTGATAGATGTCGTAGAGCACCTTCACCTTGGGCGAGCCGACCGCCTCGATCGCGCGGGCGGCCCAGGCCGTGTGGTCGCACTGGTAGTCCTTGTGGTCGACCTTCGAGTTGAGCAACTCCAGGATCGCGGTGACGCCCGTCTTCTCCGCGATCGGAGCGAGGCGCTTCAAGCCCTCGATGGTGGCGAGGCAGCCGGCCTCGTCGTCGAGCCCGTCGCGGTTGCCCGAGAAGACGATTACGTTGGGGACGCCCAGCTTCGCCGCCCGCTCCGCCCGCACGCGGAACTCGGCCTCGACCGCCGCGTGGTGCTCCTTGCGGTTCAGCCCCTTCTCGATCGGCGGGACGGAGTCGGAGGTGACCGTCAGCCCCGCCTGCCGGGCCGTCTCCCAGAGTTCGGGCGGGAGCAGTTCGACGCCCTGGTAGCCGATCGCGCGGATCTTGCGCATCAGGTGGGCAGGGTCGTTGGTCTTGGACTGGACGCACCACCACGCGACGGACTGGCGGAAGCTGCTCATCGGGCCACCTTGTTGAAGCCGCCGCGGCGCGCGGACGGGGAGCGACATGGTACCGCGTGGCGTCGATCGGTTCGGGCCTCGACGAACCTCACCCGCCCCAGAACGGGCCGTAGCGGCTGTCGCGGATCTGGTCGCCCAGGCGGTGGAAGGTCTTGTAGGTCACCTCGCTCCCCGCGACGTCGAGCCGGGCCTTCAGCTCCTCGACGTGCCCCATGCGGCTGAGCGTGAACCACTTCTCATGGTTCGGCTCGTTCGCGAGATGCTCCGCGTCGAAGACCGTCACCCCCGCGGCTCCCTGCGCGTAGAACTCCAGCGCCTGCTCGAAGAGCGGCCGACCGGTATGGTAGCCGGTGTTGAGCGTCGGGTAGAACGGCACCCGCCGCGCCGCGCAGATCTCGCGGAAAAACGCGAGATCGAACCCGCCCTCTACCGCGCCGAAGTCATACGGGTAGATGTGGATCTCGTCGAGCAGCGACGCCTCGACCAGCCTGCGGAGGTCGAGCCCGTAGCGCAGGTTGTCCGCCTCTGTCCCCAGCACCATCGCGCTGATCTCCAGACTCTTGCCGTCGCCCCGACGGCGCTGCTCGGCGTCGACGGCGTCGCGCAGCTCGCGCATGAACGAGGTCACGATCTCGCTGCGCAGGCGGGTGATCCGCTCATCGGCCTCGTCGATCCCCCGTGGGTCCTCGCCGAACCGCTCGCGGAACATCTTGACGAACGGCTCCTCAAAGAGCACCAGCGGGAACCCGCGGTTGAAGACCAGGTGGGCCCCGTCCGCCCCCAGCCCGACCATCTCCGCGACCAAGTCGACCAAGTGCTTCCGCACCTCCGGCACGGCCCAGCTCATGCGCGTCACGGGCGTGCCGTCGCGGTCGACGCAGCGCCACTCCGGATGGGCGATGTAGAACGGCGACTCCCAGAACTCCGCGTACGGCTCGAAGAAGCTCCACCCCGCGGGCCGGATGCCGATGTGGACCTTCAGCCCCGCGTCGTGCGCGCCCTGGATCAGCGTGGCCGTGGGGTTGATGCCCTGCGCGGCGAAGGCGCGGACGGAATCGACGTAGTTCCGGTCGCCCTCGCGCGGGAAGTCGTCCATCTCCAGTCCGGCGTTGTAGCCGTGCTTCGAGGGGTAGGCGACGCGGTCGGCCCCGAAGGAGTGCAACACCAGCGTGCCGAAGTCGGTCCCGCGCAGGGCGGCGACCTGGGCGAGCAGCGCCTCGGGCGTCATCGGGCGATGATAGAAGGTCGTGCTGAAGCCGTCGTTGGTGGCGACCACGCGGCGCGTCGAAGCGTCGCGGCGGTCGGCCTTGAAGGCCTCCACCTCCGCGGGGCTGAGCGGGATGATCTTCACGTAGGCCACGCCGCAGCCGCGGGCCCCGGCCGGGTACTGCTGACGGATGACAAGGCTCTCGCCGTCGAGCCGGGCGACCTTGTAGAACAGCTCCGCGATGTTGCCGTAGCCGAGGGTGGAGTCGTTCGACCGCGCGACGGCCGCGGGCTCGCTCTCGAGCCTGATCCACGCGAAGCTCGGCGCCTCGGAGGTGCTGAAGAGCCCGACGAAGACCGCGTGCCACCCCGTCGCGTCGAGCGGGACCTTCACCGGCGGCGCGTCGGTCAGCGGCGAGGCCCAGATCATCTGCCCGGCGAGCCCGTCGGTGGTCTCGTAGGGGATCAGCTTCCAGCGCCCGTGCTTGGCCCGCGGCGAGAGCGCCTCGGCTGGGAGGGCCTGCGACATGTCCGACCGCACGACCGCCGACGCGGCGTTGGCCCAGCGTGCGGCCGATCCTTGGGCCCAGGGTGCGATGCCGTCTGTCATGGTGGTCGACTCCGCGCGGCCGGGCGTCACACCGCCCAGTATTTCCAGAGGTTCTCGGGCACCTCGTGCTTGAAGCGGTCCTGCTCGCGGTGCTGCCAGCGGGTGAAGAGGCCGACGCGGGGGTCGCGGGTGATGTTCGCCGAGCCGTTGTGCGACATGAAGGCGTGCCAGAAGACCACGTCGCCCGCCCGCCCGGTGAACTCGTAGGACGGCCGCGGGGCGAAGATGGACCAGTCGAAGTCGGGGTCGGAGATGTATCCGCCGGAGACGTGCTCGGGCCGGGCCCGGAAGTAGCGCCACGCCGCGAGGTGACTCTGCGGCCAGAGCGTCAGCCCGCCGCCCATGGGTTGCACGTCCCAGAGGTAGGTCGTGGCCGAGAGCATGAACGGCCACCAGCCGATGCTGCTGTTGTAGCCGTCGAGGTGCCCGCGGTCGGTCGGCTCCCACGCCCGCGACTCCTGCGGCCAGTTGATCACGCAGCAATCGTGCCCGCAGACGAACCGCCCCCCGCCGAGCTGCTCGACCACTGCCCGCACCCTGGGGTGGCTGTGCGGCCGGATGTCGATCGGCTCGAAGTTGGCCCGCGGCTCCTTCGACCGGTCGCCCCACGCGATGGGCTGCGACGCGTTCCCGTCGATCGACCGCAGCACCTGACGCCGCCACTCCTCGATGTAGACCGGCTCGATCGCCCCGGGCACGACCACGTACCCCTCCTCCTTGAAGTGGCGGACCTGCTCGGGCGACAGCGCGGGTGCGGTGGACATGGATGCGGCTCGCGAGGTGGATCGACGTGGTCAAGGCCGCGGCCGGCTCGGGCCGCGACCCGCGATGATGCCCCGCCGCCGCCGCGTCGGCAAGCGGCCGGCCGCGCCGGTGACGGCTCCCCGCGCGATAAGATGACCCCCATGCTGATGACCCCCCAACAAATCGAGCAGTTCGACCGCGACGGCTTCGTCATCGTCGACCGCATCCTCTCCCCCGAGCAGGTCGAGCTTGGCCGCGAGGCGATGGCCCGCATCTACGCCGGCACGATCAGCCGCGACCGCCGCCCCGCCGAGTTCCAGAAGCCCATCCAGCAATGGGGCCCCGACCGCGTGAAGCACTACGTCCACGCCCGCTTCCTCGACGCCGCCTTTTGGGACATCGCCACCAGCGCCCGCCCCGCCCAGATCGCGGCCGAGCTGCTGCAGACCCCCTCCGTCTCCCTCACCGAGGACCAGCTCCTCGAGAAGCCCGCCGGCGGTCGGCCGCTCGCGATGCATCAGGACTACTCCTACTGGGCCTTCTCCGACGTGCCGCGCATGGCGACCTGCTGGATCGCGCTCAACAACGTCACGCCCGACATGGGCCCGATGCGGTTCATCAAGGGCTCGCACCGCTGGCCGCTGGCGCCCACGCCCTCGAACTTCGCCGGGGGCGACGACGACCAGATCATGGAGGTCGCCGACAAGGTCAAGCCGCCGGGCGCGAAGGTCGAGCTGGTCGACGTCATCGTCCCCGCGGGCGGCGGATCGTTCCACCACGCCATGACCCTCCACGGCTCGACGGGCAATCGCTCCCAGACGACCCGCCACGCCATCTCGCTCCACTACGCCGCCGCCGACTGCCGCTGCACCGGGCCCAGGCAGTGCTGGGAGCCCTACGTGTGGGAGGGGATCGAGAAGGGCGACCGGATCGCGAACGCGTGGATGCCGGTGACGTGGCCCGCCATAAAGTGATTCGGCCGGGGAGTTGTCCACAGTTTGATTCTTGATTCTGAATCAGAATCAAAACCGCCTTTCCGACCCCTCCGCACCGCCCCCAATCCGCCCCTCCATAAGCCATGTGGCCACGTGGCCTTGTGGCCGCGCGCTTTTTTTACGCGCGGCCCCCACCTCCACAAGCCCCTCTTGATTCACGTTGATTCATCCGTGAATCAAACATCCACAAAAATGGTATGTATCGTAACTAAATGGTATCTATCCCCCGCCCCGTCGCCACCTGCCGACGATTCAGCCGACAATCCTGATTTTTTCGTCCCTACGCTTGACTTTACCCAAACAAAACCCTAAAATAAGTAGGGGCGGTTGTGCCTGTCATTCCAAGCTTTCAGCCCGTGGACGCCGTCCAATTCGGGGATCAATCTGGGGTCAAAAACCTAAGTCCAAAACAGCTCGTTTCTTCGCCGGTGCCGGAGGTCCGTCATTCGGGGGTCCGAGAGGCCGGGTTTCCGGGGGGGGGGGGGACCAGCGTTTCGGCATTCCGGGGGTCCGGGTCTCCGGGGGCCCGCATTCCGGGGGCCGCCAGCCAACCGGCACACACACCCTTTTCGGGAGCACCACACCGCCATGAACCACCTCTCCTCCAAGCTCGTCGCCTACCGCAAGCAGAAGTCCTGGACCCAGCGGGAACTCGCCCGCGCCCTCGACATCTCGCAGCCCACCGTCGCCCGGCTGGAGCACGACGAAATCCACGCCGCCAGCGTCGACCTGCTCATCGCCATCGCCCGCCTGCTCGCCTGCGCCGTGGCCGACCTCGTCCCCACCGATCGCACGCCGCACGCACGCCGGGAATCCCCCCGGCAATCCCACGCCGACGATCCCACGGTTGACCCGGACACCCCGGAATCCCCGGCCACCCCGGATACCCCGGAATCCCCGTCCACCGCCGAAGCCCTGCAAGCAACCGCAACCGGCCAATCCCCCAAACTCCTCGCCGGCCCGCAAGACCCCGGCTCACTCCTCCCCGCGATCCGCGAGAAGGCGGGGCTGCCATCGTTTCCGGGGGCGGGGGCGGGGGCGGGGGCGGGCGCGGGGGTGGGCGCGGGGGTGGGCTCGCGCAGCCCCAAGATCCCCCTCCTCCTCCCGGGACCGACCTACAAGCCGACCTTCATCGCCTTCTGCCCCAACTGGCAGTGCACGCGCAACCAAGTCGGCCGCAACCACGCCGGCCAAGTGGGCATGGGCTGGACCTCCCAACGCGAACACCCCACACCCGACTTCGACGAGATCCGCTTCTGCACCCACTGCTCCACCGCCCTGCTCAAGGAGTGCCCGCACTGCCACGCCAAGCTCGCCTCCGCCGGCAGCCCCTTCTGCATCCGCTGCGGCAAGCAGATCTTCGCCTGGCCCACGGTGAAGGAGCTCGAAAAGGCGGTGGAGAAGATGGAGCGGATGGCGAGGTCGGCGATGTAGATGGACGAGGACGTGGACGAGTGAACGACGCCGCCAGCGCCCTTGGGCGGCTCTGGGGTACGTAGTTCCGCCTTCAGGCGGTCTTCGTCCGCTCCCGATCGCGAGGACGGCGCGGGCAGTCATGCGGTACGGGGAAGGCCAATGGTCGAGGGTCCCCTCGCTTCCGCTACATCGACTCCGACATGGACGTGATCCTCAGCCACGGCAGCCCCGCCCTCCACCTCGACGACGAGGACGAGTTCGAGGCCCGCCGGGCGGCGTCGTCCTACCCGCCCGACCTGGTCCCCCGCCGCCACGCCGCGGCGGAGGACGCCCGCTCGCTGTTCGCAAAGGGCGACTGGCCGTTCAAGGTGAAGGCGTACTAGTGGAGGCAGGGGGAGGCGTGAAGAGACAACTCCAGACGATTTAAGTTGTTTCGCCGTGACCGCACATTTTGGATAGACTCAAACCGCCATTGCCTCTCCCAGCCACTGTTCATTAGGACCAGTCCCCGCTTCTCTTAAGCACCAACCATATATGTAGTCCAAAACTGGAAGTTCACGTTAAGAGTGACGCTTACCTTACGAATATTTCTAATCAACAAACATTGGAATCCAGAGGTGCGATGTGTCAGATTGGACAATTGAAACCATTGGCATTAGTGGCGGTTTTCTGTCGGATTTAACACTTCGCCTACCAAAAGGCTTGATTTGCGTAATCGGGCCGCGCGGTAGTGGCAAATCGACCTTGGCCGAGGTCATTCGCTTGTTGCTGAGAGGGATACCACCTGACGCCCCGAAACCCCGCCTAGACTTGCTCAAAGCGAATCTCGGCAATTCTGTATTCTCACTCACGACAAGCGCCAGCGCAGATCGGGGCGGATTCACAATCCGCCGCACCTATGGCCAAACAGCGATCCTGACTGCAGCCGACGCAAGGCCAGTCACGACCGTCGATCTAGATCGTGGCACATTTCTACCAATCGACGCATACAGCAGCCTCGACATTGAAGCGATCGCTGACGAGTCGCTGGGAAGCAAACGCCGCACATTGCTAGACGATCTGTGCACGACACGCTTGCAGGATGTCAACCTTGCACTTTCTGAGCACCGTCGCTTACTAGAAGCAAACGCCGATGGTATCAAGGCGATCGAGCGCAGGCTTCATGAAATCACTGAACAAATGGAAGAGATCGGTGACGTAAAGGCCAAACTAGAAGCACTTCCGCCCGCGGGCAAGAAGGAAGGCACACCCGAATTTCGGACAATTTCGAAACAGCGGCAACTGAATGAACATGAAGCTGCGGCACTAACTAGCGTGACGCAGAAACTCACGATGCTCAATGAGGAGCTACAGCGCCACGTCTCTCGCGCCAAAGCTGAAGTCCCGTCGTCGCTAACGGTTCCCGAATCAGCGAATGCTGCGATTATCATTCCAGCAGAGAAGGCGTTGTCATCGCTTTGGGTGTCACTAGATCAAGCTATCGCGACCATTGGCAATTCAATTACGGCAGTAACACTTAAAATATCGCAAGCATCTCACCAACTACGTGACTCACACGCCAGCCAAGAAGCCAAGTATCTGTCACTGCAACATTTGAATCAGGAAGCGGTAAAGGCATTTGAAACACGTTCTGCCGTTGAAAAACAATCGGTCACGGTCGCAACACTTGAAAAGCAAAGGTCCGAAGCATCGCTAGAGCTTAGAAAGCGGCAAGAGGACCGGAAATCCCTTAAGGCGGCATACATCTTAACTCGAGACAAGGTGTCTGAATTACGCGAGGAAGTCGCCACTCGCCTTCATGCCGAAGCAGGTTCAAAGGTTCGTATTCGAGTCCAGCGCAATGCGGATATACTTGAGTATCAGCAACAACTACTTGACGCTCTGCACGGCACCAAGCTCAAAAACCAAGAAGACATTATTAAAGCCCTATCCGCTATCCGGCCAGAAGATTTAGCTTTGATGCTGAGGGAGAACGATTTCTCGGAATTTGAAACACACACTGCATTTGGGAAAGAGCGAGGGCGGAAGATTTTAGACATCATGCGTCAGCATCTTGATCCATTGCGGCTGGAAGTTCTGCCAATTGATGATCGCGTTATTATCGAACTCAATGTATCCACCGGAGGAGCTGATAACTTCAAGGATGCATCAGAGTTATCGCGAGGCCAGAAATGCACCGCACTGCTTCCAATCCTCCTTGCTAGGCGAGACAGCCCGCTGGTAATCGATCAACCGGAGGATAATCTTGACAATCATTTCATATATGAGACTGTGGTCGAATCTATCCTCCGTCTCAAATCGCGTCGTCAGATGATATTTATTACTCACAACGCCAATATTCCAGTGTTAGGGGAAGCGGAACTCGTTGTTGTCATGAACTCAGATGGGCGTCGTGGATTCGTCGAAAAAGCAGGAACGGTTGACGAATGCCGCAACGAAATCATCGATCTATTGGAGGGTGGAGAAGAAGCATTTGAATTACGACGGAAACGCTATGGAAGCACCTAAACAGACCTCTGAAGCAATTGTCGTACAACTTCGTTTTCTCGCAGTGTCCGACCCCAAGAAAGCCAGAAATGCGTTTTGCGTGATCCTGCAAAGTAATAGTGAGCTATTAAATGAGGTTTTGAAAGCTGCTTCACGCCCTGGGGATGCCAGGCTTCGTCAGATGATCGCAACCGTATATCGTACCGACGCAAATGCGACTGCCCTGGAGCCTTGGTTGCGGCAATGGATTTCCATTGAACCTGATGAATTCACTAAGACGGCGATAGCGGGGGCCCTTTCAGCCAACTCATCCGAACCTATTATTCGCCCTTCGGCGCGCAATCCATCAGTAAATGCCGTAGAAGCGTATAGGTATGTGGCAGACCGCCTGTGCCATCGTGTTCGCAATGCGTTGACCCTGCCGGGGGCGCAGATTAACCGGCTAGAACAGATTGCGAGCAAAGTCAGCGATCCCGCGCTTCAGAACGAACTCATGGATGTATTTACTGGACTACAGAAAGGGTTTCGGCGTATTTCGAGGAATGTTGAATTTGACACGGGCGACGACTATCTTTTATGGCAATCGATTCCGATCATCGGATGGCTGGAGTCAAATGCAAATGACTTCGCATCTCAGTTTGGGCATGCGGCGTTTGCAGTGTCTTGTGATCAAGCGGTGAGACGGACAAGAGTCCGCGCTATGCGGTTTTTCCTTGAGACCGTATTTGGCAACCTTTGGTCCAACGCAATTCAGGCGGTTGAACCACCTTGTTCGATCAACATTCAATGTTCTCTAGATGCAGGACGGGGGCAAATTGAAATGCTGGTTATTGACAATGGCCCTGGATTCCCGGAAACGCATCTTGAGACGGCATTTCAGCAGGTGTTTTCGACGAAATCAGAGACTCGCGGCCGTGGATTGCTCGAAATCGCCGACGCAATCACCCGGCTCCAAGGAACAATCCAACTCACAAGAACGGCGAATGGATCATATCGAATACGATTAAATCTCCCTGTGGAGGCTAAATGAGCTATCCGCGAAAACTTCATGTCTTGATCGTGGAAGATGACTCAGATGCCGTCGAGGCTTACCGCGTATCTTTCAAAACCTTTAAAGAGAAGGGGTTTCAGCTTTTAGATCCATGTTTTGCTCGATCTTTTAGTGATGCAAAGACACAGCTCGACCGCGGAGAGCTGTTCCATGTCGTAATTCTTGACATGAACTTGCCTATTGAGAACCGATCCGCCGCAGTCGAAGGCCTTGTACCGGGAGAACAGCTTCTTGAATTGATTGCGAAGCGGGATGACCACCCGGTGCCTGTACTTCTCGTCGTCAGTGGAAAACTTAATCTTGTCCAGCCGCTAGGCAATATGCAAAAGCGCCTAGATAACGACTTTTGGTATGGACGCCTTGTGAACAAAGGCCCTGAGCAGGATCGTGAAATTGAATTGGGGTTGACCGAGGCTCTGCGGTACTCAGACGTTGGAATTCACATCGCAGATTCAGGTAACGAATGGTTTCCCACTCTGTCACCCCGAGAGGAGGACCTTCTTCGACGTTGTGTTCTTACCCAAGGCTCTTGTTTGGGTTTAGATCTGCGATGGTGGAATGCCGAGAACGGGCCATCGGTGAGTCATCCGAATCCCGCCGCAGGCCCGACGAAGGTTCTGATGGGACGGTTCTTATTTGATGATGGTCTTGGCGCATCTCTCCCCTCATTCTTTAAATTTGAGCCGGCGAATAACGGACGCCTAGTTTTCCACGATGCAAGAATACTTGCCCAGAAGCTGCCGCATGTCAAAGTGTATCAGGCGAATGAATCACGCCTGCGGGGGCTTCTTGTAACACAGAGTGTTACGAATGACGGTTGGCCGGTGCCCCTGAACGAGTATTTACGGAAAGCGCCCAAGGAGGTGTGTCCTCGAATGGGAAGCGTGATCAATAATATAGTTAAGCAGCTCAATCTACTTGGTTCCCCCGTAGAAGAGGAGATGCCGGTCGGATCGGTGTTGTGGGGCTACTTAAATAGGGACATTATTGAAAATGTATGGAAGAGCTTCGAGACGAAGCAGTTATTAGAGAGCGGGATTGACAATCCTCTGATTGTCTTCGATGCTCTTAAAAAATCTGCGGTTAAGCATTGGGCAAATCGCCTGAATTGTTCGCATGGCGATCTTAATGCTACCAATATTGCTATTGATCTGACCCAGCCAGACAACCCGCAGCCATATATATTTGATGCCGCTGGAATACGTGCTGACTTGGAGTTTCGAGATCTGGCAACGTTGGAAGTAACTTCAATTCTTTTCAATTCGGGAGGCTCTGACCACGATATCCTTGCCTTGGTCAAGCCTTTCTACGATAAGGAATTCCTGCCGAAGCCCATTAATGCGAAGCTGTTGTCGGGTGCTACAGGTGTCGGGCAGAATATCTGCAGCGTTATATTGGCCATCCGGTCCCAGATTAAT
The DNA here is from genome assembly GCA_026386955.1 of Planctomycetota bacterium. GTDB lineage: Bacteria > Planctomycetota > Phycisphaerae > Phycisphaerales > Phycisphaeraceae > JAPLMQ01. The sequence goes on from JAPLMQ010000109.1 coordinate 31,568, forward strand.
GTGAAGCAGCACAGTGCCTATGCACTGCTGGTGTTTGATGCTGCCTTGCGTCAACTCTTCGGACTCGCGTATCAACCAAACAAAATCAAGACCCCGATTCACGCGTGTTTCTTGGCGGCGTGGACTGCCAAATGGCTGACGCTAATTGCTCCAAGGTTGTTTCACTCAGATAAATCCGCCTAGTCAACATTGGTGGATTAGGAGCGGGGGTCGTGTTGCATACCGTTGCCGCGCTCGGCCCGCATGCATAGGGCACTCCAAAACGCAGACCACCTAAAGGCGGGACTCCGAACCTCGGAGCCGCGTCACCGCGGGGGCCAGATGTGGCTGAAGCGGTTGTTCTCCTCCACCGTCATCGGAAAGCTCGGGTCCTCTGGCCACAGCCGCGGGAAGAGCGGGCCGGCGAAGAGCGTGCCTTCGTGGGCAAAGGGGCCCAGGATCGTGGCGTTGAGGTGGTGGGCCGAGCCCGGGCCGGTGCGGAGGGCGCAGCCTGTGGGCATCCTGTGGACGATGAAGTTCAGGCGCGGGTTCGGGCTGAGGTTTGGGCCTGAGCCGTGGAAGCAGAGCGCGTGGCGGAAGCTGGCCACGCCAAAGATGAAAGCGTCTTTGCGCAGGCCCCACTTGTGCTAGCCGACGATGGTGCGCATCCCGCGTCAATATCATCCCTGATTTCAACCTTATGCCCCCTACCTCCCCGTCCGGAACGGCGAGGCCGGGAGCATGGCCTTGTTCACCAAGTTCGGCTCGGCGATCGGGCTCCAGCCGAAGCGCACTGCCGTCGGCTTGGGCACCTTCTCGCTCGAGACCAGCAGCGTCGGGCCGTCGATCTTCGCCTCCGCGTCGACGAACTCGCCCGTGTCGTCGGCGATCTGGAACCAGTTGGGCGGCTGGCCGTCGCGGGTGGCGAGGCCTTCCTCGGCGTGGTCGAATTCGAGCCGGATCTTCGGGCCTTCGATCTTCATGCTTTTGTAGAGCGGGCCGGAGAAGACCAGGTCCTTCCGGCCGTAGACCTTCGCGAGGGCCCAGAGCGAGAGGCGCCGGCCGACCTCCTCCTTGGTGACGGGGTGGACGTCGTTGAGGTTGCCCAGGTCGGTCGTCACGGCCATGCCGGTGTTCGGCACGGTCCGCAGCACCGCGGCTTGGGACTCCCACATCTCGGGCATGACGAAGGGGAGCTCCTGGTTCCCGCGGCCGAAGACCTTGACGCGGTACGGCGCGAGCTGCACGTAGAAGAACGGCAGGTCGCCCTGGCCCCACGCGGCCCGCCAGCTCTTGATGAGGCCCTCCATCTTCCGCGTGTAGGCCAGCCCCTCGGCGAGGTTGGATTCGCCTTGGTACCAGAGCAGGCCGCGGATGGGGAACGGGATGAGCGGGTGGATGTTGCCGTTGAAGTTCGCGAAGGGCGAGAGGTGGTTGGCGGGCGAGGGCGGCGGCTCCTCGTGGGCGGCGAGGGCCTTCTGCAGCGAGGCGAGGTGGGCATCGACCTGCTTCGACTGCTTTTCGCCGATGGCCTTGACGGCCTCGTCGCCGCTGAGCGCGAAGGCCTCGGGCGGCATCCATGACTCGATGCGCGTGCCGCCCCACGAGGCGCTGATGAGGCCGACGGGGACATCGAGCTCCTTGTGGATGCATCGCCCGAAGTAGTAGGCGACGGCGGAGAAGTCGGTGGCGGACTCGGGGGTGCACTCGGCCCAGGCGAGGGAGGGATCGACGTTGCTTTGCGGGAGGATGTGGGCGATTTTTTTCGCGGTGACGTTGAAGAGGCGGATCCTGGGGTATTTCGCGGAGGCGACGTCGTCCTTGGTGCGGGAGGAGGTGCGGAAGACCGACATCGCCATGTTCGATTGGCCGGAGGCGAGCCAGACTTCGCCGACGAGGACGTTGGTCAGCTCGATCGTGTTCTTGCCCTTGATGGTGAGGGTGTGCGGCCCGCCGGCGGGCTGGGCGGGGAGCTTGAGCTTCCATTCGCCCTTGGCGTTGGCGGTGGTTTTGGCGGTGGATTGGCCGAGTTGCACGGAGACGGCTTCGTCGGCGTCGGCCCAGCCCCAGAGGGTGAGTTCGACGTCGCGCTGGAGGACCATGTTGCTGCCGATGATGTTGGGGAGCTTGACGTCGGCGCGGGCGGAGGTGGCGAAGGTGGCGAGCGCGGTCGCGGCGGCGAGGGTGAGGGCGATGGCGGAGAGGATTCTGTTGGCCGGCGACGAGGATGGCGACGACGATTTCATGAGGCGTCCGATTCTCTGGGGTCGTGGGGCGAGCGACCCATGGTATCGCGTGCGTGTTGCCGGCTTTCGTTCACGCCGCGGCTCTGGGGTTCGGAGTTCCGCCTTTAGGCGGGTATTCGTCTTTCCCGATCGCGCGCCGTCGCGCTCATCGCGGCTTGACGGCGTGGTCCGCGTCCATCATCTCCGCCCCGCCGCCGACGACGATGGGCAGCTTGGCCGGCGCGATGCCAGGCGGTGACTTCGTGCGGACGATGTAGAGCGTGGTCTTCATCTTCGCGGGGTCGTTGCCGCCCAGAAGCTCCTCCGTCTCGGTGTCCCCCGCCGCGCGCAGGCCCACGTCGATGGTCGTCTTCGCATGCGCGGCCAGCTTGAAGGGGATGTCGGGCTTGCCCTCGACGACCACGATGCCCGCGGGGCGGAACTCCAGGTGCACAGCGCTTTCCGCCGGGGCGTCGCCGTGGTTGGTGATCGTCAGCCGCAGCGTGCCCGGCGGCCCGCCCTTGTTGGCCTTGATCGGCGCGACGATGGCGGGCTCGACGCGGATCGTCTCGTCGAGCGGGCTCATGGGCACAAAGCCGTCGCCCCCGGCGTCGACCATGATCGGGTTGGTGACGGCGACATGGCGCGCGACCTTGCCATCGGCCTCGCCGCGCCGGCGATAATTGGGCCCGTGGGCGAAGGCGATGACCACCACCTGGGTGTCGGACTTCGTCTGCAGCGCGATCGTCTGGTCGAACTGCACGCGACCCTCGGCGAAGCGCTCGGGCGAGGTCGCGCTGTCGAGCGTGAGCGCCGGATCGACGCGGCCATTGATCCAGAACTCCACGCGGTGGAGCTTGATCCAGTTGGGGCACTGGACGCGGACACGCAGTTGGGCGGTCGGGGCATGCGTGGCGACGAGGTCGCCGGGGATGGCGACCGCCTTCTCGGCGGTGGTGAGCGTGGCCTCGACGAACGGCCCGGTGGTCATGAAGGCGTGGCCTGCGGTGATCGCGCGGGCCACGTCGAGCGGGTCGATCTTGTCGGGGGCGTCGGTGGCGCTGGCGACGTAGGTGCGCAGGCCGCCGACGCCGTGGAAGTTGTCGCGGGCGGCGCTGCTGGCGACGGCGGGCAGGCGGTAGCCGGCGGCCCGCAGTTGCAGCCAGTCGATCACGTCGTTGGGGACGTGGTCCTTGGCGATGTAGAGCCCGTCGAGCGTGCGGACGTCGAGGGCGTCGCTGTAGCGGGCGAGGGAGTAGTGCATGCGGTCGATGAGGCCATCGTCGTCGGTGTCGCGCGAGAAGTGGTAGTCGCTGGAGGGCTCGCCCGCGGGGGTGATCAAGTCGCTGTCGCGGTAGGCGGAATGCGGGAGATGGGGAGCGACGGCGGGCTTGGCGGGCAGGTTGCGATACTGGCGGAGGATGACGCACTTCTCGTTGCCGGGCACGCCCGCGGTGGTCCACGGCGCCTTGGGGTCGTCCGGCGGCGCGCCCATGTGGCGCAGCCAGCCCTGCGGGCCGACGTGGTTGGGCATCTGCGGCGCGCCGCCGTCGAGCAGCCGGGGATGGTATTGGAGCGGGAAGCCGAAGAACCCGCGGTTGCCGTCGGCGAGCTCTGTGCCGGGGCAGGTGGCAAGAAACTGCGCGGCGCCGAGGCTCTCGATGATCGGGCGGCAATCGGTGATGCGGCCAAACTCCGCGGTGGGGGCGAACTCGATGCCTTCGCAGAGGAGGTTGAGCACGTGGCCGAGCGTCGAGCCGGTGGCGGGCGGCCCCAGGAGGGGGCGATTGGAGAGCGTCGACTCGCTGTTGAAGTCGACGCTGATCCAGCCGGTGGAGTCGACGGAGCGGACGAGCTTGGCGTGGACGGTGCGCTCGATGACGCCGCCGTTTGCGGAAGCGGAGGTGATCTCGAGTGGTTGTGTCACCGCGTCATATTCGGGGCCGCGGGTGAAGATCAGGTCGTACTGGCCGGGAGCGATGGCCTGCTTGCCGAGGCCGTCGGGGAGGTAGAGGAGGTTGCGGACGGCGCGGTCGCCGGTCTCGGGGAAGAAGTACGGGTCGGGCGTGCCGTCGCGGCCGCGGACCTCGACCTTGCACGGGATCGGCTTGCCGGCCTCGTCGGTCACATCGAACGCGACCGACGCGGACATGGACATCTGGGCCGTGCCGGCGAACGGGCCCTGCGCCGGGATGCGCACGGCCTTGGTGGCGCGGCCGACGACCTCGACGCGCAGCTCGAATTCGCCGTCGGGGAGCGTGCATTCGAGCAGGCCCTTGGCGTCGGTCCGCCCGCCGCCGTAGATCGGGGCCGGCGTCGTGTCGCCGGGGCGATCGTGCGGATCGAGGACGCGGCGGGCGGAGACGCGGGCGCCGGCGATGGATCCCTCGGGGCCGGCGACGGTGAGCTTCACGGCGCGCCCCTTGAGGCCGAGGGTTTCGTCGACGGCCTGGCGGAGGGCGAAGAGGTCGGGAGCGACGAAGACGCGCCGCACGATGCGCAGCTCCTCGCCGGTGTTGATCGGGCCCGGCGCGTGGGGGTCGGCCGGGACTTCCTTGCCGTCGGCGAGGCGCTTGATGGCGTGCTCATCCTCGACGACGCCGAAGGCTTGGCCGGCTGCTTGGCCAAACCAAGGGTCGTAGACCCAGGTGAGCCGCTGCTCGGCGTCGACGCCGCGCTCGACGGCGCAGTCGACCACGAGATCGCAGATCGGGTCGGGCAAAATGGGGCGGGGCTTCGGCGGCTCCCTGAGCCCCGGGACCTCCTGCGGAGCTGCGGGGGCGGCCGCCTCGGCGAGGCGGCCGGCGTCGGACTTTGTCGCGATGCCAGCCGCTCCGCCAGCCGCGCCGCTCGCTGCGCCGCTCGCTGCGCCACCCGCTGCGGCTGGCCGGGTCTGCGGCGTCGCGTCGTTGGGGTAGATCGTCTCGCAGCGCACGAACGGCTGGCCGTCCTCGATCGTGTACTTCACGCGCATCGGAATGAGGTCGATGTGCCAGGTGTGGTCGAACTCGAGCGTCAGCTTCTTGCCCGACTGCGGGCGGAAGTCTTTGGCGTAGTGTGGGTCGTACTGGGCCCGCCCGGCGTAGTCGCGCGGCTGCCAGAGCGGCCCCGTCCAGAACCAGCCCAAGCGGTCCTCGTTCGCCCAGAGGCCGGGCTTCCCCTTGGCAGCGTCGGCGCCGCCGGGGCTCGCCGCCGAGAGGCAGGGAGCCATGTCGATGATGCTGCCGCAGGCCCGCATGCCGTACATGCGGTTGGACGCGAACCCGCTGGAGATCTCGGGGTTGTCGATCACCAGGACGATGCGGTCGTTCCGCAGGACGTAGTCGCCCAGGATCGCCTCGGCCTTGTCGCCCCGGGGGGCCAAGGCGTCGAAGTTCCCCTCGTTGAGCGTGACGATCTCGGCGGCGCGGGCCGTGGCGGGAAGGAGCAGCGCAACCTGCGCGGCCAGCACGACCGCGAACCTTCGCAGGACGAGCCCAACGATTTTCTTGCGGTGATCCATCGCTCTGCGGGTCTCCTCGCGAACGCACGGGTGGCTTGGGCCCGCCTTGCCTTGGTCCCCACGGAGACCCGAGAGTGTAGCTCACGCGCGGCGTGAGGCGCCGTCGCCTTCGGCTGGGGTGAGGAACGCACAGGGATTTGACGCCCATGGCGCGGCATCACCCCACGGGCTGGCCGCGGCGCGAGTGCCGATTCGCTTGGAGAGGGCGCTCAAGCAACGCAGACCGGCCGCTCATCCCTCCGGCATCTTGAACAGCGACGGCGCCAGGGCCACCAATCCGACGACCAGCCCCAGCCGGGGGATCGCCATGATCGCGACCATCATGAACGCCTCCTTGAACTCGAGCTGGAAGAGGAGCATCAGCGGCGGGCCGAGGGCGAAGGCGTACGGCGCGAAGGCGGCGACGAGGTAGGTCCAGTCGAACTCGCCGTAGTGGAAGACCCAAAAGCCGACGCTGTCGGCCATCGAGCCGCACAGCAGCGAGACGCCCGCGAGTTTGAGGACCAGCGGCGGGAACGCGCCGAAGCCCACGTCCATCGCGCGGGCGGTGAAGAGGGCCGCCCCGATGGCGATCGGCAGGTAGAGCAACAGGTTCATCCCGACGAGGATGCCCCCCGCCCCGAGCCCCGAGAGCGCCGTGTGGCCAAGCCACATCGCCCAGACGCCCAGCGTGAAGAGGATGCCCAGGGCGACCATCGCGCCCGGCACGACGTACTCCCAGATCGGGGACGGCTGATACTCCTCAGTGCGCTCCGCCAAGGCCCGCTCGACCGCGGACTTGGGCCCCACCAACATCGAGGGCATCGGCGGCGACGGCGGCGGAGCGGCTTCGCCCGCGTCGTCATCCTCCGCGACTTCCTCCCCCAAGGCTTCCTCCACGATTTCCTCCGACACGGCCGGAGCCGTGGGCGGGACGCGCGGAGCCGGGGGAACCGGCGGAGGCGCGGCCGCTTCCTCGTCGACGTCATACGTCTCGCGCGCGGGGGCCGGAGCGATGACCTCCTTCCGCGTCGGCACCAGGTCGACGATCGCCTCGTCGTCGGCCGGCGGCGCGGGCTCGGCTTCGGCCACGCTTTCCGCAGCCGCCTCCTCGGGCGCCTCTTCGGTCAGCACCGGAAGGTCTTCCTCCGCCTCGGCCGGCTTCTGCGCCGCGGTGGGCGGCGTGACCAGCACGCCCACCGTGGCCTCCACGGGCGCCTTGGTGGGCATCCTGAACTTGGTGGTGCAGGGGCAGAGGATCTTCTTGCCGGCGAACCGCGGGTCCCAGCGGAAGCGACGCTCACAAGTCGGACACAGGGCGAGACGCTGTTGAGTCATGATCGACAACCCCCGGAAACCCCGGCGGAAAATGCGGGCGAACGCCACGCCCCCCACACTCGGCAGCGCGACCCGTCGCCCAAAACCGCTTAAGCATACCGTTCGCGAACGCCCCGCGCAGCCGGACCCGGGCCCGGCCCGAGCCCATCGGCAAGCGGCGAGCCTCAACCCACGGACGGCCTGTTCCGCCCCGCCTCAGCCCTTCTTCACCGGCAGCCCCGCCGCGGTCCAGCCGCGGTAGCCGCCGTCCATCGAGACCACGTTGCGGTAGCCCATCTTCTGCAGGTTGTCGGCCGCCAGCGCCGAACGGAAACCGCCGCCGCAGTAGAGGACGATCTCCGCGTCGAGGTCGGGGAATTTCTCCTCCACGTCGCGCTCGATCACGCCCTTGCCCAGGTAGACCGCGCCGGGGATGTGGCCCGCGGCCCACTCGCTCTCCTCGCGGATGTCGACGAGATGGAACTTCTCCTTGCGCTCGAGCCGGGGGCGGATCTCGGCGACGTTGGTCTCGCGGATGCGGGCGCGGGCTTCATCGACGAGCTTCTCAAATCGTGGGCCGTGCTTGGCCATGGGATGCTCCGGGAAAACGAGGTCTGAATTCCCTGCGCGAGACGGCGCTCGCCGCTCCGCAGAGGGAGACCGCATCTTCCCGCGATCTTCGCTGGAAATCCAGAGCGTGCCGTCACACGTGCGCCGGCAGGGCCAATTCGCGGGCGACGGCGGCGAACGCCTCCAGCGCCTGGTCGATCTGGGCGGGCGTGTGGGCAGCGGAGACCTGCACGCGGACGCGGGCCTGCCCCTCGGGCACCACGGGGAACGCGAACCCCACCACCAGCACGCCGCGGGCGAAGCTCCGCCGGGCGAACTCGGCGGCGAGCCGGGCGTCGCCGAGCATGATCGGCACGATCGGGTGCTCGCCGGGGCGGATGGAGAGCCCGGCCTTCGTCGTCCCGTCCCGGAAGCGGCGGGTGTTGGAGGCCAGGCGATCGCGCAACTCGCCGGAGGATTCGAGCAGGTCGAGCACGGCCAGGCTCGCGCCGACGATCACCGGCGAGAGGCTGTTGCTGAAGAGGTATGGCCGCGACCGCTGCCGGAGCAGGTCGACCAGCTCGCGCCGGCCGCTGATCCAACCGCCCGCGGCGCCGCCCAGCGCCTTGCCGAGCGTCGAGGTGACCAGGTCGACGCGCGAGGCCACGCCGAAGCGTTCCGGCGTGCCGCGGCCGGTCGGGCCAAGAATCCCCGTCGCGTGGCTGTCGTCGACCATGACCATCGCCTTGTGCCGGTCGGCGAGGCCGCAGATCGCGTCGAGCCGGGCGATGTCGCCGTCCATGCTGAAGACGCCGTCGGTGGCGATCAGTCGCAACCGGGCCCCCGCGGCGTCGGCGAGCGCGGCCTCAAGTTCGCCCAGGTCGTTGTGCGTATACCGATGGCGCTTGGCTTTGCAGAGGCGGATGCCGTCGATGATCGAGGCGTGGTTGAGGGCGTCGGAGATGACCGCGTCCTCGGGCCCGAGCAGCGTCTCGAAGAGCCCGGCGTTGGCGTCGAAGCACGAGCCGTAAAGGATCGTCTCCTCCGTCGAGAGGAAGGCGCTGACGCGGCGTTCGAGCTCGCTGTGACGGTCCTGCGTCCCGCAAATGAAGCGGACGCTCGACAGCCCGTAGCCGCGTTCGTCCAACGCCCGGCGGGCGCCGGCGAGCACGCGCGGATCATCCGACAGGCCCAGGTAGTTGTTCGCGCAGAAATTCAGGAGCGATCGCCCCTCGACCTCGACCACGGGGCCCTGCGGCGAGGTGAGCAGGCGTTCGCCACGGGCGAGGCCGGCGTCGTGGATCTGCTGCAGGGCGGCCGCGTAGTGGCCTCTCGCTTGGTCGAACATCGGGCGGTCTCCCGCGGCGACAGGGGTGATGATTCACGCGGCCGGAAGTTTCGCTCCGACGCGGATCGCCTCGGGCGGCGACTGCAGATGAGAGATCATCTCCTTCGCCATCGCGTCGAGATCGTAACGCGGCCGCCAGCCCCAGTCCTCGCGGGCATGGCGATCGTCGAGCGACTGTGGCCAGGAATCGAGGATCGCCTGCCGGGCCGGGTCGGGCTTGAAGGTGATCTTCGCGCCGGTGCGGGCGGCGATGACGATGGCCAACTCCTGCGCCGTGGGGCTCATCGCGGCGATGTTGTAGACGCACCGCCGCAGTTCGTTCTTCGGCGCATCGATCAGCTCGAGCACGGCCCGCACCGCGTCGGGCATGTACATCAGGGGGATGCGTGTGTCGGGGCGGCAGTAGGCCTCGTACCGGCCAGTGCGGACGCCCTGGCGGAACATGTGCACGGCGTAATCGCTCGTGCCGCGGCCGGGCTCGGCGTCGCTGATCAGTCCGGGGAACCGGATCGCGCGGAAGTCGAGGCCGCAGTGCTGGGCGTGGTATTCGCCGAGCATCTCGCCGATGACCTTGGTCACGCCGTAGAGCGTTGTCGGGCGCGTGGGCGCGTCGTCGCCGACGGGTTGCGGGAGCCCGGGGCCGAAGACGGCGATGCTGCTGGCGAAGAAGAGGTTCGGGACGCCCGCGCGCCGGCAGGCCTCGAGCACGTGGCGCGTGCCTGCTTCGTTGACGCGATAGGCCGTCTCGCGTTCCTCCTCGGCGCGGGCACTCAGGATCGCGGCGAGATGGACGACAGCGTCGGGGCGCGTGCGTGTGCAGAGGTCGACGCAGGCAGCGGAGTCGGTCACGTCGAGCGTATGCCACGCCGCCTCGTCGGGCGCGCCGGCGACGCGCGGCCTCAGGTCGGCGGCGACGACTTCGTCGCCACGGGCATGGAAGGCGTGGATCAACTCCTGGCCGATCTGGCCGGCGGCGCCGGTGATGAGGAGACGCATGGGCCCTCCCTTCTTGCATGCGGAGGCGGGTTTGGCGGCCTCGGCTGATTCTAGGCGCGGGATTTTGCGCTGTTGAAATCGCCGGCGCGATGCCAATCCGCTCCTCTCCCTTCGGGAGAGGGTGGCGGGTACTCCCGCCGGGTGAGGGCGTGGGCGACAAGAAGCACTCGATCAACACGAAAGAGGCAAACGGCATTCTTCGGGCGTTTCCGTCGACTCGCGCCCTCACCCGTCACGGATGAGTACATCCGTGCCACCCTCTCCCGGAGGGAGCGGGGCAGAAGAGATGCCGCTTGGCGATGCAACATCCCCGCTCCGCGCTGTACCATCTCGCACGCGCCACGCCGGCGCGGACACCTCTTGTTGCGCAGAGGAAATCACTGATGAGCGGAAGCCCGACCTGGTTCAACTTCGCCCGCGATGTCGTGGGCTTCTGGGCAACGCGGCAACCCGACGCCCTGGCGCTCTGGTGGGTCGAGGAGCACGGGCGCGAGGAACGGCGGCTGACCTTCGCGCAGGTCGACGAACAGGCCCGCCGGGCGTGCTCGTTTTTCCACGCCGCGGGCATCCGCCGGGGCGACCGCGTGCTGGTGATGCTCCCACGGGTCGTCGCCTGGTGGACGGGCATGCTCGGGCTGATTCGCCTGGGCGCGGTGCCGATCCCCGCGACGCCGCAGCTCACCGCCCGCGACATCGCCTACCGCCTCAAGGCCGGCGCCGTCGCGGCGGTCTGGACCGACGAGGCCGGGGCCCAGCGCGTGGAGGACTTCGGCGGCGTCCGCATCTCCACCGGCTCCGTCGGCGGCACCCCGCCGGGCTGGCTGAGCTTCGACGCCGGCCTCGCCGCGGCCGACCCGGGCTTCGACCCCGGCCCCACGCGGGCCGACGACCCCGGCATCTACTACTTCACCAGCGGCACCGTCGGCGAGCCCAAGATCGTCGCCCACACGCAGGCCAGCTACGGCCTGGGCCATCGCCTCACGGGCGAGCTCTGGCTCGACGGCGGGACCAACGATGTCATCTGGTGCCTCTCCGACACGGGCTGGGCCAAGGCGGCCTGGTCGAACCTCTTCGGGCCGTGGCACACCGGCTCGTGCGTCTTCGTGCTCGACTCGCGCGGGGCGTTCCAGCCCCACCGCGTCCTGACCACGCTCGAGAATTTCCCGATCACGGTCTGGTGCGCACCGCCCACCGCACTGCGCTTCATCGTCAAGCAGGATCTCTCCCGGCTGAAGGTCCCGCACTTGCGGCATTGCGTCAGCGCGGGCGAGCCGCTCAACCCCGAGGTGATCTCCGCGTGGAAGAGCGCCACGGGGCTGACGATTTACGAGGGCTATGGCCAGACCGAGACGGTGGTGCTGATCGGCCAGTTCCGCCGGCTGGGGGCGGTGGTGCGGCCCGGCTCGATGGGCCGGCCGACGCCGGGGTTCGACGTCGCGGTGGTCGGGCCCGACCTGCGCCCCGTGCCCGACGGGCAGGAGGGCGAGGTGGCGGTGCGGCTGAGCGCCGCCCCCGGAGCAGCTCGGCCGCTGGGGCTCTTCCGCGAGTATTGGAACAACCCCGCGGAAAACGCGGCCCGCTTCCGCGGCGAGTGGTACTTCACGGGCGACATGGCCCACCGCGACGAGGCGGGCGACTTCTGGTTCGTCGGGCGCGCGGATGACGTGATCAAGAGCTCGGGCTACCGGATCGGCCCCTTCGAGGTCGAGAGCGCGCTGCTGGAGCACCCCGGCGTGCTCGAGGCCGCAGTGGTCGGGCGGCCCGACCCGATGCGCGGGCAGCTCGTCAAGGCCTACGTGGTGCTGCGCCCCGGCCACGCGGCGTCGGAGAAACTGGTGCTCGAGCTGCAGCACCATTGCCGGGAGGTGACCGCGCCGTACAAGTACCCGCGCGAGATCGAGTTCGTCGCGGAGTTGCCCAAGACGGTCAGCGGGAAGATCCGGCGAGTCGAGCTGCGCGGGCGCGCCGCGGCCGGCGGCGCTTCGCACGCGGAGTGACTTGCTTCCGACGTGCCACACCGCAGCCGAAGGCTGCTGTGTGCCAGTCAGCCGAAAGCGCGAGGCCTTCGAGACTTTCGGACACATGTCAGCCAAGGGACGTTGAGAAAAACGCCCCCGACGTCCCCTGGCTCCACTGTTCACTCGCACATAGCAGCCTACGGCTGCGATGTGGCACGGGTGAAGGAATCGGGCACGGGGAGAGGCAAACCGCGTTTTCATTCCACCTTGTCGATCGCCGCCGAGACGCCCCAGACCGACGGGCCCGAGGCGAGCGCGAAGAGGATCTCGTTCCGCCCCTTCTTCCACCTGACGTTCGCGGAGTAGCGGGCGGGGTGGACCGGGTTGGTCCCCTTGGGGTCGGTGGCGACGAGCTTGCCGTTGATCCAGATCCGCACCGGGCCGTCGGCGCCCATGATGGCGCGCGACGTGCCGGCCTTGCTGATCTTGGCGATGGCGCGGACGTAGATCAGCCCGTTCTTGCCGTTGTGGATGCCGCGGACGTCGGCGTAGTTGCCCCGGGTCGTGAAGGCGACGCGCTTGAACTTCACCGACTTCGCCGGGGGCTTGGCGTCCTTGACCTTGACCACGGGCAGCAGCGGCGAGGCCTCGTACATCTCGACGTAGGACTGGAGCGACGCGGGCAGCGTCTTGCGGAGCTTCGCCAGCGCCTTCTTGACGTTCGCCAGGAAGGCGGGCTCGACCACCTCCTTCTCGAGGCCGACCTCGAGCATCTCGCGCAGCGAGCGGGCGGCGTTGGCGGTGGGATAGGTGTTGATCAGGGCCCGGGCCTTGGCGTAGTTTTCCTTGATCGCCGGGAGGTCCGTGATGAAGGCGCCGAGCAGTTCGACCATGCCGACGTCGAAGATCGCCTCGTCGGCGACCTTGAGCCAGTCGGCGACGGCGCGGACTTGGGTCGCGCGGCGGATCAACGTCGACATGATCGTGGAGAAGTGCTTGGTGATCTCCAGGTCGGCGGTGGCGGGGAAGGCCCATTCGCGCGGGTTGAGGTGCTCCTGGGCCCAGTTGTCGTTGCGATACTTGTCGCGCTGCTTGGGGTCGCGGAAGTCGGGGCACTCCATCGGCTGCCCGTCCTGGAGGGCGGAGCGGTAGGCCTGGATGCCGGGGATGGTCACGTCGGCCGAGGCGAAGAGGTTCCAGGGCGCGGGCGTGCCGTAGAGGATCTCGCGGGCGAAGTAGTAGAGGACCCAGAAGTCGCCGCCGCCGTGGCCGGAGCTGGCGGCCAGCGTGCCCAGCTCGTCCCAAGTGGGGCGTACGGCGTACATCGGCGAATGGCCGCTGGCGCCCAGGCGGAGCTGCAGGCCCTGGCCGACCATCTGGGCGGCGCCGAGGGTGCCCCAGAGGCGGGCGGCGTGGGTGTCGTTGGTGGTGGCGCCCATGAGGTTGCGCACGAGTCCGCCGTTGTCCATGGTCAGGAGCGAGGGGCCGGGGCCGCCCATGCCGCGTGCGTCGCCGGCGGCGAAGCCCGCGAGGGTCAGCTTGCCCGGGAGGGCGACGGTGCGCACGGGGCGCGTGCCGGTGATGATCATGACCGGGCCGAGCGAGTGCGTGTTGTAGTAGTGGAAGTTCAGCCAGGAGCGCCAGGAGTGGACGTGGTGCCCGGGCATGACGGGCTTGCCGTCGATGTAGGTGTAGGCGAGCGTGCGGCATTCATGGACGTACTCGTACTCGGCGTACATCAGGTCGCCGAAGAGCCCCTCCTTCCACTTGCGGGCCAGCCACATGTTGGACTGCGTCCAAGGGTAGTTCTCCGCGAGGTTGTAGACCTTGCCGGTCTTCTGGGCCGCCTCGATCAGCGCGACGCCCTCGGCCATGGTGTGGAACGCGGTGACCTCGGAGAGGACGTGCTTGCCGGCCTCCATGCAGCGGATCGCGTCGGGCGCGTGGGCGGGGCAGAAGGTCGCGAGCAGGACGGCGTCGAAGTCCTGGGCGAGGAACTCGTCGGCGTTGGCGGTGACGAACGCCCCGGGGTTGTGGGCCGAGAAGTTCGTCCGCATGTGCTCGTTGTAGTCGCACCCCGCGACGACATCGATGTTGAGCGACGCGCAGGTCTTGTAGAACGACATCCCGCGGCCCAGGCCCCAGATGCCCAAGCGGATGCGGCGGTCGGTGTCGAAGACGCGGGCGGGCTTTTCGACTTTGGCGGCGGAGCGGGAGGTGGACTTGGCCATGGCAGAATTTTCCGGGAGTGATTGGGTATGTCGAGTCCCCGGCATGGGGCCGGGGCGAGGCGCGTAGGGCCGCTTAGGATAACGAATTGGCTGCGGGAAAGCGGGTGGATGGGGCAGAGGTGCTTGCCCGGTGCCGTTTGATGGGGGAAACACGGGGCCCAATCCACCGTGATTTTCCCCATGGCGGAATTGGTTGGGCGCGGTAGATTGTGTTCGGACGAACTCGGCCTATCATGTGTGCCGTTTGGCTGGTTTCCGGTCCGGCCATTTCCGTTCGCCTCTTGGAGAAACTGGAACAATGAAACCGCAACGAAAACGCGCTGAACCCATCCTGCTGGGGGCCCCTTCGCCCTCGTTGGCCCGGATGAAGAAGATGAGCTCGGTCGAGCTCACGACCCAAGTCGATCGGCTGACCGCCGAAGCCGCCCGGCTCAGCGCCAAGATCGACAGGTTGATCGCGCACAAGCCTTCGCCCGCCGATCGCGTCGCCAAGCTCAAGGTCCAACTCGAACGGCTCTTCGCGCTCAAGAAGTCGGCGCAGGAGCAGATCGTGGGCAAGGACGAGCGCCGGGCGCTGCGCCAGAACATGGGCAACGTCAACGGCAACACCAACCAGCAGCCGCCCCAGCGCCGGTACTGATTCTCCACGGCCGCACCGGGGGCCGCGGAGAGGTTGCGCGCACGACGAGGCGCAGTTCCATTGCGCTCGCGGCTTGGCTGGGATCATCGGCGACTGAATCTTGAGCGACGTGCCACATCGCAGCCGAAGGCTGCTATGTGCGGGCGACCCTATGGCATGAATGGACGACCGACGCACAGCAGCCTTCGGCTGCGGTGTGGCACGGGGCTGCGCGCCGCCGGATGCCGCCAATCCATTTATTTTGTTGATCGGCCGACTCAGAACCCGTCGAGGGTGAGTCGGGCCGGGGCTTCCGCGCTGCAGGAGCGGTCGATCTGCCGAGCCCGATCGAGGTCGGCTGCGGCCTGGATGCGCTCGCCCGTGGCCTGGTGGGCCCGGCCGCGCTGGAGGTAACCCGCCACCGCACGAGGATTGATGCGCAGCGCGTGGTCGGCGTCGGCGATCGCTCGGACGGGCTCGCCCAGCGAGAGGCGCACCTCGGCCCGGAGCAGGTAGCCCGCGGGGTCCTGCGGGCTGAGCTCGACGGCGCGATCGGCCTGGGCGAGGGCTTCCTTCTGCTCGCCCTGCCCGTGGAGCACCACGCCGCGGGCGTAGACGCCCGTGGTCGACGCGGGGTTGAGCTTCACTGATTGGTCGGCAAAGGCGCGGGCCCGGGCCATGTCGTGCTTCTCAGCGCAGGCGAGGGCGGCGATCGCGAAGGCGTCGGCGTTGCGCGGGTCGGCCTCGATGGCGCGCTGGGCCTCGTTGAGCGCCGCGGTGGAGTCGCCCACCGCGAGTTGGACCGTGGCCATGCTCAGCCACGCGTTGGGGTTGTGCGGGCTGAGGCGGAGGGCCTCGCGGCAGTCGGTCAACGCGCGGTCGTAGTCGCCCTTCTCGCGCCAGACGTTTGCCCGGCTGGTGAAGGCGGAGGTCGAACGGGGGTTGCTGTGGACGGCGGCGTCGCAGTCGGCCAGCGCGAGATCGAGCTTACCGCTGCGGCGGAGGATCCGCGACCGGCCGAGCAGCGCCTGCTCGCACGAGCCGTCGATCTTGAGTGATTCCGCGAAGTCGCGCATCGCGCCGTCGGGGTCGCCGTTGGCGGCCAGGAGTTGCCCGCGAGCCGCGAGCCCCGGGGCGTAGCGCGGGCCGAGCTCCACGGCCTTGGCGATCACGTCCATCGCCTCGTCGCCCTGCCCGCGGGCGGCGAGCAGCGTCCCGCGCACGACCAGCGCGACCACGTTGGCGGGGTCGAGCTGGATCGCCTGGTCGGCGTTGGCGCGGGCCCGGCCGCGGTCGTCCATCGCGAGGCAGAGCTCCGCGCGGGCGGCATAGGCCTCGGCGTTGTCGAGCCCGTAGCGCACGCCCTTGTCGAAGTCGACCAGGGCCTTGTCCATGTCGCGGGCCGCGCGGAAGATCCGCCCGCGCCCGACGTAGGCGGCCGACCGTGTGGGGTCGAGCTGGATCGCGCGGTCGAAGGAGGCCATCGCCATGTTGGTCTCGCCTTGGCGGGCCAGGACGTTGCCCAGCGCGGTGTGCGCGGAGGCGGAACGGGGCTGGAGCCTGGCGGCCCGATCGAAGTCGGCGCGGGCGAGGTTGAGGCGGTCGTCGTTGAGATAGGCCTCGCCGCGGATCAGCATCGCCTCGGCGTCGTTGGGCTGGCGCTTGAGGACCTTGGAGGCTTCCGCGACGGCCTCTGTGTTTTTCTTCGCGAGCAGGAGGGAACGCGCCAGCGACTTCTGCCCTTCCTGGGGCGCGGGAGGCGCGGCCACCACAGGGGAACGCTCGGAAGCGCCGTCGTTGTGCTTCGCGATGGCGCGTTCTGGCCGGGCGAGCGCGGCGGCGGCGGCCGACGAAGTGACCGGGGTGGCGTTCGCTTGATCCGCCGCTTCGGGCTTGTCGAGGCTGGCGCTCTTCAGGAGAAGGGCCGTGGCGTCGGGCTGCTGCTCGGCGGGATGATCTTCGGTGGACGAAGGCGATTCGCCGACTTCCGAAAGGGTCGACTGCCCGCGGGCGGCGCGGTGCATCGAGCCGATCTCCTTGGAGAGCGTCTCATCGCTTGTCGGCGCGGCCTCGGCGGCGGGCGTGGCGGCGGAGGCGGAGGCCGACGCATTGGACTCGGAGCCCGATGAGGAAGACTCGTTTGTGCCGTTGGACGCGGAGGATGAAGCCGAGGCCGAAGTGCCGGCCGACCCGTAGCCGCCGGCATTGCTCGCGTCGGCACTGGCCGCGGAGCCAGCGGAGCCCGACGTCACGTCCGACGCCGATCCTGACGACGACCCCAGGTTCGCCGCCGCAACGCCCCCTGTCGTGGAAGAGCCGTCACCCTCCGTCGCTTCGGCCGTGGATTCTCGCGGCGCGGGCGGGCGGATCTCGGGATGCAGGATCGACACGCAGCAGGAATACATCATCCCGCAGAGCAGCGTCATCGTGACCGCGGCTCCCGCGGCCGCCCATCGGCCATGCCTGCCTTCGGGCCAGGCGAACGAGCGCCCGCCCAGCCGGGCGGCGCCGCGCGCGGCGATCTCGTCCTTCAACTGCGAATGCAGGTCGCCCACCCAATCGTGGGCGGGCGTGGTGTCGCCGGCGGCCTCGCCATCCTTGGATTCGGGCGGCAGAGCATCGTCGATGTTGAGCACGCCCCCGGGTTCGAGCACGTCCTCGATCATCGTCTCGCCCTTGGGCTCGGGCGGGGCGTCGGGCCGGGCGACGCGCGATTGGATGTTGTGGACCCAGTCGGCCAGTTCCTTGTCCCCCGGGATGCGCTGGAGCATGTCCCACTCGGCGTTCGCGAGCGCCTTGCTCAGCGCTGCCGAGGGCTCCGCCATGTCGATGCAGAGCACGTCGATCGGCAGCACCTGTTTCGCCGCCTCGCGGGCCTCGGCCAGCAAAGGCTTGGATTCGCTCGCGTCGGCGGAATGGATCAGCACCATCAAACGCGACCGGCCGATGGTCTTCGCCACCGGCTCGTCGGGTTCGAGCGAAAGCTCCTCCGCCAGCGTCGACACCTGGCACGAAACACCCGCGCCGCGCAGCGCGTCCGAGCATCTCGCCGCCACGGCGTGGTCAGCGGCAACCGCCAGCAGATAGACGTCGATGCTCATGTACAGGGGTCCAGCGAGAGGTGTCCCCTGTGAAGTCGGCCAGCCGGCGGACGCTCATAACCATCAGGGCTCCGCTGATCCCGACGGCTGGCAATCCGTGCGGGTTGCAACGACCGGGCGAATTGGCGGCCTGCAAATCCCGCTTTTTTCAGCCTCCATTCCTCGCCCCGACCAGCGACCCATAACCCGGCCCGTCACCCACCCACCGCGCAGGCCATCGCCCTGCGAAACCCCTGCCCGAGTGCTATGCTGCCCCCACCACTTCCTTGGAAGCCACCCATGCCCCCCTTCCGCGTCCACCAATGGCAAAAGGACCCCCGCAACCCCGTCCTCCCCAACGGCGGCGGGCCCTTCGACGTCGGCTGCTGCATGAACCCCTTCGTCCTCCGCCGCGGCGAGGAATACTGGCTCTACTACGCCGGAGCCGATGCCAAGGGCCACCGCCGCATCTGCCTCGCCACCGCCCCCGTGGCCGATGTCTCCCAATGGAAGCGCCACGGCCCGCTCTTCGACATCGGCGGCCCCAACAAGTTCGACACCCACTGGTGCGTCCTGCCCTGCGTCCACCGCATCGGCGACAAATGGCACCTCTACTACACCGGCCACAGCGGCGACTCCGGCAAGGGCCTGCAGGCCTTCTGGGGCATGGGCCTCGCCACCAGCGACGACCTGCTCAACTGGAAGAAGCACTCCGACGAGCCGATCATGACCGGCGACGGCTTCAAGGAGTTCCCCACCAACCGCGGCATCGCCGGGGGCGGGCGCATCCTCGAGTTCCGCGACGCCGGCGGCAACCTCACCTACCGGATGCACTACACGCTCCCCACCGGCGTCCCCGGCAAGGCCCTGCAGGTCAACCAGGCCAAGCACTCCGTCACCGCCGACTCGCACGACGGGATCAACTGGTTCAACAAGCGCATCCTGCTCAGCGCCCGCGCCGACGCCCACTACGAGAACGCCGCGA
>JAPLMQ010000043.1 GCA_026386955.1 Planctomycetota bacterium
CCTCACGCTCGACGAGATGCCGTTGAACTGGATGAGCTTGAAGTGCGAATCAGGAACGGCAGTGAGATGAGCGCCATCACCGCGAAGCCTGCACCAATCAGGAATGCGGCCTTCGGACCTGCACGGTCCCACACCATCCCCGCCAGCAAACTCGCTCCGAGCGTGGTCAAGCCCGTCAGGGCGTAGAAGATCCCCATTGCCGTGCCTCGCTTGGCCGATGGAGCACGGTCGGCGATGAGGGCCTTTCCCACGCCGTCCGTGAGGGCCATGTACACCCCATAGAACGCCATCAGCGGCCAGACCGCCCATGACTCTGACGAGGACATCAATGCGAAGCCGATGTAGACGACCGCGTAGATCGCCCAGCCAAGAGCGATGATCCTCCAACGCCCGATCCGGTCGCTCAAAGCCCCCGCCCCGTACGACAACGCGGCATAGGTGGCGTTGAACGTCGCGTACATCATCACCACGGTCCAAGGCGAGAAGCCAAGATCGCTAGCACGAAGCAGCAGAAAGGTGTCGCTGCTGTTACCCAGAGAGAACAGCACCATCACCGCCAACGCGGACCAGTAGGCTCGGGGCAATCCTAGTGGGCCTGATTCAGGCTCTTCCTTCGTCGGGGACGATTGCGGATCGGGAGGCGGCTGAGGGTCTTTGGCATCCGCCTCGCGGATAAAGAACGTGAGCACCAGAGCAGCCAAGCCCAGCACCGACGCCACGCCGAAGATGGCGCGATACACCCACGCGGGGGTCTGGGCTACAGCACCCGTCTCTGCCCCGTCCATCCTGTGCGGTGTACCTGTGAGCCACCACAGCAGAAGGGCTGAAAGCAGGACGCCCACGAGTGCTCCCGCCGTGTCAAGGGCACGATGGACGCCGAAGGCTCGCCCACGCTGGTATTCATCCACGGCGTCGGCGATCAGGGCATCCCGAGGAGAGGCCCGAAGCCCCTTGCCGAATCGGTCGAGCAAACGTCCGCCCAAAACCAGCGGCCACGCTGTCGCCAACGCGATCACCGCCTTGCCCAACACCGGCAGGGCGTAGCCCACGCGGACCCACGGAACTCGACGCCCCGAGCGGTCGCTGTGGAAGCCCGCGTAGGCAGTCATGATCGCCACGAGGAAGATGGCCGTTCCCTCGATCATGCCCAACTGGGTCTTGGACGCGCCTAGGACGCCGACCAGAAAGAGCGGGAGCAGCGGGTAGATCATCTCGCCAGAGACGTCTGCAAAGAACGACACCCAACTCAAGAGCCAGACGGCGCGAGGGAGGCGAGGACGGTCAGGGGACTTCTGGGGTTGTCCGCTGCTCATCATGCCGAGCCTAACGCTTCACTCGTGGCCTGACGAGGACGGCATGCTCTCGCTGCGCGACGAAATGAATGGACGTTTGTTGGTGAGAAAGGACATCCCTTTTTGCACGCGGGAGTCCCGGACAATGAAGGCCGGGTGGGGGGACTCTGCCCAGCCAGACATTTGTGATCGCCATGGTTTAACGATTCGCGGCATGATGGCCTGCAAACCGAAACCGCTTCTTGAAATCAACCGGCAAGTCGTTTCAAGTTGAGCATGGAACCAAATAATTGGGTTCCCATATTCCATTCGTTGGGGGCGTACACAGGGGGCGACCCTGCCATAGAAATAAAAACGCCTCGTGGAGGCTCACCGTTGCAATTGCTCCTGCGAACGCGAAGGGATGAATCGCCGCATCTGCAATTGGCTCACACTGCTGTCACTGCTGCCGGGCATCACTTCGATCTGAACAACTGCGACCACGGCCACATCACCAGCAGTCCCGCGAGGAACACCAGCACGCCAGCGTCATCATGTCCTGCCCGCCAGAGCAACACGCAGGCAACCAGACCGGCGACGGGCGGGAGCAAGGTGAGGACGGCACCGGCGAACGTGTCCACGCGAAAGACGAGCACGACAAAGACGAGTGCCGCGAGAAGCACGGACAGCAGAATGGCAACCACGCCGAAAAGCATGATGCAGAGCCAGATCCCGACGACGATGTAGATCAGGACTTGCAACTGGGACACTCCTCAATAAGTCAGCCGCTCCGCTGACTCAGCAAGTTGCTGTTGCGAGCGTGCCGAATATCGGGCCGTGACGGTCAGACCCTCGTGGCCTAGAAGCTGAGACAACCCCACCAAATCGTTGTTGGTGTCGCTCAAATACTGATGGGCCATCGTGTGCCTGAACAGGTGCGGGTGGAGCTTCACCCCGGTGATCGCGCTGTATTTGAGACAGAGAGCCGTCACCCCCCGAGTCGTCAGCGGTCCACGTTCACCGATGAAGACATGCTGATCCTCCACAGGCGGACGGGTGGCCAGATAAGCCTCCATGGCCCTCCGTGCGGGGAGAGGCAGCGGCACCGACCTCTGCTTGCCCCCCTTGCCGTGACGGAACACGACGGTGCCAGCCCGCTCGCTCAGCAGGAGGTCGTGAAGCTCAAGGTTGATGACGTCGGAGACTCTAGCGCCTGTGTAAAGCATCAGCGAAAAGGCGGCATTGGCACGATGGTCCCCTCTGACTTCGACCTCACGCAACAGACGGCGGACCTGACTTCGTTCGAGGCCCTTGGGGGCCAGAGCCTGCCGTTTGAGTTCCTTGACCACCTT
>JAPLMQ010000112.1 GCA_026386955.1 Planctomycetota bacterium
CGACGCGCTGGTAGCCCGCGTCGGCCAGCCAGTCCATCAGCTTCGTGGGCGGGAGGTTCTGCCCGGGCGAGAGCGAGATCGAGAGCTTGTCGAGCGACGAGGGCTCGGGCACGCTCTGCATCAGCGCCTGGATCGGGGCGACCAGCACCCACGGGCGGAGCGACGCGGCGACGGCCTTGTCCGTCCGCGCCCGCGCAAGCTTCGCCACCACCGCCAACCGCTCGGCCAGCAGCTCGAGGCTCACGCTCGTCTCGCCCGGGAGCATCTCCAGGGCTCCGAGGCGCTCGGAGTCGAGAGGCCGGCCCGCGAGGGGGAAGAGCTCCAGGTCGTCGAGCGCGTCGTCGGCGTCGTCGAGGTGGGGGACGACCAGCAGGATCGGGCGGTTCGTGCGCAGGGCGAGCGCGCCGGTGAGCAGGGCCGTGCTCGAGCCGAGGCTCCCGCGCGCAGGGACGCGCCCGCCCGCCTGAACCCGATGGGACAGGGTGTCGAGCGTCGGGGAGTCGATCAGCCGACGGAGCCAGTCGTGCGCCGAGGTCATTGCTGCTTCAGGGATCGTAGTCTTTTCAAAGACAAAAAAACAAAGCCCAAGCGCCGCGGCGCCTGGGACTTGATCGTCAGGCCTACCGACTTCAGTCCACGTTCTGCGACTTCACGCCCGCTCGCACCACCAGCGGCACCGGCACCTCGTACTTCCCGGGCGGCTCGGCCGGGGGCGGGGCGATGTCCGGCACGTCCAGTACGCGGACCATCGCGATCTCGTCGCAGGCCTGGTTCTTCGGGCAGCGGACGCACTCGCTCCAGACCTTCATCGGGAGCGACTGGCGGTCGACCACGTGGAATCCGCAGCGCTCGAAGAACTTCCCCTCGTAGGTGAGCGTCATGAGCTTGTGGATGCCCAATTCCTCGCCCTCGTCGATGCAGGAGAGGACCAGCCGCCGGCCGATCCCGCGCGAGCGGTAGGCGGGGGCGACGGCGAGGGCGTAGACCTCGGCCATGTTGGCCCAGATGATGTTCAGCCCGCAGACGCCGACGACCTGGTTGTCCTCGATGGCGACGTGGAAATCGCGCACGTGCTCGTAGAGGTAGGCCCACGAGCGGTGGAGCATCAGGCCGTACTCGGCGCAGTCGTTGATGATCTTGCCGAGGGCTGGGATTTGCTCGACGCCGGCGCGGCGGATCATGTCTCGGGTCCTGGGAACGGCTCGTGAAAACGGTTCAGTCGCGGACGCACAGGCAAGATTATACGCACGTCTTGGGCGAGACCCGAAACGCGGCAGGATTTCCGGCATCGAATGTCGGCGTCCGGACACCCCGCGGGTTGCCGGGCGCGTGTCTGGGCAAGCCTGCGCGGATTGCACCGAATCTTATTGGGCTTCTCACGAATCGGGCGTACGCTTGTGGATTGGCCATCCGACGTGATCGTTACAGGACGTCGCCCATGGATTGTGGGAACGATAATTCATGGATCGTCTTGGAGTCGCCTCCGGGAAACTCCCGATAGATATTGGAACTCCATTGACCTAGATTCGATCGGCATTTGGGGCCGACGCCTCAATTTTTTGGTCCGACGTCTTGTCCGGGGGCGCATGGCTGCGGGAGGAACGATGAACATGAGTGAGATCGAATCCACGGACGGAACTTGCACGATCCAAGCCCGCTTCCCGCGGGCCCACGACGTGTTCGTGGTGGGCGAGTTCAACAACTGGTCCACCACCGCCACCCGCCTGGTCGCCATCGGCGACGGGATCTGGGAGGCCCGCCTCGCCCCCCTCAAGGGGCTCAGCCGGATCTACTTCTTCGTCTGGGAGCACGGCCAGCGCGTCGGCAAGGTTTTCGAGCGCGATGCGGATGGCCGCGAGTTCGCAGCGATGGCGCTGGCGTGAGGGCGGCGCTGGGGGAGCAACCTGGTCGGTTCGACCTTCTGCCCGATCCAAGATAAATTCCGCGATCCATGTCCCAACCCGCACACATTCCGTGGGATCGAATTGTCCATTTTGAGGGCCGGGGCACCGATATCCCTGCGTCCATCGCCCTACTGACGTGTCCTGACGCCTCGATTCGGGCCGAAGCGCTCGACACTCTTAGGCACAGCCTCAAGCATCAGGACTCGCTCATTCAGGCAACTCCGTTCGGCGTCCAGGCGTTGTGCCAGGCCATTGCCTCCGGCTCCGTGATCGACAAGCCGGAGGCGCTCGGGATCCTGCGCACGATCGCGCTCGCGGCAAGGTTGCACATGGCCGGCAGCCAAGCATCCGGGCCTTCGCTCACTTTGAGCGATCTCATTGACTCTTCTCGCCTTTGGCCGCCCTTTGTATCCGAAGAAGAGGACGAATCGCTCTGGGAGGAATGGGCGGAGTCGGAAGGAGAGTTTGTCGCGTATCACGTTCTCACAGCCGAGGTCTTGGTCGAGCATCGCTCCGCCATCGAAGCCCTTCGATCCGACGACAAGGAGACCGCCGATGCTGCGGCGAGGCTGCTCTCCGTGGTCAACGGCCTTTCGAATGAACTCCAGCGCCAACGCGCTCCAGCCCCGGTTCCCTTGAATGCGGCTCCTACCCAAGATGAGTCGGCGATAAAAAAACGATGGTGGTGGCCGTTTGGCAAGTAGGCGGCGATCAACTACTCGGTGGTCTTCAGCGCCTCGACCAGCTTCGCCTCGTCCCAGACCTCGATCCCCAATTCCTTCGCCTTGTCGAGCTTGCTTCCCGCCTCGGAGCCGGCGATCACCAGGCTCGTCTTTTTCGAGACCGAGCCGGAGACCTTCGCGCCCAGGGCCTCTAGCTTCTCCGTCAGCTCCTTGCGCTCGAAGCCCTCCAGCGTGCCGGTGAGGACGACGGTCTTCCCCGCGAAAGGCGACCCCGCCACGGCCTCGGGGGCGGGCTTGGGCCTGCGGGCCTGCATGTCGACGCCCACGGCGATCAGTTCGTCGATGGTCTTCATGCCCGTGGGGCTGTGCAGGAAATCGTGGATCGACTTCGCGGTCACCGGCCCGACGTCGGGGGCGCGTGCGATCTCCTCGGGCGTCGCCTTGCGCAGCGCCTCCATCGTGCCGAAGTGGCCCGCGATGTCTTTGGACCCGCCGAGCCCGATCTGCCGGATGCCCAGCCCCGCGAGGACGCGCTCCAGCCCGCGCCCGCGGGCCGCCTCGACGCCCGCGAGCAGGTTATCCAGCTTCCTCTCGCCCATGCGCTCCAGTTCCAGCAGCTTCTCTCGTTTCGAGGCGAGGCGGAAGATGTCGGCGAAGGAGTCGAGCAGACCCGCGTCGGCGATCTGGTTCACGGTCTCCTCGCCCAGCCCCTCGATGTCCATCTGGTCGCGCCCGGCGAACCAGATCAGCTTCTCGCGCACCTGCGCCGGGCAGGCCGGGTTGTTGCATCGCAGCGCCACCTCGTCCTCGACGCGCGACACCGGCTCGCCGCAGCTCGGGCATTTCGCCGGGGGCACGACCGCCTTCGCGTCGGCCGGCCGCTGGTCGAGCACGACCTGCACCACCTGCGGGATGATCTCCCCGGCCTTCTCGACGATGACCGTGTCGCCCACGCGGATGTCCTTGCGGGCGATCTCGTCGATGTTGTGCAGCGTCGCCCGCTTGACCGTCGTCCCCGCGAGCTGCACCGGCACGAGGTTCGCGACGGGCGTGAGCTTCCCGCCCTTGCCGACTTGCCAGACGACCGATTCGAGGCGGGTGACCGCCTGCTCGGCGGCGAACTTGAAGGCGACGCACCAGCGAGGGCTCTTGGAGGTGTAGCCGAGCTTCTCGCGGAAATCGTAGCGGTCGACCTTCACCACCACGCCGTCGGTCCAATAGGGGAGCGAGGCCTTGGTCTTTTCGAATTTCTCGATGTAGTCCCACGCCTCGGCGAAGCCGGGACAACGCTTGATGAGCGGGTTGACGGGCAGGCCCCAGGCGCGAGCGGCCTTGAGGTACTCGTCGTGGCTGGCGAACGCGGCGGGCTCGATCACGCCGATGCTGTGGGCGAAGAAGCGCAGCTTCCTGCTGGCGACGACGCGCGGGTCGAGCTGCTTGAGCGTGCCCGCCGCCGAGTTGCGCGGGTTGGCGAACGTCGGCTCGCCCGCGGCCTCGCGCTCGCGGTTGACGCGGATGAACTCCTCGTTCAGGAAGTAGACCTCGCCGCGGATTTCGATGACGTCCGGCGCGGGCGGGCCCGCGCGGTCGAGCACCAGGGGGATCGCCTGGATGGCGCGGATGTTGGCGGTGACGTCGTCGCCGCGGACGCCGTCGCCACGGGTGGCCGCGAGGACGAGCTTGCCCTTTTCGTAGCGGAGGTTGATCGCAAGCCCGTCGATCTTGGGCTCGACGATCAGGTCGACCTTCGGGCTCGGCGCGGCGGCCGCGGCCGAAGCGGCGGGCTTGCCGTCGTCGGCGGCATCGGCTGCAAAGAGCGATTCCGGCGTGGCCTCGGCTTGCAGCCCCAGGCTCTTGAGGACGCGCTGGCTCCAGGCGTCGAACTCCCCGCGGTCGTAGGCGTTATCGATGCTGAGCATCGGCCGGAGATGCTCGGCCTGCGTGAAGCCCTGGATCGGCTCGCCGCCGACGCGCTGGGTCGGCGAGTCGGGCGTCACCAGTTCGGGGTGCTTGGCCTCGAGGTCCTGCAGCTCCTTGAGGAGCTTGTCGAACTGGAGGTCGGAGATCTCCGGGGCCGCGTCGACGTAGTACAGCCGAGTGTGGCGGTTGATCTCGTCGCGGAGCTGCTCGATTCGCCGGAAGGTGGATGTCATGCCGGGATTTTAACGAGAGGAGCGGGCGCGGGAGCAACGCCGTGTCCCGTGCCACACCGCAGCCGAAGGCTGCTGTGTGCGATCAACTGGAGACGTTCGGAGTTGAAGGCGATGCGTCCTCGCCCCCGTGTGGAGTGACCGCTGCCGACAAAGGCCGCATCGATCGGGGGCGCACAAGGTGAGTCGGCACACAGCAGCCTTCGGCTGCGGTGTGGCACGTCGGAATTCATCTCGTGATCGAGGGTGTCGATCCGCACTCAGGCCCGGATCGCGCGCTGCAGCGCGGCGCGGGCGGCGGGCAGCGTTGCCTCCTGAACCATCTTGTTCAAGGTTGCGGCCTCACCCTGGCGCTTCATGAAGCGGACCAGCTCGAAGAGGTGGTTCTCCCGGTCGCGGTTGTAGCGGGGGAAGGCCTGCTCGAGCTCGGGGCGGGTGTACTTGGTGAGCGGGTCGTTGAGCCCGGTCTGCGCGACCGCCCAGTCGAGGAGCAGGCGCGGGTCGCGCCCGTCGGTCCCGAAGCGGTAGGAGTCGAGCGTCGCCTGCAGCCGGCGGGCGTGCGTGGCGAAGGGGTCGGTCATCACGTCGGGGAGCTTGTAGAGCTCCTCGCCGGTGCGCTTTTCGCCCAGGCCGCCCAGCCATCCTGTGCCGGGGTTGCCGAGGTTGGGGCGTGAAGAGGAGGAGGAGGGAGTCGTCGTGCTAGCCATTGAAGAAGCATCCTTGCGAACCAGGGGGGCTACCCCCGTGTTGAGCGTGACCATGCCCTGATGGGCAAATCGGATCACCAGACGTTGCGCCGCCTTGCCTTCGTGTTCGACGGTGACCGCTCGGTCCACCACCCCGTCGCCCCATTCGGGACGCCGGGCGTGGACGACCACGTCTCCGCTTGTGAACAAGACACCCTGGGCCATGACGGCAAGACTCGTTCGCGATGGGAGTAAGCCCCAGGTTTGTGTAGGACAGGCCGGGCCCATCGCGTCGGGGCGCCCAAAGCCTGCGGAAAACGTATCGAGCCTCCAATGCAGCCTTTGCGAGACACCGGTTCGGCGTTCGGAGGATTCCGCGGAACAATGGGGCCCGGTCGTCCGCCCTTTCGGGCTTCCGGCCTGTCAATTGGAATGACAGGCCACATGTGCGGCGGCCCGGGCGAGCCTTGGCCGCACCATTCAAGCAACTCATCCGCGAGAAGGAACTTCGCCTGCCCGGCAGGGAGGCTCCTTTTGGGAGAGCCGCCGCGCCACGTCCTCGGCATTCAGGGCTTTGGACCTCGGACACTCGTGGTCGCGAGGCCAGGCGAAAAAACCATCCGTCCGACAGGTTGAGCGTGAACTCCCCTGCGATCCCGAAAACATCGGAAGAACCGATGGCAATCGGGCGGCTCAACCAACATTAATGACTCGGGCTCGGGTCGCGCCGCGATCAGCGCTTGGAAGCGCAGCGCGGCGTTTCGATGGGAATCATCTCATTCAAAGGCTTGTCAGGGCCACTCGCGACATTGCCCGCCAGCCCAAGATGCCGGCCGCACCATCGTCTGAGTTGTCGTGGCCCCTCACACCCTATCGGCAAGATACACCCACCGCATTCACTTCCTCATGGTAAATAACTTCGCCGTGCTTTTCAACCGCGATTGCGCGCAATACTTGGGTATTCTGCGATTTTGACCCCGCGCGGGGCGCTTTGGGACGCTTGGGAAAGCAAGTTAAACCTCCCGCGGCGGACACGATTCGTCAGTCGCCCTCATTGTCCGATGATCGCCAGACACCCTGATTCCCCGCTCATTTCACCTCTGCCGTCGCCTTGGGCGACAGCGGCTTGACCGTCGCCTGCCCACCCTCGACCGTGACGGTGAAGGCGCCCTGTCCCGTGATGGTTTTCCCGTTGACCACGATCGTCGCGGTGCCCTGAGTGCTCGTCGCCGTCCACTTGCCGGACTTGTAGAACCGCACGGTCCCGGCCTCGCCCTTGAACTGCACCTTGTCGTCCTTGAACGCGAACGAAAAGGGCGACATGAAGATGTAGTCGGTCGAGGCCGGCGTCTCGACGCGCACCACATTGTCGTCCAGCCGGGCGAACGTCGCGGGTGGGTCGTTCTCCTTGAGGCGCGGGTAGAGCACCGTCAGGTATCCCTTGCCCGCGGGCTGGTTGATGCGCAGCGCGATCTGCGTCTCGCCGAGCTTGCCGTCGGGGTGATAGGCCGGGTCGAATCCGACCAGTCGGACGTAGGGCTGCTGGCGGTGATGGTATTGGTCGGTGCCGGGCTCGAACGTGCCGGGCGCGGGCGTGGCGACGAAGACATCCATGTCGGCCTTGCATTGCCCGTCGTAGTGGAAGACGTTGCCCTGCTTCTCCATCTTGTTGGCGAGGAACCAGAACGAGAGGTCGGTCGGCTTGGTGGGCGTGCCCGAGAAGGCGTCGCGGATCGCGAAGTAGTTCGGACCCTTGGGATCCGGGTCGGAGAGGAAGAGGACCTGGCGGTGCCACGTCGTCATCGGGATGGTCTCGATGTTGGTCGGTCGGGCGGGCCAGCTCTTCTGCTCCTCGGGGGCCCATGCGCCGTTGGGCGTCTCGAGGGGGTGCTCGGTCTCAAGCGGGCGGATCTGGTCGACGTCGCGGGTGGCGTGGAGGTATTCCGCGTCGGGCCCGAAGGAGGCGGTGAGGACCTGCGTGGGGTTGCGCTCGGAGATCTCGTACTTGTGGTCGATCGAGACGCGGTTGCGCATCCACGGGCGGCAGAGCATCGGGAAGTAGCCGTTGCCGAAGTGCATGTTGATCGGCTGCCCCTTGGCGTAGAGCGTGTAGCACATCTGGTCGGCCTCCCACTCGTAGTGGCCGTCGCAGTTGCCGGCCATCAGGTAGAAGAGCGTCTCATAGGGCGTGCCGAAGCCGTGGCGGAAGGCGACGCCGTACTCGGGGAAATAAGCGCTCCCGAGCTGCGGCACGACCTCGGGAACCTCCTTGATCTTCTTGTCGTCGGGGAGCGTCTGGTTGGCGGACCACTCAAGCTCGCCGGCGAACTTCACGTCGCGCGTCTTGTAGTACGAGACGTACTGCTGCGCCATCGTGGGGGGGATCGACTGGTACGAGGCGTTGCCCCAGGGGACGAGCGTGCGGTGGCCGAGGAACCGCGGGTCGGGCGGGGAGAGCCAGTTCATCGCGAAGACCAGGCTCCGGCGGAAGAGGGCGTTGTCGAACGCGTCGCCGATGCCCGCGTCGATGAGGATCTGGTTGACCTGGGCCTGCCAGTCGAGCGTGACGCCCAAGGCGTAGTGCGGGTTCTCGTAGAGCGCGCCGGACTCGCGGGTGAACCGGCGGTTGTACTCCTTCACCAGTTCAAGGGTGTACTCGCCCCACGTCTTGAACATCGGGTGGTCGCGGATCAGCAGGCCCGCCTTGATGCGCCCCTCGCAGGCCATGATGGTCATGTTGGGGTTGTTGAGGTGGAAGCCCATGCCCCAGGGGAATGTGTCGGGCGAGTTCATGTCGTAGGTGTGGAACGCGACCAGCCGGCGGAGCTCCTGGCGGTCGGCGGCGGTGAGGTCGGCCGTGGAGTTGATGACCTTCAGGACGACCGGGTACTCGCTCTTGGCGAAGCCGAAGTGATAGGCCATCGAGAAGCGGGCCATGTTGCCCTGGGCGCGGGTGAGGACCGTGCGGGCCCGCATCAGCTCGAGCGCCTCCTTGCCCGCGGCGCTGGTCTCCTTCGCCCAGGCGGCCTTCGCCATCGGGTCGGGCCATTCGAGCGTCCAGTCCTTCACGTCGTCGAGCGGGTGGGCGCCGAGGCGCTCGGCGGCGGCGAAGAGCGACGACAGCTCCGCCTGCTTCTCGTCCTCGGCGGGGCTGATCATGATGCCGTACGACCGCCGCGCGGTCGTCGCAGGGACGCCCACGGTCTTGCCCGTGTAGTTCTGGCTGTACCGGCCGAAGCCGTCGGAGTTCCAGCCCTGGTCGTAGCTCTGCAGCGGGAGGCGCAGGAGCAGGTCGCCCTTGCCGGTGGTCGCGAGGCGGAGGCTCATCGGGTTGCGCCATTGCCCTGTGCGCAGGCCCGCGACGCCGATGGATTCCTTCCCCGGCTCGACGACGCGCATGAGCATGCCCACGCGCGAGAGCACGCTCGAATAGCCGCTGAGGTAGTAGAACTCGTCGGGCTTGTCGAGCTTGCCCGCGGTGGTGAATCCGTGGATCGGTGAGGAGTACCAGCCCTCGCGCAGGTTGGGCGTCTTTATCGCCAGCGCGGGCATGGCGTTCTTCACGATGTCCTGCAGGTCCTCGCGCTCGTTGCGCGAGCCGAAGAAGACCTGCGCCGGCTTGAAGTCCTTGCCTTGCAGCGGGACGGAGAGGAAGCGGTCGAACTTGTCCCACGCGAGCTTGCTGTCGCCCGTGTCGAGCTCCTCGTCGATGAGGATCATGGGCGTGTCGCGGAAGACGCGGGCGGTGAAGGCCCAGTAGCCGTTCTCGAAGGTGTAGCGGACCGCCGCGCGGGCGAAGACCGGCCCCTGGTCGAGCAGCGTGGCCTCATAGGCCATGATGCGCAGCGGCGCGTCGATGTGGCCGGGATCGGTCCGCCGCCCCGAGGGGAGGATCAGCCCTTGGATCGGCGCGGGAACCGTCGACGACTCCGCGGAGAAATACTTCTTGCTCCCGGAGGGCAGCACCAGCCCCACGCCCTTGCTCGGCGCGGAGGTCATCTCGATCTTCCCGTCGGCCTCCTTGCCGATCGCGCCGGCCTCGCCCGCCTTCTCCGCGGGCTTGCCGCCGGGCGTGATCACGTATGTCACCTGCCCGTGCACGGGGATCGTCGCCATGAGCCACACGTCGAGCGAACGGACCGAGCCGTCCCAGTGGCGGGAGACGTCGGCGACCTGGCAGGGCACCGCCGCGCCTCCCTCGATCTTGGCGCTGGCGGTCGCGGCCCCCTCGAACTCGCCCTTGGCGAACTCCATGTGGAAGTGGACCGGCTCGTTCTTCCACTCGACGCCGATGTAGTCCTGGATCGTGAAGCTGTGCGGTTTCGCCGCCAGCGCCGGAGCGGCCAGACAGGCGATCCAAGCGAGGGCGAGCATGACGAGAAGGGAACGGTTCATGGTGAAGTTCCAGGAAATCATGGGAAATATCCGAGGATCGCAGGCATTATTAGCCGGACGCGCAAGCGACGGATGTTGGCGCTTGCGGCGCTCGGCCAATCCTGCAGGCATGGTCGGCAAATGCCGGACTAACATCCGTCGCTTGCGCGTCCGGCTAACAATTCGGGCTCACCAATTCGTGTGGCTGCCGTCCGGCTTATGGTAATGCGGCATGTCCTTCATCGAGTGCGGGTGCTTCGCCGCCGCGAGTTCGTCGAAGTCGACGCCCAGCCCCGGCTTGGTCGGCAGCGTGAAGTACGGCCCCTTGCGCTCGAGCATCACGGGATAAACATCGGGCGAGCTCTCGTTGATCGACGGGTTGATCTCCAGCCAGGCGAAGTTGTTGGTCGCGAAGCAGAGGTGGACCGTCGCCGCCGTGCAGATCGGGCCCAGCGGGTTGTGCGGCATCAGGTCGATGTAGTGGGCCTCACACCAGCCGGCCACCTTGCGGGCCTCGCTGAGCCCGCCGATGTTGCAGACGTCGAGCCGGCAGAAGTTGGTCAGCCCGCGCTCGATGTAAGGGAGCGCCTGCCACTTGCTCGACCACTCCTCGCCGATCGCCATCGGGATCGGCGTCATCTGCCTCAGGGCGGCATACGCGTCGGGCGTCTCGTTGCGGATCGGCTCCTCGAGGTAGGCCATCGAGCCCGGCGGGAGCATCTGGCAGAAGCTGGCCGTCTCGGCCACGCTCAGTCGGTGGTGGAAGTCGATGCCCAGCGGGATCGACTTGTCGAGCTTGGCCCAGATCTCGGTGAAGTGATGCGCCGTCGCGGCGATCGCTGCCCGCGGCTCGAACATGTTCGCGCGGTCCGGGTCGGCCGCGTGCAGCGACTTGGCCCAGCCCGGCATCGGCTGCGCGGGGCCGAGGCGGAGGCAGGGCCAACCCTCGTCGATCGCCGCCTGCGCCTCCGCGAGGCAGCCCGGGTCGGTCACGGCCCGCGTGCTGCGGAAGCCGTAGACGCGGTCCCTGCAGGCCCCGCCGAGCAGTTGATAGACCGGCACGCCCAGCTTCTTGCCCATGATGTCCCAGAGGGCGATGTCGATGGCGCTGATCGCGCCGGTGAGGACGCGCCCGCCCTCGTGGTAGTTGCTGCGGTAGCACTTCTGCCAGATGTGCTCGATGCGGAAGGGGTCCATCCCGACGAGGAATTGGCTGAAGGCCTTGACGGCCGCCTCCTGCGCGAACTCGCGCGAGGACATGCCGCCCTCGCCCAGGCCGTAGATCCCCTCGTCGGTCTCGACCTTGACGACGAAGGTGTCGCGGGTGGCGTTGAGGGGGAAGGTCTTGATGCGTGTGATCTTCAAGGGATGGGCTCCGCGAGTGGTGGACGAAGGTGTGGACGGACGGGGCAACGGGTCGTCGGGGAGGCGAAAAGGTGGAAGCGGCAGGATACCGTCGGGGATGGGCAGGGGCCATGCTAGCGGAGGCGACGTCGTGGTTCTTGTTAGCCGGAAGCGCAAGCGACGGGACAGGGGTGCCCCAAACCACTGCCGTGCCCGGGCTATGCGGAATCCGTCCGATGGGAAACCGTAGCGTCATGCTTGTGAACTCAATACGCCCGCGTGCTCCGGCGCTGCAGTAATTTGTTCGACCCCCGTCCCGTCGCTTGCGCTTCCGGCTAACAAG
>JAPLMQ010000141.1 GCA_026386955.1 Planctomycetota bacterium
CCGATGACGGTGACGAGGTCCTTCTGGCCACGGACCTTCACCTGGAGGACACCGAAGCCAGATTCCTCGCTGTGGAACGTGACCCGCTCGATGAGGCCGGTGAGGCGTTCGAGGGGTTCGTGGCGAGGTTGCGGTGAGGTACTGGTCATGGGGGAGCAGCTTACCTCGCACCCCCTCACTTCCTGCCTGGCTCCGTGCACCCACGGGGCGTGGCTCCCGTACCCGTCACGAGCAGTTCACAGACACCTTGCTGGGAGGTCGTGCCAGCCTACTCCGGCTGGAACTGGGGCCCGTCCGTCGCACCCCGATGGGCAACGGCGACCTAGGCGAGCATGGCGCACCACGACGCCCCCGACCACGCTTGAAGGCCACGGCGAGCCGCCAAGGGCGAGGCCGGCCACCGCACCGGCGGGGCAGCGGGCTGAACGGTGGGCGGCTGCGTCGCCGGCGCCGAAAGCACGGCCTGCACCAAGGGCTGGACGGGCTGCACTGCCGGGGGGCTGGTCACCGGCACCGTGTAGGTGGGCTCGGTCAACGTGACTGCCAGTGGTCTGGCCAACCACAGCAGGAGTCGCCGCACTGGTGCCGTCCACAAGAGCCAGGCCCACATGGGGGTGACAAGGGGCACCCAGTATCGCGGAGGGATGTCAGGAAAAACGGGCAATGGCCAAGTGCCGGCGAGAAGGTGGCCCCAAGGGCACTTCGCCAAGGGCATCACGCCCGCCACGATCAAGGAGACCCACCTGATCTGGTATCGCCAAAAGCAGCCCATCACCTGTGCCATTAAGAACTTACGACATGGCGATGTGCCAAGATGTGGGGACCGCCTAGACCAGCTTTTCGCTACGTGCCCCAGTGGAGCCGGAGGGCAAGTGAATGTTTACGGCACGAGAGATGGTAAGTGATGACTGGATAGGCAGTTGGGCAGGTATTGGCTGGTTTTGGTAAATCTTGACGTGAGTTGTGCCACTGGTCCACAGATTTGGGCCAAAACCGTTGAATGCGTGAAGGCGGCGGCCGCCGTCTACGCCGCCGTCCGGCACGACCCACGGAGTTCAGCGACGGTCCTTCCGAGAGCCTGGGCGATGTTCATGAGGACTTCATCCACGGAGGCACTGGTGATCGATAGCCTCCCATCGTTGTTGCAAAAGAGATGTCGCAGGCGATCGAGTTCATCGGCGTCAACGTCGAGGTCAGCTTTCCAACGCAGGGGGTGGCTGACCGCACCGGTCGCGTGATCAATCCACTCGACCCTGACCAGCAAGCTCACTGTCTGGCCGCAGGCCTCCAGCCGTTCCTTGTAGGTGCGATTCGCCTTGCCGGAGGGCACCCGTTTGGTGGATCGCCCCCGGGTTGCCCGAGAGGCAGGCTTGGAGCGTTTAGGGGGGAAGAAAAAACGACTGGTGGTTGTCCAGCGGATGCGACCGGCCCTGCCGCCCATTTCCATAACCCAATCGGGATAGCCGTTCTCGGGCAGTTTGGTGACGTATTCGGCCGCCGTGCGGGCGGCTTTCATGCCATCGCCATCTGATGGCTCGACCCAAACGAGGCCCAAGCTGGGACGGCCTTCTTGGCATGGCCCTGCGGTCTTGGGTCGGTGCTTGCCCCAGAGTTGCAACAAGTCCGGCTGCGAGATGAAGTCTTTTGCAACGACAACGTGGTAGTGGGGCATCCCAGTGCCAGGCTGGAACTCAAGGGTCGCAAAATAGGGCAGCCGCGGCATCTTCAAATGGCGCCGCAGATCCTGCATCAGGATCGACAGGCACCGGTGGTTACGCAGGTAGTTGTACGCTTCGGCTGGGCTGCAAAAAAGTGTCGGGTCAACCGTCAAGGTCAACATGTTGAGCCGGGGAAACCTCGCGAGCACGCAGATGAGTTCTTCGCGGAGGTTGAACAATTCACGTGAGCCACATGATCGGCACAGGCGAAGCTTGCAACGACAAGGGGCCAGTTCAACTTCAACATTGGCACCAGAATGTCGTGTTACAGTAGTTCTGTTGCATTCAATACGGTCAAGTGAATAGAGAACGTCCTGGTCGACGAAGAGGTCGTCCCAAGGGACAGCAATGACGTCGAATCGTTCGCCATAGACCCCGTCATCCGAACCATCGTCGGTAGGGTCATCGGCTTGGCCATCAGGCATCACGATGTCGGCTCCGACGGGATCGGCATGGGGCTCATCGGGCTGAACGTCGTTGCCGATGGCGGGATGACCATGTCCTAATTCGGGCGGCCCAGGTTGCTGATCGAGGAAGCCTTGGTTTTTGGGCACGTGCGAACCAGGCATTTTTGTCCCCGATCAAACCATGTGGCGTGAGACGAACGGGTGCTCGGGCGGGGGCCGTGGAAAACGTGCAGTTACTCGATCAAACGTTAGACGTCATGTGTGCAAAAAACCAACCTGACGCCGACAACGACCGCCGCCCGCGCCGTTTTCCAACCGACGTCCACGGCTTGCTTGACCAAGGGACTTGCGATTGTTCCTCCAAGGAGCCGACCATCTTTCGTGCCATTTTCAACCGGCGTTCACATGTATTCGTGGAATTATTTGGGTTGGTCTAGGAGTGGAACAAAACATCAGTAAAGCCGCATTTCCGAGCAGCCCGCAGGGGTTTGGAACTCCTGGCAAGGTCTCCAGGAGCTTCGGTGAACAGATGTGGGCGTGAGGCTCCGTAAACTGCCTTGATATCGCTGGAAAACGAGTAATACTTCCCGGCGAGCGGGCAACCACCTGCTGCCAGGGCGTTCGACGAGACTGTCCCAACAACAACAACTTTCGCGTCAGCCCTGGCGCGTTCTCGAAGCTGGCGGGTGGTTCCCGCCAGCATTTCTTCGTTTCGCCAGGGCAAACCACGACAGCATCGGCAAACAACTCAGACCAGGACATCCAGCGAGCCCAGGCCATGAAAGCCAAGGTCGTCAACCCCACCTTTGCGTTGCTGAACGGTTTCTATGGGCTGGGCTGGTCGGGCCGAAGCGAGTGATTCATGTTGACATATGATCGAATCATAATTCTGGGCTTGGATGGGGAGGTCGTGGTCCAGGACCCGAAAGAGTGCTGGACCATGGACGAGCTGGGCCGCCTGTTCGCCCCGCTCATTGCCAGGCGTGTGGATGCCCAGGGCCGGGCCGTGGGGCCTGGGGGTGTGCCAATCGATCCGGTGACGGGCCAGCCGTCGTGGCGGTCCCCTGGGGCCGCTGTGGCTTCGGCGCCGGCGAAGGGGGGCCGTGGGCACAAGCGGAACTACAACGCGGCACCCGGGGTGGTCCGGGGCGTGTTTTACGCGAATGATGCAATCAAGATTCTCGGTCTTGACCGGTTGAAGCGGCCGGACAATGCACTCGCCGCGCTGCTCGATCGTGGCGCCCTGCCCAGGAAAAAGCTGCGGGGCCGACTCATCTTCCGGCAGGAGGACTTGGACGCGGTGATGAACCATGGGGCCCGCACCGGCCGGCGAGGACGGCCGCCTGGCTCAAAGACCAGGAAGCCCGCCCCCGTGGCGGCTTAACCCTGTGCAGCGTCAAACGTCTTTGCCGCCCGCATGGCTTCCTGGACCTCGGCCAACAAATAAAGGTCGGTAGTGCGTGGGTCGGCGTGGCCGGCAAGTGTGGCAGCGGCCTCACGACCCAATGCTGCCCTGGCCCGGGTGATGCTTGTTCTCCTGATGTCTTGTGCGGTGAAGGGGGCCACACCAGCTCGTTCACAGCCCTTCTTGATGGCCTTCGTAAAGCTCTCGTCGTCGTAATGGTCGCGGGGGGCGATCATGGGGTGTTCGGCTCTGTTGGTGCCCGGCCTGTTGCCGCAATTCAATGGCGTTTGCCTCTTGGCAAAACGCTTGGCTACAAACTCCGCGGTGGCGACCTTCGGTGAGAACAGGTAGTCCGTGGGCGACGAGCAGGCGGCGATTCGCGGGGCGAGGATCTTCTGCAAACGGTGGGCAATGGGGATGGCCCTGACCTGGCCGGTGTGCAAGGTCTTGGAATCGCCCGTCTCAATGCGGTCGCGTCCAGGGACGCACAGCCAAATGCCCGAGGGGTCCTCGCGGAGGAACTCCAAGGCCCGCATCCGGCACACCTCGCCGGGCCTGGTTGGGGCCAGCCACATCGTTCGCATCATGTCGCCGATGGTCGGGTTGACGGCCGCGACAACCTTCTCGAACTCCTCCGAGGTGATAGGCATCCGCTTTTTGCCGTCCAGCGTGCCAGCGGCGCCGGGGCGGAGCATCCTCACCTCCCGGAGGGATTGGTCTTGCTGGTGGGTCACGATGCCGCGGCCGACGCCCCACGCCCACATGCGGCGGAGTTGATCGAGGTGGTCGTTGATGCTTTGGCGGGTCAAGGACTTCTCAGGGTTCAACTGGGTGGCGGGCATTTCCACAGAGGCATCCCCGGTTTTCGCAGGACCCTCTTGCCGACCGCGGCGGTATCGGTAGGCAACCATGGCCGTTTGAACGGCGCGAAACTCGTCCGGCCCGAAGCTGGCGACGGGCCATGCGGCGTAGGGGGCGAGGTAGGTCAAGGCCCTCTCAAGCCGCTGGAAATTGGGATTGATGTCGTTGTTGCGGGTGAGGCGGAAGACGTCGGTGGCGTACGTGAGATACTTGTCCCTGAAGTCCCCGATCGTTAGGATGCTCGGGGCATCGATCATGCTTTTGACGGCCTCGAATGGGGTCTTGTAGCCGAGAGTTTTGTGCGGATTAACCAGAAACAGCTTGAGCCAGCGGCCGAACAGGATCATGGCATCCGCGTCGTCCATGGCCACGACCGGACCGAAGCTAAGCATGGCCCGCTTGCCGTCCGGGCGATAAACTTCGGTAACGCGGTAGCCGACGCCACCGACAGTCTTGACGCGGAGTGTGGGATTTTTCTTAATGCCGCTCATGGCTTACTCCAGCGATGGTTGTTGACGGTGGGCTCTAACCGGAGTCCTCTTTTACCATCATTGTGCGGAAATCAAAAATCCTTCCGCAGTTGTTTCCGCAGCATGGACGGAAATGACTGCATTGAACGGGATTTGACGGGATTGGGCGGGATTAGAGATGGAATTGTAACTGATTGAAATTGCGGTTGTTAAGTAAAAATATTGATTTCGTCCGCGTAGCTCAATTGGATAGAGCGTCGGCCTCCGAAGCCGAAGGTTGCAGGTTCGACCCCCGCCGCGGACATTTTCATGCACGTCATCTCGCCCGGGGCCACGGTGCCCGCAAGGCTCTCGGGCACCCCTCGAAATCCCACTCCAGCAAGAGATCAGCGTCACGGTGTCGAAACGGCCGGCGTGGCCGCCGCGGGCTTGAACAGCGGGATCTCCGGCGGCGTGGCCGCCTCGCGCGTGGTGAGAAACCACGCCCGGGGCGGGAAATCGTTGAAGAGAAGGATGCCCGACTTGTAGCGGTCGACCCGGCACGGGGCGAAGACATCGACGGGGACGTTCGTGGCGATGTTGCCGCCCGTCCCGTCGCGTGTGTATCGGACATAGAAGCCCGAGGCATGGTGGACATTGGGGATCGGCGGCATCGGATGGTCGCCGATCGTCCCCGAGCGTTCCGTCTTCTTGTGGACGAAGACGCCCCCGTGAAGGCTGACGAGGGTGTCCCCGTGGGTCAGGTAGGGCCAGCGGAATTCGGCAAAGCCCCCCAACGAATCGGCCATGCGGTCGACCTTGAGCGTGTCCGGGTCGAGCTTGCCCCAATTGCCGATCAACAGCCCCTTCTCGGTCCACGCCAATCCTTCGAGGCAGCAGGGATAGGGCTTGGCGATGACGCATTTCGCCGCACGGGTCTTGAGGTCGAAGCGCCAGAGGCCGTCGCGTCCGCGCTGATAGTCCGTCACCCACAAGTAGAGGCAATTGCGCTGGGGGTCCGGGAGGAGCGTGCGGATTTCATAGACCGTGCCGCCGTCGAGCTCGTTGCGGTGCTCGACCGACCGGGTCGATGCGAGGGTCTCGAATTTGCCCGTTTGGACGACATAACGGACCAGCGCGCCGCTCGGGTTGGCTTGGTCCCCGGAGAGTCCCATGTAGAGGGCCCCGTCGAACAGGGCCATGGTCTGGACGCGTCCCGTGGGCATGCCCTCCTTCTCGCCCAGGATGCGCGAGCCCGCGGGACTCATGACCACAAGACCTGACGCGAGGCGCGAGGAGGCGGCATAAAGCGTGTCGCCGTCGGCGGCGATCCGCCAGTTGGACTGCTCTTCGGAATGGTCCACCGGCAGCTCGATTTTCTGGAAAGGAAACTCGACCTGGCCCAGCCGCGTCTGCTTGCCGTCCGGGCCGCGGCGCTGGCCGGTGATCTTGATCGGGGGATTTTCCGAAGCGTTCATCCTGCCCGGATACCGGTACCAGAGCGTGACGAGTCCCTGGGGCGTGGGACAGAACGTGCAGAGTTGGTCGTCCTCGTGCGGCAGGGGGCCGAGTTGGATCTCACGCAGCTCGTAGGCGTCCCACAAGCTGTCCTTGGCCGCCTGCGTCGCGGGGTTCGACGGCTTCGGGCCCGCCATCGCAACCAGAAGGTCCCGATACGCCTTGCTTGAGGAGTCCAGGTCCGGGGGCAGTTTCCGGTCCAGCAGCGCCAGGGCCCGGGCCGCCTCGGCGGGGCGGTCGGCCGACTCGAACAGACCGGCCCGCTCATGGAGGAGGATGGCCAAGGTGGTGAACCCCACGGCGTTCCCCTTGGCGACCGCGTCGTCGACCAAGGGCTTGATGACCGCGTCGACCCGCGCCGCCGGCTTGATCGACGGGAGGATTTGCCGGAACGCCCACCCGCGGAATTGGGACTGGTAGTTGTGGAGTTCCCGCCCCCATTGCGGTTTGGGCGCGATCTCCTGGACGATGATGCGCAGGACCTCCGCCGCACCCGCGTCGGCGGCGGGGTTTCCCTCCCCGGCCCGGAAATTGCGGGCCATGTGGGCCGCCACGCGCGTCAACGCGTTGGGCCGGCCGACGCACCACTCGATCAGCGGCGCGATGTCCGACCTGCCCGGCACGGCAGGCTTTCCCTTGTCGCCCAAGGCGTAGAAAAGCGCTGTCGTGGCCTCCAGGACGTTGAACGAAGGCAGCGTGCCGCTTTCCTCGAGCCGCTCGCTCTCCTCGATCAACGGCTTGGCGAAGTCGGTGAACGCGGCGTAGTCGTGCAGGCGGTCCATCCCGGACCGGAGCTTCTCATTGAGGATGTCGGAGTACTGGGCGGTGCCGGGGAGATAGTTGGGCGAGCCGGGGCGGAGGAAATCCAGCAAGGCCGCATTGCGTTGGTCGCGGGCCCCGAAAGCCTGCTCCTTGAGCCTGGCCAGCGTGGGGCTTGACGCGGGGATCCGGGGCACGGCCGGGCTCAACATCGGCTCGAGGATCCAGCGCACCGCTTCCCCGCGGCGGACGCGCTCGATCTTCTCGCGGACCCAATCCTGCCCGATCTCCTGGTGACGGATGTAGCCACGGAGCGCGGCCTCGTATTGGTCGGGCTGGATCCCCGGGCCGTAGTCGTTGAAGAAATTCTGGTAGACCCGCAGTGCGACGGCGCGGGTCGTTTCGGACGGCCCCAGCGCCAACGCGGCCTCGACGGGCGAGATCGCGTCGGCGTAGAGCCCATGGGCCGCGAGCGAGTCGCCGCGCAGGGCGAAGAGCATCGCTTCGGAGCCGATGTCGGCGGGGGCGCCGGGATTCGCCGAACCCGCGTCGCGCCGCGCGGGTTGCGATCCCGCACCGGGGGCCAGGGCGCCGCTGATCGCGACGGCGATCGCCCGGCGGGCGGCGGCCGTGTCGTCCAGCAGGGCCTCGGCCTGGACCTGCGTCGCGGCCTTGTCGCTGAGCCGGAGCAGCCGCACCGTTGCGCGGAGCCGCTTGGCGGGCAGGTCGCGGCTCAGGCCTCCTTCGATCAGCACCGCCGAGGCGCGGAGCGACTGCTCCAAGGCGGTCAGCTCCTTCTCCTGCACGAGGCGGCGCATGCGCGAGCGCTCGAGGACGAACACGCCCGGGAGGCCGCGGATGTCCTGCTCCAGGATTCCCCGGAGCGCCTGGGCCAGTGGGTCGAGCGTCGGCCCGAACTCCTCGCTCTGGAGGTTGAGCACCGAGACGTACCGGCGTTTCCCCTCGGGCACGAGG
Organism: Planctomycetota bacterium; assembly: GCA_026386955.1. Taxonomy (GTDB): domain Bacteria; phylum Planctomycetota; class Phycisphaerae; order Phycisphaerales; family Phycisphaeraceae; genus JAPLMQ01. The sequence goes on from JAPLMQ010000141.1 coordinate 8,093, forward strand.
CTTGTGGCGACGGCGCTGCGCACGGCCTGCGCCAGGGCGGCGGCCGTCTTGTCCGGGTCGTAGGCCGCATCAAGCCGGTCGTCCAGCACCACGCCGGTGCGGGTCTCGACGATCCGCTGGCGGACGCGCTCGACCGGCTTGGTCGCCTCGAGCGCGACGCGCTCGAGGAACACGAACAGGTCCGCCGCCACCAGCTTTCCGGCGAGGAGCATCGTCTGCTCGTCCGCGGCACCGGAAAGCGCGACCTTCTGCTCCTTGAGCAGCGACGCCACATGCTCGCGCTCGACAAGCCGAACCCCCGCCTCGTTGGAGAGGGCGACCTGGAGCGTGGCGGCGACCGCCTCGTTCGGGGCGGCCTTCTCCTCGCCCGCGATCACGGCGACGCTGGTTTTCGGCTCCGCGCCCGCGGCCTGGCCGTGTCCGGCGAATGAAAGCGCCGCCAGCACCAGCGCCACGGCCCACCCGACATTGAATCGTCCCATGGGAATCTCCCGGTTTTCGTCAACTGAGGCCTTGAGCGCCCGGCCGGCGCAGCGATGCGGCGTTCAGGGTTGATATGCGATGCACCTTCGTCCATACGATGCGCGAAACCACGAGGATTTACCGGTGCCCCGGAATTTTTTCCGCGGAGGCCGGGGCGTGCGTTGCGTCGCCGCCCCCACCCCGTTACGTTTCGCGTTTTTCACAGAGCCGGCCCCAGCCATGCGAATCACCGACCAGCAGATCGCGACGTTCAAGCGCCAGGGCTTCCTGATCGTCGACGGCTTCCTCAACGAGGCCGAGGCGGCCGCGGCCCGCGAGGCTTTCTTCCGCTCCTTCGCACCCCCGTACGAGCAGTGGATCGCGCAGGGCAAGCCCAACAAGCGGGGCGGGCACCTCTTTCCCTTCGGCGAACCCGGGCTCGATTTCGCCGGGACGCACCCGGACCTGATTGACGCCGCGTCGCGCATCATCGGCACGCCGCGCATCCGCATGGGCGAGTTCCACCTGGGCATCAAGTACGCCGGGGAGAACCACTGGGCGGCGTTCCACATCGACTACGGCAACAACACGCTCGGGCCCGAGCCGGCCTGCGACGACTACAACCACCTCGCGGTCTTCTTCTGCTTCGACGACGTGAAGCCGGGCATGTCGCCGATCATGATGACGCCCAACGGCCGGTCCGATTCCGAGGCCGTGCCGATGATCTGCAAGGGCGGCTCGATCTGCTTCTACGGGATGGGCACGCGCCACTCGGCCTCGCCGTGGACGGCGGAGCAGGGCGGGCACCGGCCCACCGCGTGGGTCGGCTTCGTCCGCGCCGACCGCCCGTGGGACGCCGCCCGCACCTTCACCTACAAGAGCGGCGCGAAGCCCGAGGCGATGGCGCAGTTCATCGCCAAGGCCACGCCGCGCCAGCGCGAGCTGATCGGCTTCGCCCCCGCGGGCGACCCGCAGTGGACCGACGCGCTGATCGACGGGATGGCGAAGCGGTATCCGGGGTTCGACCCTGAGCCGTACCGCGCGGCGCGGGGGTGATGTGCCGACTCGCCTCGCGCGGCCGACGGGCCGAGTCGCGTGGACACCCTTCGGGAAAAAAACCTCGCCCCCCGTAAGACCCGCACACGTGTCCGGCGGAATCCGGACACCGGCGCGCAAGTCCTTATTTTGAATTCCGGGTTTTGGCTCCTGTCCGGATTTTTCCGGACGCTGGTATCTATGTCTGGCGCGGGAAATCGGCCCTCGAAAATGCTCTAAAAGATGCCGCTCCTGTTCCATTGCGGGTCCGCTCGTGTGACGCGTCGACACCGGTCCGACGCATCTTTGGGATCGATTCGAGGCTTGGCGTGCCGCTGTGCGCGCGACCCGGGCTTGCGGGCTCGGAGGCGGTTTTGGGGCGAATTGTTGTAAGCGATGAACGTTCCATGCATTGCGTTTTTTGGTGCCGTTTTGGCTGTTCAGGACCATTCAGGCCGGGCGTGGTCGACGGCGCTCTTTGAGCGAAACGGAGCGACAAAATGTCCCGCTCTCGTACCGGCGCGCGCCGCCCGCAGGTTAGCCTGGCCGCGGAAGGTTCGTTCTGAGCGTTTCCGGAGGGGTTGGCGTTCCAACCCGTTTGGGAAATGGGTAGTAAATATTTTTTCGAAATCGGGGAGAAAATTTTCGCGCCCCCGGAACGCCGGGACGCGCCGAGTTCGCGGGTCTGGGGTATGTAGTTCCGCCTTCAGGCGGGCAGTTGATTTTGAATGAAGACCGCGTAAACGCGGAACTACGTGCCCCAGAATCGCGAGAACCGGGCGGTTCCGTTTTCCGAAGAGCCGCCCGTCGCACGGCGATCCCCGAAACGACAACGGCCGCGTGCGGGTCGCACGCGGCCGTCGGTCAAGGCCACCTGTGGGATTTGAACCCACGACCTATGCTTTACGAAAGCATTGCTCTACCACTGAGCTAAGGTGGCAAGTCAGGCTCGATTTCGGCCGGCCCGTGCAATTTTCCGCGGGGCCGGGGCGTTCTCCCGCCGGCCTCTTCATGCACGTCATCGGGCACGGCAGGCCGGACACTTTATGAGCGGCGGCCTTTCGCGGCAAGTTGCCCCACGAGCACGTCTCCGGATGAGCAGGAAAGCGCCGCGACGCCGGGGCCGCTCGCCGCGTGGCGGGTCCGGTCCACCCTGTCGCCGCGAGCGGTAGAATGGCCGCGAGCGCAGTCCGGGGCGGGTTCTGGTTTTGGCATTCGTTCACGCGATCGATCGCGACCATGGAAGGTCTTCATATGTTCGTGCGCACTCTCTCGGCCAAGGTCCTGGGGCTATTCCTGCTGTTGATGCTGCCGCTGCTCGCGGCCGGCGCCGCGATGGCGGCGCCGGCCTCCGCGCCGGCCCAGCCTGCGCCGGCCTCTGCGCCAACACAGTCCGCACCCGCCTCGGCGCCCACGCCCGACGGCGCCTCCGCCGGCCCATTCGAGATCCTCCAGGACCGGTCCGACCGCGTCATCGCCCGGCTGCCCAACCGGATGATCGTCGTCGTCCAGGAGTTGCACAGCGCCCCGGTGGTCTCCGCGCAGGTCTGGGTGAAGACCGGCTCGATCTACGAGCAGGAGCACGTCGGAGCCGGGCTCTCGCACTTCCTCGAGCACTTGCTCGTGGGCAACTCGACCTCGAAGCGGACGGAGGAGCAGAACAAGGCCCTGCTGAGCCACATCGGCGCGGAGGTCAACGCCGCGACCGGGCTCGACGCCGTGCACTACTACATCAACACCACCGCGCCTTTCGCCGCCGACGCGGTCGACCTGTTGAGCGACTGGATCCAGAACAGCCAGATCACGCAGGAGGAGTTCGCCCGCGAGCGCGAGGTGATCCAGAACGAGTTCGCCATGGGGCAGGGGGAGCCGGGGCGGATCTTCTGGAAGCTCACGCTGCAGACGCGGTACCGAGAGCATCCCGCGCGGCACCCGACCATCGGCTACCTCGACGAATACCTCAACATCACCCGCGAGGAGATCGTCGCGTTCTACAAGCGGATGTACGTGCCGAACAACATCGTCTTCGTGGTCGCCGGCGACGTCGACCGCAAGGCCGTGCTCAAGCAGGTCGCGGGCCTCTGGGCCCAGGCGCCGACGGGGAAGCTGCCGGAGCTCTCGTTCCCGGTAGAGCCCTCGCCGAGCAAGCCGCGGACGGCGGAGGGCACGGCCGACATCCGTCAGCCGATGCTCCGGCTCGCGTGGCCCGGGACGCGGCAGGGGGCGCGCGAGGACGAGGCGCTCGACCTGCTGGGCGTGATCCTGGGCGAGGGTGAGGCGGGCCGGCTGGCGCGGACGGTGCGCGACGCGGGGCTGGCCTCGACGGTGAGCGCGTACAACGCCAGCTTCCCGTGGGGCGAGGGGTTCTTCGGGATCGACGCGACGATCGCTCCGCCGCGGCCGCAGGTCCTCGGCCCGGCCGAGACGCCGACCAGCAAGCCGGCGAGCACGACGTCACCCGCGGGAGGCGGGAATGCGGGGGGCAAACGCGTCGGATCGATGGTCGCCCCCGGCGCGGCGGCCGCGGCGCCGGCG
>JAPLMQ010000171.1:0-1215 GCA_026386955.1 Planctomycetota bacterium
TGGCCGTCATCCTGGGGTCGCCGATGTCGTGGATCACCGCATCGATCAGCATCGGCTCTTGCGTCTGGCGTTCCATCGCGGGCTCCTTTGCCGATTCAGCGCCAGGTGGGGAGATTTAGTACTGGGTTATTCAGAGGTCCCTAAGATGTTTCTGGTGCTGAGCGGGATTTCCCAATTGGACTTGCCCGATAAACAGCGTCGACCACGCCGCGAAGCATAGGGCCTCTAACCCGGCCCTGCGCAAGTGGGTGCCTCGCCGCGATCCTGCGGCGCATCGAGCGGCTGCGGCCTCTTGCCCCGGCCGACATGAATGCACCAGGCCCGAAAGCAAAGAACCAGAGACTTGAAGGCGCGATCAGTCCGTCGGCAACAAAGCCTCAAACCCCCTTGATCCGGGAATTGGTCGGTAGGCATCGTCGCTAGTCCCGATGCCAGTCCGGTCCGCAGCCCGGGAGGTAGACCGTCACCCCGGTTTCGGTGATCTCCAGGTTGCGGAAACGCATCTGCGGCTTCTGCCGCTTGATCTGCTTTCCGACGCTGATCGCACCGGGCAGGAGAGCCTGAATCTGGCCTCGATCCTTGATCGGGTGCAGCCCATTGGCCCGGGCGATCTGGCGGCGCAGGCCCGCGTAGCGGCCCCGGTAGGGCCGGGGCTTGGGCTTGCGCTGCCAGCACTCGGTCGGCGGGTCGGGAAAGCGGCAGAGCCCGCCGGCGGGCCGGTGCGGCCAGGGGTAGGCCTTGCACCGGCACTTGGGACGGCCCTTGTCGCTGGCCTTGCGGAGAGCCCGTTGGCGCTCCGCGGCCTCGCGCTCGTCGCGACGGATTTCCCGCCAATACTCGCGCAATGAAGGGATGCCCAAACAGGTCATCAGGCTCGTACCTCGTCCCATGTTTTCCTCGCTATTCGCGCTCGATTTCGCAGGCACGCTCGCCGTCTAAACAGCAGTTGCAGTCATGCACAACTCGGCCAATTGCCACCACCCCTTGCCGTGCTGTGCATCGGTTTGGGCGCATTGGGCGCATTGGGCGCAATGGGCGCACGCGGGCGGTTAGACTGCCGCCCCACATTCAACTGGGGCCGCCGGCGGCCTTGACCATCGCCACGATGCCCGCCCGGATGGCGGGGGGCAGCGTCGGCCACGCCTTCACCAGTTGGGCCAAGTCCGCCGGCAGGGGGGGCGGCGCGGGCGTCGATGCCGCGGAATCGGGGGCGAG
>JAPLMQ010000171.1:1234-5645 GCA_026386955.1 Planctomycetota bacterium
GCCCCCTCCCGAAACAGGCCGATTTCCCGATGAAATCCGCGGTTGTTCGCACCCCCTAGGGTATTCGGTCGCTTCCAGATCCCGCTTCGCCGCGGGGTGGGGCCGAAACCTGATCAGTCGCTCGTGAAGCCCCGCCCCACGCGGGGCTTCTTCGTTTTCGCGGCCGTTTGCCTAGCTCCAATTCCCTTGCCCGCGATCATTCCCGCCGGTTACGCTGCATCATCGGGCGTGCGACGGCGTTCTTGGTTGGGCACGGCCGGCCCGCCCGGGGGATTCCGCCCGCGGGCAGATCCGATGAAGGAGCTCAACATGGGATTGTTCACTTCGCCCGCGCGTCCGGCGCGGGGCGCGTGCCTCGCCACCTCGCCGCAGTTGGTTCCTCTCGCGGCATTCGCCGCGCTCGTAGTCGCTCTCTTGACGGCATTGCCCGCCTCCGCGGCACCCAAGCACAAGCCCGCCCACGACCCGGCCCCGTCGAAAGCCGCCGAGACCAAGCCTGCCGACGGCAAGTCTCCAGCCGCCGAGCCCGCGCCGGCCGCGGACGCCGCCGTCTTCAAGGTGATCCCCACCGAACAACTCGTCCGCACCATGGCCCTGACCGAGGACAACAAGTTCCTGGTCCTCGCCCACATGGACGGCAATACGCTGACCGCCTGGGACGTCGCCACCGGCAAGATCGTCGCGACGCTCGCCACCCCCGCGCCGCAGGCCCTGCTCTGCCGCGGCGCCGACGTCTACGTCGGCAGCCGGACCGATCCGGCGATCCACGTCTTCTCGCAGAAGGATTGGAAGCCCAGCAACGAGCTGGCCGTCGGGCGCGCGGGCGTCTACCAGCTCTCCGCCGCGGCCGGGCCCAACTTCAAGGGGCAGATCCTCGCGGTCTGCGGCAGCGAGGGCGAATCGGAGGTCGTGCTCATCGACGGCGCCCGCGACACGCACCGCGTGCTCGACAAGACCATCAACGCCGACGTCTCGTGGAACGGCGCGTTCGTGCTGGCCTCGTTCCACACCTCGGTGGCGAACGCGGGCTTCGGCTGGAGCGACTACATCGCCGGGCGCCACGACCGCAACTCGAAGGAGAAGGTCGTCGACGTCAACGGCGGCGAGCCGTTCATGTACCAGGTCGCCGACGGCTACTGGTTCGCCGACGAGAAGGTCATGGGCGGCCAGCCGATCGCGCCGGTGCGCGAGGCCAAGAACGAGCTGCTGGTCCCCGACCGCGCCGCGAAGGTGGTCTACGTCGTGGGCAGGACGACGGTCACCGCGCTGGGGCTCAACGCCGCGTTCCCCGAGTACGGCACGCGCGAGGCCGTCTGGCCCCGCGAGGTGCGCGACGGGTTCGACGCGGTGTACAACGCCCGCCGGCGACGCGAGGCCCGCATCTTCGACGCGCCGCTCGCCGTCACCCTCGACGGCCGGCTGCACCTCTTCGTCATCGACTACAAGCGCAACCGCGTGCTCGAGGCCGGCCTCCCCGCCTTTGCCGTCACGGGAAGCGTGGCCGGCGCGACGCCCGGCTCGACGCCCGGCTCGCCCGGCTCCACTCCACCCGCGCCCTCCGCCAACGACCCGCTCCGCCGCGCCGGCTGGCCCGCGACCCTCACCGCCGGGACCAAGATCCACCACCAGGTCTCGACTGAATCGAGCGCCATCAAGCTCGCCCTCGTCACCGGCCCCAACGGCGCGGCGCTCAACACCGACGGCTATCTCGATTGGACGCCCACCGAGGCCGACCAGGGCGAGCAGACCTTCAAGTTCCGCTCCGAGCGCAACGGGCAGGTCGCATTCCATCGGCTCAGCGTCGCGGTGCTCAGCGCCAAGCCGCCCGAGACGCCCATGGCCGTCAGCCACCCCGACCCCACGCCGGCCCGCCCGGGCGCATCCGGGGGCAACGCCTCCGCTGCAAACACGCCCAAGGATGGCGCGACGCCCCGGCCCGCTACACCCGCCGGCGCTTCCGCGGGCGCTGGGAGAAACGCCCAGCCCGCGATGCCCGACGGCCTCGCGATCGAGAATGGCGAGGGCTGCGTCATCGCCGCGCTCGACGGCAAGTCGATGTTCGTCACCTCCGGGCGCACGCTCTACCAGCTCGACGCCGACGGCCTGAAGGTCCTCGCCACCCACCCGCTCGAGCACACCTACAAGGCGCTCGGCGAGCGGCCCGACGGCTTCGTCGCCCTCGGCTCGACCTACATCGACTTCCTCGAGAAGGGCACCTTCAAGCTCCGCAAGAACCTCCCGCTGGGCGTGCCCGAGACGACCGACATGGCCCTCTCGCCCAACGGCAAGGTCGCCTACGTCGCCGTCTTCAACGACGAGGGCGGGAAGCGCGACAAGGCCGACTCACGCCGCGTGCTCGAGGTCACCGAGGCGACGGGTCAGATCCGCGAGCTGCCCGGCGTCGCGGGGCAGTGGGTGGTGGTCCACCCCGGCGGGCGCTACCTCTACACGGGCATGAAGGACACCTTCAAGACCGGCCGCCACTTCGACTGGAACCTGGGCATGTCGATCGAGGACTTCGACAGCAGCGACGTCATGATCCGCTACGACCTCAACGGTCCCCAGCCCCGCCGGCTGGAATACAACGTCAACCCCGGCGCGAACGGCTCGCACCTGCGCATCGCCCCCGACGGCGGCAGCGTGGCCTACATCTCCGGCGCCGGCTGCCCGCGCTACTCCTACGCCATCCCCGCCTTCGACGCCGCTGACGTCAAGCGCGCCCTCGCCAGCTACTCCTTCAAGGGCAACGGCTACCCGCACGACGTCGTCTTCCATCCCAAGCTCGACCTGGTCGCCGCCAACTCCGACCAGAAGGTCTGGCTCTTCGAGCGCTCCACGGGCGAGAAGCTCGCCAACCGCTTCGAGGACGGCAGCGACGGCCCGACCAAGCCCCGCCGCGTCTTCTTCTCCGCGAGCAGGACCCACGTGCTGATCGACAGCGAGAACAAGAGCGGCGGCGGCCACACGCTGCGCAGCTACGCCCTGAAGCTCGAAGGCGTCAAGACGATGCCCGCCCCCGCGGCGATCCCCGAGCCGGGCCCGGCGCCGATGCCCCCCGCGAAGCCGTCGGGGGTGCGCACGCCGCCGCCGGCGTGAGGGCTGAAAGCCTGACGTATTCCACTTTCGGATACGCGATAAGACGAGCCTTCAGCTCATTCGATTCAGGCGCACACGACCGTCGTCGGCCCCACCCGTTGGGCGTTGCACTTCGCGGCTTCGCGGGCATGATGAGTCGGTTCCTTCACATCGAAAGCCCGAACCATGAACCGCGTGACCCCCCAAACCCCGCTCGACGACGTCCTGCACCTGCTGCGGCGCGACGGCTATGTGCTGATGGAAAACGCGCTGACGCCGGCGCAGGTCGCGGAGCTCAGGCCGGCCTACGACCGGCAGGTGGAGATGAACCCGCCCGTCCCGGGGGCGGGGGCGCTGCGCGTGGAGGTGAAGCGCATCGTCGAGCGAGCTCCGGTCTTTGAGCAGTTGATGGACGTCCCGCCGGTCCTGCGAGTCGCGCATGGCGTGATCGGCGACGACATCGAACTTGCGTCAAGCGGGGAGCTGGACCACAAGCTGCCGCATACCCCGCCCTACATCGGGTGGCACAACGATTTCCAGTGGATGGTCAACGTCCCCTATCCGCGCCAGAACTTCTGGCTCCGCTGCACCTACTTCATCGCGCCGGTGGCCGCCGACGGCGGGCCGTTCACGCTCCTGCCCGGGTCGCACCTGCGCGGCGAGGTCTGCCCCTCCGACGAGCAGGCGAGCAAGCCCCGGCAGATCGAGGGGCAACTCGGCATCACCGGCCCGGCGGGGAGCTGCCTCATCAACAACACGGAGATCTGGCACTGCAACTCGGCCAACATCTCCGGCAACCCGCGCCGGCTCGTCATGATCGTCTACAAGCACGCCTGGATGAAGCAGTGGCAGGACGGGTACGAGACACCTGGCACAATGGCGCGGCCCACTTCCCGGCACACGCGACATTGAACAGGCACTGAATAATTGTTCTGGTCTTGAGAACTACGACCTGGGCAAATCGACTGACCTTACTGTTCTCGAATCTTTCACGGGGTCTACGGCATGGCCGATCCGGTTCCAGGACAACTCGGCAAGGCGCGGGATCGACTGCTCGATCTCACCCTCAATAACCGGATGCTCAATTACCGCCCGCCCAAGCGGGTGAGCGTCCGGGTCGTCGATGAGCGGATCGAACAGGTCTGGAGGACCTTTGTCGACGATGAAGACGAAATGGCGTTCCTGGCCCGGGAGGAGCACGACCATTTCGACAAACAGGCGGGGACCTTTCCTGGCGACGAGCTCGAAGATGATGGAAATGGCGAGACTTTTGCCCTGCCGGGCCTCTTCGAGGAACCTCGCGTCCAGTCTGGGGCCGCGGCAGCTACAGCGAAAC
>JAPLMQ010000214.1 GCA_026386955.1 Planctomycetota bacterium
TTGGCCATCATCTTCGGATCGCCCAGGTCGTGAATCACCGCGTCCATCAGCATCGGGGCTTGGGTCTTGCGTTCCATCGCAGTCTCCTTTGCCACTTCAGCGCGGGTCGGTGAGAATTCGTACGGGTTATTCAGAGGTCCCAAACCATATAACATTGCAATCTGGTCAGTCACGTCAAGTCGTCTTGTCGTGCGCTGTTTTTGGGTGTTTCCAGGCAGGGCCTGGGAACGAAGAAGTCCACCACACGTTGGGGAGAGTAGAAACATGTCTCACATTTCTGGTCGTCGTCGTCAGCAGCCGCAAGCCAAAATCGCCCGCGCCGCGATGCGCCGCTGGTCCGGGCTGCAGTTCCGCCTCGCCGCCGCGGGCCTCGTGCTCGGGCTCGCCTCCACGCAGGCGCACGCGGCCCCCTACAACTGGGCGACCGCGACCGACGGCACCTATTTCAACCCCGCGAACTGGACGCCCGCCGGCCCGCCCGGCGGCTTCGATGACGCGACCTTGAGCGTCACCGGCACCCCCTACACCGTCGACCTGCGCGGCAGCGCTTCCCTCAATTCGCTGACCATCAGCGCCCTCGACGCCACGCTGCAGATCGCCGGCGACAACGTCCACGGTAACGCAACCCTCGGGCTTGGCGCCGCCTCCAGCAACAGCGGCACGATCAACTTCACCTCCATTCCCGACACCCGCGACACCTTCCTGACCGGCGGCGGCACCCTGACCAACAACGCCTCGGGCACCATCCAGACCCTCGCCGGCGGCGGGGGCAGCCGCTACATCCGCCTTGCCCTGGTCAACAACGGCACCTTCAACGTCGGGCAGTTCACCCGCGTCGACGCCGGCAACACCATCACCAACAACAGCGGCTTCAACCTCGCCGCGGGCACCACAGCGTTGTTCACCGGCGGCTCGGTCCTCCAGCAAAACGCCGGCACGCTCAATGTCGACCCCACCAGTCTGCTGCGCCTCCAAGGCGCCAACTTCCAACTCAACGGCGGAAGCATCGTCGGCGTGGTCGACGTGGTCAGCGGCAACATCTCCTTCACCGGCGGCACCGGCGAAGTCGTCAGCCGCGGCAGCAGCACCCTGACGAGCAACATCCTCACCGGGCAGACCCTCACCGTCACCGGCGACAACAGCTTCGGCGCGAGCACCCTAAGCCTCTCGGGCAACAGTTCCAACGCGGGCCTCCTTCGCTTCACCAGCAGCCCCGACGTCCGCGACACCTTCCTCTCCGGCCCGGGCAATCTGACCAACCTCCTGGGCGGCACGGTCAGCATCGAGCCCGGCACGGGCGGGAATCGTTACATCCGCACTGGTGTGACCAACCAGGGCCTGCTGGACATCAAGACCGCGACCCGGTTCGACATCGGCAACGCCGTGGTCAACCAGGGCAACCTCGTCGTTGAGGCCGGGCAGACCGCGACCTTCATCAGCGGGGCCACCCTCTCGCAGACCGCCGGGACGATCAACGTCGATCCCACCGGCCTGCTGCTGATGCAGGGCACCGCTTTCTCCCTGGGCGGCGGGAACATCGTTGGCAGGGTCACCGTCGTCAACGGCTCGCTCACGCTCACCGGCGGCACGGGCGAGCTTGAGGCCCGCGGCAGCAGCAGCCTCGACAGCAACATCCTGGCCGGGCAGACCGTCAGCGTCATCGGCGACAACTCCGCCGGTGCCGCCAACCTGACCCTCACCAACGACTCCACCAACGCCGGGCTGCTCCGCTTCACCAGCAACCCCGACGTCCGCGTCACCTTCCTCACCGGCGTCGCCGGGCGGACCCTGACCAACCTCGCCGCGGGCACGATCACCACCCTTCCCGGCACCGGCGGGCAGCGCTACATCCGCATCAACGTCGCCAACGCGGGCGCCTTCAACGCCAACGGCGACACCCGCTTCGACCAGGCCAGCACCACCTTCACCAACACCGGCTCCTACACCGTCGGCGCGGGCGGCTTCGCCCTCTTCAACGGCGGGGGCCAGAACTTCAGCCAGAACGGCGGGACCCTCACCACCGGCGGTGGGTTCCAGTTCAACAACGGCACCTTCGAGCTCAACGGCGGCAACATCGTCGGCGAGGCGGTCATCATTGGCTCCGCCATCAAGACCACCGGCGGCGTGGGCACCCTCTCCCTCCGCGGCTCCAACAGCCTGCTGGGCGACATCTCCTCCGGCTCGGTCGTCAGCGTCCGGGGCGACAACGTTCAGGGCCAATCGATTCTCACCCTCGTCGCCGACTCCACCAACCACGGCACGCTCAACTTCACCAGCGACCCCGACAACCGCCTGACCTTCCTCAACGGCGCTGGCAAGCTGATCAACGCCCTCGACGGCACGGTCAACTTCCAGCCCGGCGCCGGCGGGGACCGCTACGTCCGCACCAGCGTCGACAACGTCGGCGCCTACAACGTCAACACCCTCTCCCGCTCCGACCAGGCCAGCACCGTCTTCACCAACACCGGCGCGTACACCATCGGCGCGGGCGGCTTCGCCATCTACAACGGCGGCGGGCAGACCTTCCGCCAGAACGCCGGCACCCTCACCACCGGCGGCGGGTTCGAGTTCAGCAACGGCACCTTCGAGCTCAACGGCGGCAACATCGCCGGCGAGGCGGTCGTCATCAGCTCCAACCTCAAGTTCACGGGCGGCACCGGTGCGGTCAGCGCCCGCGGCGGCAGCAGCCTGCTCACCAACGTCCAGACTGGGCAGACCCTGACCGTCTCGGGCGACAACGTCCGGGGCGGGGCCGCACTGGCCCTGCCCGGCGACGTGACCAACGCCGGCAAGATCGCCTTCACCAGCAACCCCGACAGCCGCGTCACCTTCCTCAACGGCCCGGGCAACCTCACCAACCTCGCCGGCGGCCTGGTCTCCTTCGAGGCCGGCTCGGGCGGCAACCGCTACCTCCGCACCAGCGTCGACAACCAGGGCGACTTCGTCGTCGCCGGCAACGTCATCGGCGACCAGGGCGGCACGACCTTCACCACCAGCGGCCAGTTCTCCATCACCCCCGGCGCCGCCGCCACCCTCCAGTCCTTCAACCAGACCGGCGGCGTCACGCAGGTCGACGGCACCCTCAACCTCTTCAACCCCGGCCCCATCACCGTCGCCGGCGGCAAGTTCTCCGGCACCGGCAACGTCTCCAAGGCCGTCACCGTCACTGGTGGCCGCCTCGACGCCGGCGACGGCAGCGTCGGCGAGCTGACCATCAACGGCAACGTCGACGTCATCGGCGGCGGGATGCACGCCCACCTAGGCACGCCCGGCGCCCCCGGAAACCCCGGCGAGAGCAACGTCCTGCACATCCTAGGCAACCTCGCCCTGGGCGGCGGGTCGATCCTCGACCTCACCGGCGGCAACGGCGTGGGCTTCTACACCATCGCCACCTACACCGGCACCCTCACCGGCCTCTTCAACTCCATCACCGCGGGCTACTCGGTCGACTACTCGGTCAACCACGAGATCCGCGTCTCCGGCCAAGCCGTCCCCGAGCCCGCGAGCATGGTCGTCATGCTCGGCCTCGGCGGCCTGCTCATCTCCCGCCGCCGTCGTCAGGCCTGATATCGGCTGACTTCGGCCAAGCGAATCGCAACCACAACCCCAGGCCCGCGCGCAAGCGCGGGCCTGTTTTTTTCGGCGAATTGTTGGCCGGAAGCGCAAGCGATGGAGGAGCGATCCATGTCTCGCCGGAACCTAAGCCCTGCGCAAATCCGGGTGCCAAATGCCATCGTAGTCGTGGCATGTGAAGCCTCTGAAAATCCGTCGTTTCAAGCCCACTGATCCCGACGGTACGCCGTCGGGTTCGGTGGGGTCGGGCTTCCCAATCACGACGCCCGCACCGCTTGAAACAAGGGCTTTCCTCTCCGTCAACGACATCCCAGACCCCACGGAACGCGACGGCGTACCGTCGCGATCCGTGGGCTTGGGGCGCGCAGGCTTCCTCAACGGTTCACATGCCACGAATACGATGGCATGTGGCACCCAGAACCAATCTGAAAATCCATCGAGCCCGGAACGTTCCGAAACCACCCGTGGCGCTCCTCCGTCGCTTGCGCTTCCGGCTAACAAATGCCCCCGCGCCGAAAATTTTTCGGATTCCGCAACCCCCATCTCCCACACGTCTTGCGGCCGCATCGGCTCGTTTTGTCCGGATTTGGCCGGACACTTGTGCGGGTTATACAGAGGGGGCCACGATTTTCCCGGCGCGGTCGCCGGCGATCATCGCCCCATGGCCATTCAGGCAAAGGAGGACCGCCGGAGGAAATCCGTTCGGATATATTTGTTTCTTCGTGGCCCCCGCCGCGCCCACTTGTCATCCCTTCGCCCCGCGCCGTTTCCCGCTCAAGGAGCATCCCGTGTTGCAATCCCGTGTTTTGCGTCTCCTCGTCGCCGCGTTCCTGCTCGCCGCCGTCGCCTCGCTGCCGCTCGGTTCCGCCGTCTTCGCCGATGAGCCCGCCAAGCCCGCCGCCCGACCTCCCGGGGGCGGGGCCGGGGGCGTGGACGCCGCCGCGGCGAACGGCGCGAAGAACATGGCCGACGTCAGCAACAAGGCGGCCGACGACGTCGCCGCCCGCTACGCCAAGGCGACGGGCAAGACCAAGGACGCCGCCGACGCGTTGGTGGCGGCGTTCAAGGCTCAGGCGGCGGTGCAGCTCCGGGCCGCCGACGCCGCGGCGTCGGGCGACCGTGAGAAGGCGGGCCCCCTTCGGGCCGAGCTCGTCAACGCCTCGGTCCGCATCTCGCTCTGCCGCGACGCCCTCGACGCCCGCGAGGCCGAGGCCGGCCTCGCCGACCAGAGCGAGCTGGAGAACTGGAGGAAGCGGGCCGGCACCGGCGCCGCCGCGGAGATGGAGGCCTTCGTCGCCACCCGCAAGAAGGCCGAGCTCGCCGCCGGCAAGCTGGCCGACCTGGCGAGCAAGCCCAATGCCGACTACACCGCGGTCGAAGAGGCGAAGGACGAACTGATGGCCGCGCGGAACGACGCCCTGCTGAGCCAGCGGATCCTCACCAACACCGCCGAGGCCATCAGCCGCGACGCCGTCGCGGCCAAGGCGAACGTGCCGGACTTCACCAAGAAGGCCGAGGAGATCAAGGCCCTCGACAAGCAGTACATCGCCGAGATGCGCAAGGCCTTCGACGCCCAGCTCGCGATGCGCAAGCTCGACCGCATGCGCCGCGAAGCCGCGATGGCCGGCGAGCTGGCGCGTCAGGCGGCCAACGCGCCGACCACGCCGCGGAAGTGAGGAACGCCCCAGTCGGCGCTTCCTGAGCCACGATCTCGCAGCTCCGAGGCTCGTAGTTCCGCGTTTACGCGGTCTTCTCTTCAGTTCGCCGCGGACTCGCGAATCTGGGTGCCACATGTCATCGTACTCGTGACATGTGCCGGTCAACGGATGGGCCAAGATGTCCCGGCGACCTCGTTGCGACGCCGCGGAAAACCGTTGATTCCCGCGAAATTCAAGTGGCTTCGCGGCTTCCGTCAACCCCGAATGCCACGTCTTCCCAAGACACATGTCACGAGTACGATGACATGTGGCACCAGACTTTGCGTGCCGCTCATCTCGCCTGCCGCACCGTCGGCGCCACGTCGGCCTTGCTCACCATCCACTTGACTTGCGACAGCCCGCCCGTCGCCTCGATCCTTTTGCGATACGTCGGCAGGTACGGCCGCTCGGTCTGGGTGTGGCCGGCCAACAGCACCGCGACGCCGCGGCCGACCGCCTCGAGCACGTCGTGATGCCGCATCTCGCCGGTGACGAACGCGTCGATCTCGCCGGCCTCACGCAGCAATGACCCGCCCGCCCCGGCACAAAATGCGACGAAATGCATCCGCTCCCGTCCCGCCGCCGTCCCCCTGATGGGCCACGCCGCCTCCACCGCTGCCCCGCCCAAGCGCCGCCGCACCGCCTCCACCAGCTCGTCCCGCCGCATCGGCTTCGCCAACTCAACGACGCGCCCCTGCCCCACCGCCGCGCCGCGCGGATCGGCCGGCACCCCCGGCACCGGCGACAATGGCACGACGTCGATCGCCGGCTCCTCATACGGATGCTCGCGCCGGATCGCCTCGACCGCCTGCGCGACCCGGCCCGTCGGACAGACCATCTCCACGCGCACCTCCGCGACGCGCTCGAAGCGCCCCGGCTCGCCGACGCTCGGGCGCGACTTGGCCGACCCGCGGAACGTGCCCTCCCCCACAACGTTGAACGAGCACTCGCGGTAGTCGCCGATCGCGCCGGCCCCCGCCTCGGCCATCGCGCCCCGCACGCGCTCGAGATGGCTATCGGGGACGAAGACCACCAGCTTGCACGTCGCGCCCGCCGCAGCGGGCTTGATCGCGCGCACGCTCGGCGTGGGCTTTCCGCCGCGCCGCCCGGGGATCATCCGCGCCTCGACCGCGCCGGCGAGGAAATCGTTGACGCCCCCCGCCGCCGCGTCGAGCGCGGTGTGCGGGCTGTAGAGCGCGATCCGCCGCGACGCCGCCTCGAGGATCAACCCTTGCTTCGGGTCGCTCGCCCGCAGCGCCGTCAGCGGCGAAAAAATCGGCGGGTGGTACGCGACGACCAGCTCCGCCTTCCGCGCGACCGCCTCCGCCAGCACCGCCGGCGTGAGGTCGATGCAGAGCAGCGCCCGCCGCACGGGCCAGGCCTCGTCGCCCAATTGCAGGCCGACCTTGTCCCAAGGCTCCGCGAGGTGCTCGGGCGCCAGCGTCCGCAGGTCGTGCAGGAGGTCTCCTAGTCGCATGGGTCGAGGATACCTTCGCGGCGAGCATGTCGCACGGAGGAGGCGCGAACGCGACATGGCCGTGCCTTGTTGAATTGTTAGCCGGAAGCGCAAGCGACGGGACGGGGGTCGCACCGTTGAAGGCCTCGCTCCGCATCCGATCGTCCGTCCAATGAACAGGCCTTCACGCGGAAGTCGTCGATTGTGCGTCGCATGGAACACCGGCCCGGCCGTGGATTGATCGACCCCCGTCCCGTCGCTTGCGCTTCCGGCCAACAAGGCCCGCGTGACCGTGCATTGCCCGCGGGAATGTGCAGACCCTCGAACATGCAAGCCGATGACTTGGAATGGGCGACGTGCGCAGGCCGGGCCCCATC
>JAPLMQ010000046.1 GCA_026386955.1 Planctomycetota bacterium
CTCGGCCATGCACGGGATCATGCACGATCCGCGCCGGGGGCGCAAGCGAAGATTGCGTGAATTCCGCGGCGCGGAAATCCCGGACAGTAGTGACCGCTCTACCCACCCTACAAGAGGCCGCTCGGTCTCGACCGCTTCCGCGACGCACCTCCCCATCACGATCCCGCCACCCCCGGCGGTATCATTGATGCGCCATTCTCCGCCTCCCCCGGACCACCCCCATGACCTTCCCCATCGACACCAAGCTCAGTTGGACCGACCACTACGTCGAACACGGCTTCGCCGTCCTGCGCAACCTCGCCTCCCCCGACTTCGTCCGCGACGCCATGGCCGAGGTCGCCGAGATGCTCGGCCACGGCCTGCCGCCCACGCAATGGACCGCCGAGAACTCGCCCGCCCGCTCGCGCAAGCCCGTCTCGCAGATGCCCGCCCTCCAGCGCGTCTACGACGACCCCGGCATCCGCAACATCATCGACACGATGTTCGGCTCGCCCGACCATTGGAACGGGCAGCGCCAGTTCCAGCTCTTCCTCAACCCCTACGACGAAGCCGCAAAGGCCGAGGTCAGCCCCGCGGGCCACATCGACTTCGTGAGCTGCCCCGTCCCGATCTTCGGCAGCGGGTTCATGTTCCAGGTCGCGCTCTCGAAGAGCGAGCCGTTCAGCGGCAACATCACGATCTACCCCGGGACGCACAAGGCCATCCAACGGGCCCTGGTGGAGAACCCCGACCTGCAATACCCCAAGGACCTCCAGCCGCTGCTGGAGTGCGAGCCGTACGAGTTCGTCGCCGAGCCGGGCGATGTCTTGGTCTTCCACCACCTCGTGGGCCACGCGGGCAACTACAGCCACGCCGCGAACCGCCGCCCGCGCGTGGTGCTGCATTGCCAGGGCCTGCGCAAGACCTGGCTGCACGAGATCGACCCCGCCTCGCCCACGCTCAGCCCCTGGGAGCGCAGCCTCGCCTTCACCGGCGGCCGCTACAAGGTGCGCCAGGACGAGTACGAGTGGATCGTGAACTACAAGCGGAAGAAGCAGGAGGCGAAGGCGGCGGCGGTGTGAGGCGGGCTTGTCTTGTTAGCCGGACGCGCAAGCGACGGGACAGGGGTGCGACAGATACCGGCGCAGCCAGAGGTATGCAGCAGGTCCACCGCATACCTCTGGCCGGGCTGTCGATCGTTTGACCCCCGTCCCGTCGCTTGCGCGTCCGGCTAACAAGACCAAGGCCATTCGCCCCTCACCCCTCCCGCGCCACATGCTCCTTCGCCGCGGCCTCGCTCTCGGCCCGCTCGGGGAACCAGCGCACGCCATACGTCACCAGCACCATCGCCACCGCCATCGATCCATACAGCAGGTGGAAGTGGCCCAGCGTCCACGGGCCGACCTTCAGCTCCATGCCCTTGATCGCCTCGAGCAGGTAGACCGAGATCGCCGCTCCGACGACGCCCAGCAGGCGCAGCCAGAGGTTGGCGACGGCGAAGAAGGCGGGGCGGTCGCGCGTCATGGGGACCGAGGAATACTGGGCCGTGGTCACCGCGACGTTCCACGCCCCGTCGGCGACGCCGGCGATCGCCCACGCGCCCGCGACGGCGATCGGGCCGACGGCGGCGCTGAGCGGGTAGCCCAGGAAGAAGAACCAATAGATGATGCACGCGGCCCGCATCACCTTGCGCGTGCCCCAGCGGTGCACCAGCCTCGCCACCAGCGGGAGCGTGAGCGTCTTGACGGCGAAGTAGCCCAGCATCATCACCGCGATGCCCGTCTTGCTCAGCTTGAGCACGTCGAGGTTGAAGACGTGGTAGTAGGGCGTGCAGAGGAAGAAGGGGAGGTTGAGCAGGGCGACGACCAGCAGGTAGTTGCGGAACGGCACGACGCGCAGCGTGCGCGGCAGGTCGGCCCAGCGCGCCGC
>JAPLMQ010000299.1 GCA_026386955.1 Planctomycetota bacterium
CGATCGCTGCGCGCCAAGGCGGCGGGAAACCGAATCCCGCCGCGGAAAAACAGCGGGGAACGCTGCGCAGGCCGACCGCCCGGCCCGGCGGTCGACTGGTTTCAAGGGAAAAAGAAAACGAAGGCGTTATTCAGGACTCCCAATCGTGAATGGGTGGAAAACATCGGAAAATGACGGGAAATCTTGGGTTGGGTGCGGATGCTCCCCCAACCCCGGTTTCCGCCCCGAAGGAAGAGCTTAAGCTGTCCGCCGCCGATCCATCCGGCGGGACGGGGGATCGAACGAAGCTTCCTCCATGACGCCCTCTCTATTAAGGATGCCGCCGATGATTGTGACGACGGGCAACGACGTCGCCGGGCGCGTGGTCACCGAGTACCTCGGGGTCGTCCGTGGGATCGTCGTGCGTTCGCCGAGCATCGCGCAGGGATTCCTGGGCGGGCTCAAGACGATCGTCGGCGGGAACATCGGGGCGTACGTCGAAGTCTGCGAGGCCGCGCGCCGGGACGCCTACCAGCTCATGCTGCGGCACGCGAAGGAGATGGGCGCCGACGGCGTCATCGCCATGCGCTACGACGCGACCGAGTTCACCCCCGGCGTCACGGAGGTGCTCGCCTACGGCACCGCGGTGAAGCTGGCGCCGGCGTGAGAAACCGCGCGGGCGCAGGACGTGCCACATCGCAGTCGAAGGCTGCTATGTGCGAGTGAACCGTTCGTGCGGGATCCCCGGGGATCTCCCCTCACCCGCCGGTGAAAGCGATCCCGATCGGTCGCAAGTCCCGATCCTCAAGGTTGACCGGCACACAGCAGCCTTCGGCTGCGGTGTGGCACGATCCAAATGTCGGGGTCGCCGGTCCAGCGCGCGATCACGCCGGCCGCCCGCCCGGAGGCCGGCCCGCCGTCGTCCCGGGCGAGCCGCCCGCGTGCTGGCCGAGAAGGTTGTTGAGCGTCACCAGCGCGCCGGGGTTGTCCGCCGCCACCTTGAGCAGCGCCTCCACCTCGTCGGTGATGTTCTCCTCCTCGACCTGCTCGTCGAGGAACCACTTGAGGAAGCTCTGCGTCATGTAGTCGCGCTCGTCGACCGCCAGGCCGTAGAGGTCGTTGATCGTCTTGCTGTTGGCCTTCTCCATGAGGAACGCTCGGGCGAAGACGTCGTGCGGATTCTTGAATTCGGTGGGGGGCTTGACCAGCGCCGGCAGCTCGACGCGCCCGCCGCGGTCGCAGGTGAACTTGTACATCTTCATCCCGTGCATCAGCTCCTCCTCGCGCTGGGCGTACATCCACTTGGCGAAGCCCGTCCAATGGTTGAACTCGAACCAGGCCGCCATGGACAGGTAGGTGTACCCGGCCGTGAACTCGTGGCCGATCTGCGTGTTCAGCGCCGCTTCGATTTTCTTGCTGAGCATGGGAACCTCCTCGAGACGTGATGAAACGACGGCCTGGGAAATCGCCGCGCGAAATCGCCCCGTTGGGCTCCCACGCCATCGCTCCTCAAGTTTAGCCACGAAGGGCGCGCGGACGAAGCCAGCCGCGGTCAATCCGAATTTCCAGCGAGGGCGCCGCGCGCATCCGCTTGTCCGGGGCAACACCGCCGGCTGCGCCGGTACTCGCCCGGGGCGCGGCCGATGTGCCGGCGGAAGGCCTTGCTGAAGGCGGCGTCGGTGCTGTAGCCCACCGTGCGGGCGACCCGCGCGATCGACGCGCCTTCGCGGAGCGACGTCGCGGCCTTGTACATGCGCCATGACGTCAGGTAATGCATCGGCGAATGGCCCACGAGCCGGCTGAACTGGGCCGAGAGGGTGGAGCGCGACATCCCCACCGACTGCGCCAGCGACTGGACCGTCCACGGGTCGGCGGGGCTCTCATGCAGCAGCCGGAGCGCGGCCCCGATCTGCGGGTGGCTCAAGGCCCGCAGCCAGCCCGCGGCCGAGGGGTCGTCCTCGCGCAGGTGCAGCCTCACCGCCTGCACGAAAAGGACGTCCGCCATCCGGCTGACGATCGTGTAGGCGCCCGGCTGCTCCGAGCCCGCCTCCGAGACCACGCAGGCCAGGGTCGAGGCCAGCGACGCGACCGAGTGGCTCTGCTCCGCGCGGATGTGGATGTAGGCCGGGAGCGACGCCATCAGCGGGTTGTCGTCGCGGTCCTCGATGGTGAAGGCGCCCCACACAAGCCGGACCGCCGCGCCGCCCCCGCCTTGGCGCACGACGAAGCCGGCCCCGGCCTCGCCCGCCTGGGCGAGTTGCTCGAACGGCTCGGCCAGGGAGCCGGGCCCGTCGCGCAGCACGCAGCCGCCGGCGCTGAGCCCGATCACCAAATCGCCCCCCGCGAGGGGAAGCGAGCCCTCAAGCCCCTCCATCTCCAAGCTGCATGTGCCCCGCGAGACCACCACGAACCACAGCCGCGAGCCCGCGGGGGGCGGCATGCGCACGCCCCAGGGGGCCGTCATCTCCATCAGGCCGCAAAGCGTGCTGCGCAGCCGCACCGTCTGCATCACATCGGTCAGGACGTCCATGATTCACTTCTCCCGGGCACGGACGGAACGTCGACGAACGCGGTCGATGTCCATTCGTGCATCTCAATTGGTATTTCGAACATAGTTAGGTGTGCAATGATCATTCGTCGACAACCTAGGTTTGTCCCGCGCTGGACAGGCGTTACCAATGGCCCATATTGCCTTTTGGGCTTCGCTCATCTGTGATATTCACGTGGCCGGAACCCCATCGGGGAAACTCCGATCCGTCCGCGGAAACGCGCAACTCCATCCCACCCAAGCGATTGGGCAATTCCGTGCGCTCTCCGCGCCGCTCGGCGCACGTTTCGTGAATACTTAGAAACGGGGATTTCAATTGTATAGTCATCGCAACTCCCTCGTTGGGAACCGGTCGCAGGCTTGGAGGGGTTCAAGGCTCGACCTTTTCAGAAATACCCCGTTTCGTATCCTGAAAGGAAGTTCGCATGCGTCTTTCACTCGGCCTCCTGTTCGCGACCGCGGTGCTCGGAGCCAGCCAGGCCTTCGCCAGCACCATCTCCCTCAAGTCGATCGACGCCCAGGCGGCGACCGTCGACGGCGTCCACTACAACCTCGTCTCCCTCGCCGTGCCCACCGTCCTGCCCGTCACCGTCGGCAAGAACAACCTCGTCGAGACCCGCGGCCTGCTCGAGTTCTGCCTCACCGACATCCCCGCCGACGCGGTCATCAACTCCGTCACGCTCAAGATCAACGTCGACCTCGCGCTCCCGCTCGCCCTCCCGCTCCTGCCCCCGCCCCCGCAGGGCAAGATCATCTTCGACGGCTTCTCGGGCAACGGCATCTGCGACGCCGCCGACGCGAACCCCTCCTCCAACCAACTCGGCATCACGGGCTTCATCGGCAGCCCCGGCTCAATCACGACGGTCCTGAGCACCGCCTACATCCAGTCCTTGCTCGGCAACAGCACCCATCTGGGCATCGTCGCCCGTGAAGGCGTCAACAACACTTCGCAGACCTTCGACTCCACCGAGACGGCCGCCCTCCTTGGCGCCCTGCTCGGCTGCGGGCCGGTCCTGACCATCGACTACACCGCGCCCCAGGCGACCGCGGTCCCCGTTCCCGCCGCCGGCTTCACCGGTCTCGCGGGCCTCGCCCTCGTCGGCCTCGCCAGCCTCAAGCGGAAGTACGCCAAGTCCGCCCGGGCCTGATTCCGCATCGCATGGACGCGCCTTCCCAAAGCCGGCTGCCGCACTCCGCCGGCTCACGCCACCTTCGCCTTTCTCTCAGGCGAAGGTGGCTTCTTTGTGTCCCGGCCTCTCCAACGCCGCGGCGCGGCCTTCACGCCTCCAGGGCCTGCGTCGCCCAGTTGAGGCTGTCGTAGTAAAGCGTGGCGATCTCGCCCTGGAACTGCCGCAGCCCCGCGGTGGTCGCCGTCACCTCGCCCCAGTCGGCCCGTTCGCAGGCCATGCAGAGCTTGTGGATCCGCGCGATCAGCGGAGGCGACGACTGCTGGCGGAGGATCGCGTCGGCGACGATGTCGGGCGCGCCGACCCTCGCCAGGGCCTCCTCCAGCGAAAGGCCCAACACCGCGTCGAGCCCTGAAAACAGGCCCACCGTGAACAAATCCATGCCGTGCTGCGGGACGCCCTCGCCCGCCGCCATCGCTTCGCAGAACCGCGCCCGGACCAGGCAGGCGCGGATCGCCTCGTCGGGCGCCTCGTCGCTCACCTCGCGCAGGGCCGCGACCGCCGCCCACCGCCGCAGGTTGCGCTCGCCGAGCATGACGAAGGCCTCGCGGAACCGCGTGACCTTGTGGCGCAGCGCCCGCGACGCGTTGTTGATCATCCGCAGCAGCCCCGCGGAGAGGGCCACGTCGCGCCGGATCACCGATTCAAGCTGCGCGTAATCCACTTCGGGGCAGTTGACGATCCGAAGCATCTCGAGATGGACCGGGCGGAACCCGCGGACCCGCGCGCCTTTGATCGGCTCGGGATGGGCGAAGACGCATCCGTGCAGGTATTGGCAGCCCGATTCCATCGCCCGCGCCAGTTCCGAGGGCGATTCGATCGACTGCACCAGCGTCCGCGGGCGCAGCGCCGTGGGGATGTCCCGCAGCGCGTCGGAGCCGAGCGTTTCGGACTCGATCTCGATCAGGTCCACGTCCGCGAATGCGGTTGAGCCGACGATCCGCCTCGGGTCGCCGCTGAGGGCGACGCCGTACCTGGCGTCGGAGAGCCTGCGGCAGGCGGCCGCGGCGTCGTCGTCGGACATCTGCTCCAACGAGAGCTCGAAAGTCGTGTTCTCGCGCGGCAAGAGCGTGTGGGCGTTCTCTTCGACCAGCTCGCGCGTTATGGGGATGATGATGCGGGCGTCGCCCACCATCGCGGGCAGGTTCAGCTCCTGCAACGCGTGGATGATCACCTCCGAGAGCGAGGGGGCCTTCGCCCCGTCGGCCCCGGCCGCGCCGATGCCCGACGACAGCCGGATCTGGTGCCCCCAGACCTCCTTGTTGCGGTCGTAGACCGGCATGCGCGACACGAAGACGGCCGGCTTGCCCGTGCCGGCCGCCTCCTGCGAAGCGTTTGTCTGTCCCGTCCCTTCGGCGGATCGGCCTGACTGCGTCGCCACAAGACTCCCTTTCGCCAGAATTGCGCCGCGATCGGATGCGCCGGGATGCCCGGGCGCGTCAGGCCTTTGCATCGGCCCATGCGACGCCTTGGTGAATCCCCGCCAGATCAATCCTGTGCTGTTCGGAATCTTTGCACACGACGTTCGTCCTGCTTTCGTATTCACGGAGCATCGAACCCATCTGCGGCACGCCGCATGCCCATCTGTATATGCAAGCCGTTCGACCCAGACTTTTCACATTCCGCAAGGCACCGATTTCGCCAATTAATCACGCGGCATTCACCATCGAATGCCTTTCGCCCGTATTGCCATGGCCCGCGATGGCCGAACATTGAGGTTGCGGGCGGTCCGGTCCGGCCAAGCTCCGTTGAAGAGACGATGAATGTCCCGTGAGCGTCTCCATGGTGAGTATGTTTGCATTGGTAGAAACTCTGATGCGCATAATAACAATTCATAATCCGGCGTTTGGTAGTCGTCGATGACCCCTTCGCCGGCCAGACAAGGCTGGTCCCGCCAGCCCGGCCCGGAGCGCGAGTGCGAAGTGCGGCGGACATGGCCTGATGGAATGGAGAAAGCCGATGTGGTTACGACCTTTTGCGTCCGCGGCGGCGATCGGGTGCGACCTGGGCGAACGGTTCATCCGGCTGTCGCAGACGCCGCCGAGGAACGGGCGCGCGGACCGCGCCCCCTTCGCCGAGGCGGCGGTGCCGCCTGAGGCCCGCGCCTCCGCCGAGCGCTACCGCCTGCACGCCGTGCAGGCCATCCGCCGGATGCTGCGCGAGGGCGAGTTCGTCGGGCGCGACGTCGTCGCCTGCGCCCCCGAAGCCAACGTGACCTACGCCGGCGCCAAGCTCGCCCCGATGAGTCCCGACGAGTCGGCCTCCGCGGTGCAGTGGCAGGCGAGCCGGGTCCTGGGCGCCCCGGCCGAGACGATCCGCAGTGGATTCCTGATGACCGCGGAAGTCGAGACGGCGGGCAAGACCCGGCTCGAAGGCGTCTTCATGGCGATGGAGACGCGCCACGCCGAGGAGCGGGCCTTGCTGCTTGAGGAGGCCGGGCTGACGCCCACGGCCATCGACTCCGCCTCCTGCGCCCTGGCCCGCGGGGCCCATCACGTCCTCTGCGCAGCGGGGCAGGCCGCGGGACGAATGGCGGGCGAGCCGGCGTGGCTGGCGCTGGCGCATGTCGGCCAGGCCCACACGCTGGTCGTGCTGGCCGAGGGCGACCAGACGCGCTTCGTCAAGAAACTCCCGCTGGGCATGAGCCGCGTCGCGGAGCGCCTGGCGCTGGTGAAGGGCATCTCCGAGCCCGAGGCGTTCGCGCTGGCCGACCGCGCCATGGCGGACCAGACCTGCGACCCCGACGCCGACGCCGCCACCAGCGAGGCCGTCGACTCCATCGGGCGGGAGATCGGCAAGGAGATCAACTACTGCGTGCAGCACTGCCGCCGCGCGCTTCCCGGCCTGCTCGACCCCGGCGTCATCGTCGCGGGCGACCACCTCCCCGAGGCGCTGGCCGGCATCGTCGCCCAGGCCGCACGCCTGCCGAACCTGGCCGACCGCTTGTCGAACGGGTCGCCCCACCCGCAACTCGGGCGGCTCATCGTGCACGGCCTGTCCCACTACGAATCCGCGTCCGTCCTCATGGAGGCGGCCCGATGAACCAGATCAATCTGCTGCCCGAGAGGTTCGCCCGCGAACGGGCCGCGCGCCGCACCCGCCGGAGGATGGCGCTGGCCACCATCGCGGTGGGCATCGCCGGGGCCTTGGCGGCGGGGGACTTCTGCCATCGCCACGAGCAACTGCGCTGGAACGCCAAGGCCGCGGAGGCCCGGCTGCGGGAACTCGAGCCGGCCTTCCTCCAGGTGCAACAGCTCGACCGCGACTTTCAGAAAGCCGAGCGCGAGCTGAAGTTGGTCGACGGCGCCGCGGCGAAGTCGCCCGCGGCGGCGGTCGTCGCGCTCATCTGCCATCTCGCGCCTGAGAAGATCGAGCTCACGTCGCTCAGCATCGACTCGCCCGCGGACCGTCCGGCTCCGAGCCCCGTGCAGGTCTCCGGTGCGGCCCGCGACGCCGTTCCCCGCGCGGTGCCCGTTGGGGCGCACGTCCAGATCTCAGGGCGCTCCAAGGGCGGCGAGTCGCTTTGGCGGTTCATGAAGACCCTCTCGGAGAGCCACGCCGTCGCGTCGGCCGCGCTCGCCAACAGCCTCGAGCGCCGCGCCGACGAGCGCGGCGTGGTGGAGTTCAAGATCGTCGTCGAATTGATGCCGCAGGCGACGTTCGTCGTCGCGGCTGGAGTCGCCCATGGTGAATGACCGCCGCCTCAAATGGCAGCAGACGGCCTGGGGCCTGGGCTTGGCGCTCGCCGTCGCCGCCGGGCTCTGGGCCCGACAGTCGCTCCTGGCCAACGACCGCGAACGCCTCGCCACCCTGCATCAGCAGGCCGGCGAGATGGAGCAGGCCGTCACCCGCCGCGCCCGTCTGCTCACACAGGCCGCACGCGTGGAGGCGCTCACGGCCCAACTGCGCCTGGCCGTTCCCCCGCGCGAGAACGTCGGCGGGCTCCTGCAGGAGCTTGGCTCGGAGATGAGCGACCTGGGCCTCGGCTCCCAGCATGTGACCACGGGCGTGGGCGTAGACGCTGGCCCGCTCCGCCGGCTGCCCCTCGAGGTCGATTGCCGCGGCGACTTCCGCCAGGCCTTCTTCCTGCTCCGGCGCATCGAGGCCCTCGACCGCCGCACGCGCATCGACCGCGTCCTGTTCCAGGTCGACCCGCAGAACCCCGAGGAGCCGATCGGCGTGTCGCTCCAGCTTTCCGCGTATGCCCGCAAGCCGGGGAAGGATCTCGACCAGCCATGAGCGACAAGACGAAGAAACACGTGATGATCGCCTCGATGCTCCTCCTGGCCGCGGTGGTCGCGATGCGCCTCGCCCAAGGCGGAGCCGGGACGCCCGCGAACTCCGCAGCGAAGGCCGCGTCCACGAGCGGGGCCGAGGCGAACGCGCTCGCCGCCCCGCCCACATCCGTCCCCGACGCGCCGGCGGCCAGCACGACCATCGCCTGCGATTGGCCGATCGACGACGTGCGCGATCCCTTCTTCCATCCGCCCGCCCGCCGCGCGCCCGAGCCGGCCGCGCCCGCCGTCGACACCGCCCGCGCAGCCAACTCCGCGCCACAGGCGGTGGACCTCGCCGAGGAAGTGGCGAAGGCGGCCCGCGCCGCGCTCCATCTCCGGGCCGTGCTCCGCGGGCCCGCCACGAGGGCGTTGATCAACAACCAGGTCTGCGGCGTGGGCGACACGATCGGCGAATTCCGCGTGGCGGCGATCGATGTCGCCGGCGTCACGGTCGAAAGCCAAGGCCAGCAAGTCCGGCTCGACATCCCCGCGCTCGCCGCCGCCCGCCCCCGGCCGTGAACCCGATCCTCAATCTGAAAACGAGATGACGATCCACAAGGAAATCCCGCGCCGCCCGCCCGCCGAACGCTCCAAGGAAGCGCCGGCCGGGCCCGCCTCATCTCCCGCTCCATCGCAGGAGTCTGCCGCGCCGCGCGCGACCGCCGCCGAAGTCTCCGCCGCAGCCCGCGCCCTGGGCATCCCCTTCGTCATCCTCCAGGCCTCGATGGTCAAGGCCGACGCGATCAAGGCCCTCCCCTGGGAATTCCTGGAGAAGCACAACGCGCTTCCGCTCGCCGCGGTGGGGGGCTGGCTGACGGTCGCCGTGGAGGACTTCGCCGACGCCTTCCTGCGCGAGGAGATCGCCTCGGCCTCGGGCATGCAGGCGCAGATCCTCGCCGCCATGCCCGACAACATCCGGGCCGTGCGCGGCCAGCTCGCCACCGAGCGACACCGCCACCAGGCGGGCGGGCTCGAATCCTCCTGGGGGCAGATGCTCGACCAGATCGGGCTCGACGTCACCGTCGTCGAGCGCCGCCCCGACGAGGCGCTCGACGATCTCGAGGCCGCCGCCTCCGACTCGCCGGTCATCAAGCTCGTGAACTTCATCATCTGCACGGGCGTGCAGCTCCGCGCCAGCGACATCCACATCGAGCCCGACGGCGAGACCTTCCGCGTGCGCTACCGCGTCGACGGCGAGCTCTCCGAGCAGATCAGGCCCCCGACGCGCCTCCTCCCCGCCGTGGTCAGCCGCATCAAGATCATGGCCAACCTCGACATCTCCGAGCGCCGCCTCCCGCAGGACGGCGGAATCACCGCGAGCATCGCCAACCGCGCCGTCGAGCTGCGCGTCTCCACCATGCCCACGCGCCACGGCGAGAAGGTCGCCGTGCGCATCATCGACCACCACGGCGGCATCCTCGGCCTCGACTCCATCGGCTTCGAGCCCGGGCTCCTCGCCCGCTTCCGCGGCCTCCTGCGCGAGCCCAACGGCCTCGTGCTCGTCACCGGTCCCACCGGCAGCGGCAAGTCCACCACCCTCTACGGCGCGCTCAGCGAGATCGCCAACGTCCGCTACAACATCAGCACCGTGGAGGACCCCGTCGAGTGCCGCCTCCGCGGCGTCAACCAGTTCCAGGTCATGCCCAAGTCCGGCTTCACCTTCGCCGGCGCGCTCCGCGCCCTGCTCAGGCAAGACCCCGACGTGATCATGGTCGGCGAGGTGCGCGACGTGGAGACCGCCCGGCTCGCCACCGAGGCCGCCCTCACGGGCCATCTCGTCCTCACCACGCTCCACACCAACGACGCGCCGGGGGCGATCCCGCGGCTGATCAACATGGGCGTCGAGCCCTACCTCGTCGCCGCCGCGGTGCGCGGCGTGCTCGCCCAGCGCCTCGTCCGCCGCATCTGCCCGCACTGCCGGCAGGAGGCGCGGATCGCCCCCTCCCACCAAGCCGCCCTGGCGCAGCTCTTCGGTCCGCAGATCCCGCTCGACAAATGCTTCGCCGGGCGCGGCTGCGCCAACTGCCGCAACACCGGCCTCTCCGGCCGGACGGGCATCCACGAATTGATGCTCCTCACCGAGGAGATGCTCTCGGGCCTCGCCCGTGACCCGCACATGACCAACGTCCGCGAGCTTGCCCTCAAGCACGGCTACACCCCGCTGCTCATGGACGGGATCGAAAAAGTGCGCAAGGGACTCATCACGCTCGGCTCGCTGCTCGGCTCGGTCGTGCGCGTCGACGACGACGCGGAGGCCGCGCAGCCGCCCGCCGGCGCGGGCAGCTCCGCCGGCAACTCCGCGGGCAACGCCGCCAACCCAAAGACCTGAACGACGCATCCAGAGGGACCACCCATGGGACAATTCGCATACGAAGCGCGCGACGAAGGCGGCAAGCTCCTCACGGGCATGCTCAGCGCCGGCAGCCTCGCCGAGGCCGGGGCCGCCCTCGCCGGGCGCGACCTCTTCGTCATCCGCCTCGCCTCCGCCGACGCGCCCGTCCGCCCCGCGCGCGACTGGGGCGCGCTCCTGGGCCGCCGACGCGTCAGCCGCGAGCGCCTCGCGTGGTGGATGTCGCAGCTCGCCATCATGGTCGAGACGGGCATCCCCTTGAGCGGCGCGCTCGAGTGCCTCGCCCAGCAGAAGTCCGACGACGCCTTCGGCGAGATCGTCAAGGCGATCCACCGCCAGGTCGAGGAGGGGCGGCCGCTCTCCGACGCGATGCGCGACCATCCGCGCGTCTTCCCCGAATACGTCACCAGCCTCATCCGCGCCTCCGAGGCCAGCGGCACGATGAGCCAGATGCTCACCCGCGGGGCCGAGCACATGCTCATCGAGATGCAGATCATCAAGAAGGTGCGCGGGGCGATGATCTACCCCGCGATGATGTTCTTCGCCTGCATGGCGGTGCTGGTCTTCCTGCTGGCCTTCATCCTCCCGCACTTCTCGGCCCTCTTCGCCGCCAAGGGGGCGGCCCTCCCGCTGCCGACGCGCATGCTCATGGCCGCGAGCGGCGCGCTCATCGCCCACTGGTACTGGTTCCTCATCGTCGCCGTCTCGCTGGTCGTCGGGGGCTTCTTCGCCGCCGCGATGCCCGCGGGCCAGCGCGGGCTCGACACGCTGCGAGTCCGCTTCCCCGTGCTCAAGACGATCTTCAACATGATGTACCAGACCCGCGCGTTCCGCACGATCGGGATGCTGCTCTCCTCGGGCGTCCCGCTGGTCGACACGCTGCGCGTGGCCGTCGAGGTCTCGCCCAACGTCCACTACCGCGAGATCTGGGAGAGCATCCTCGCCAAGGTCCAGCTCGGGGAGCACGTCTCGGGCCCGCTGCTCGCCTCGCCGCTGATCCCCGCGCCCGTCGCGCAGATGATCGACGCGGCCGACCGTTCGGGCCGGCTCCCGCTGGTCTTCGAGCGCGTGGCGCAGCACCTGCAGGTCGAATACGAGATGGCGATCAAGAACGCGACGCAGATGATCGAGCCCTGCCTGATCCTTTTTCTGGGCAGCACGATCGGCTTCATCGCGGCGGCGGTGATGCTCCCGCTCTTCCAGGCCAGCCAAGTCGCGGCCCGCTGAGGGCGGCGCATCCGTGCGTCACCACTCCGAAACGCAGATGTGAATCACTGAACAGTCCCAACGGAGGCCCGGCCCGTGGAAGCATCGATCGAGACCGTCACCCTGCGGGCCTTGCAGGTCAGCGTCACCGTCGCCGACGAGGCCTGCGTCAGCGCGCCCATCGAGGTGAACCCCAGTGTCGTCGACGAGGCGCTCTCGATCTGCACGCCCGTCGCCGCCGAGGCCCTGCCCGAGCCGAAGACCACCACGTACGGGCTGTGCGTCGAAGGGTCGGTCAAAGGCGTGGCCGGGGCGGAGGACCGCGCGACGGTGTATGTCTGCTGCGCGGTGGAGAAGACGATGCAGCAGGGGTCGTCGCTGCGGGCCAGCGAGGCGACCTGGGCGTATTGCAGATCGGCCACGAGCTGCGCGGCCCCGGCCTTCACCCGCGTCGCCGACTCGTCGACGATCAACGGCACCGCCAGTGCCCCCGCCGCCGCGAGCACCGCGAGGACCACCAGCAGTTCCACGAGCGTGTACCCGTATGTCCTTTGGAGCCAGCCCCTGTGCGACCCGCGCTGCGGCAGGCAGGCCGACCGGGATGCGCCGCGGCGGAGGCAGTCGTTGCGTTGGGCCATGATTCGCTTCTCCCTCAAGAGGATGCCGGCCAAGCCGCCGACGCAGGGGAGGCGCCGACGAAGCGCCGCGCCGCCGACTACCACATCGGCACGATACCAATGCGGCATGACCACGGCCACAATACCTTCGCATTCCCGTGGGATTATGTTGATCGAGGCCGTGCTGGCGCTCTCCTTGATAGCCATCGCCGTCATGGGGCTTTCCTATGTCACCGCCGCGGGCGGGAAGCAGTTGAGGTACAGCGACAACGCCCTGCGCGCCGCCCATCTCTCGGAGGACCTCATGGAGGAGATCCTCACCAAGCCGTACGCCGAGCCCTCGGGCGGCCCGGGCGCGACGCGGGCGACCTTCGTCGGCGTCGACGACTACAACGGCTATTCCGAGGCCGCGGGGACGTTGGTAGACGCGACCCTCACCGCCTATCCCAGTGCCTATGCCGGGCTCTCCCGCTCCGTCGCCGTCGCCGCGGGCACGCTCGCCATCACGCCCATGGGCGTCAGCCAACAGGGCAAGACCGTCACCATCACCATCTCCGATGGGAAAGGCTCCACATGGACGCTCGTGCGCTTCATCGCCAAGCCGTGATGGACATCCCATGGCCGCCGCGCCGCATGCGAAACGTCCGCCGGCGCGGCTTCACGCTCGTCGAGGTGGTCATCGCGCTCGCGGTCACCGCCATGGCGGTCGCCGGGATGTCGGGGATGCTCTATGCCATCGCCCACGGCACGCAGAACGGCGACACCGCGCTGAGCGACAACGTGCGGGCCCAGGTGATGATCTCCCGCCTCCGGGCCACGATCCACAATTCCTATCGCATCCTCGCCTACGGCAGCAACTACCTCGTCCTCTGGACGAGCGACACCAACGCCGACGGCAAGCCGAACGTCTCGGAGATGCGGCGGATCGAGTGGAGCAGCGCGCAGTCCAGGCTTTGGTATTACGCCCCCGCGAGCAGCCTCGCGAGCGACCCGAGCTATGCCCTGACCTCTGATTTCAACACCATCACGGCCGCGCTCGAGGGGACCGCCTCGTTCCCCGCGACGCTCTGGGGCGACTCCGTCTCGGCGATCGCGATCCGGCTCGACCAGTCCGCCGCGCAGTCGGCCACGTGCGCCAGCATCGACGTCACCTTCTCCGACGCGCCCGGCACGCCGCTGCGCGTCGTCGCCGGAATCCAGTGAGGAGCGGCGTCCGCGTTCATCTGTCAGCGTTCACTTGGGGAGAGTGCAGCCCATGACGAGAGAGATCGACACCGCCCGTTCGACCGCCGAAGCCAAGGCGCGTCGCCCACGCGCCCGCCGGGCCCCCGGGCCCCGCCGCCCGCGCCACCCCCGCGGCATCGCGCTCGTGCTCAGCATGCTCGTGATCGCCACCGCGGTGATCCTCGGCGGGAGCTATCTCTACATCACCGCCAACACGACGCAGATCGGCCACAGCATGGCCGACAAAGCCCAGGCCCGGCAGATCGCCCAGAGCGGACTCGCCTCGATGATCGCCTACGTCCGCTCCGACTCCTCGTGGCGCTCCACGCGCTCCAGCGGGGCCTGGCTCACCGACTTCCCCGTGACCAACGGGAGCTACAGCGTCACCGCCACCTTCTCCCCCACCAGCGGGCCGCTCTCCCTGGGCGTCAACCTCCTCGGTCTCGTCGACCTCAACGTGAGCCTCAACCTGCTTAGCAGCTCCATGGGGCCGCTTCTCCTGCACGTGGTGGGGAAATGCGGCTCCACCACCCATGTCGCCGAGGTCTTGCTCACGCCCTCCGCCACCTCCGCCGCGGGCATCGCGGTGAGCCTCAAGACCGCGCTGAGCGGCAGCGCCTCGGTCGACAGCTACGACTCCTCCTCCGGGGCCTACAGCGGGAGCAACAGCGGCTCGAGCGCGTCGGTGGTCGTCAGCCCCCTCGTCGCCGGCACGCTGACCATCGCCAACTCCAGCCAACTCAACGGCAACGCCTGGATCAGCGGCGGCGTCACCTCCACCGTCAACCTCGCGAACCTCACCGGCACCGTCTCCTCCATCACCGGCACGCTCACCAACGTCCTCAACCTCACGCTCCCCGCCTCCGCGCCTTTCGATTTGGTGGTCTTCCCGCCCAACAAGTCGAGCAACAGCGCCGCCAGCCCCCCTGACCGTCAGCGGGCACAACCACTACAACAACGTCACGCTCAGCGGCACGGGCATCCTCCAGCCCAGCGGCAACGCCGACATCACCATCGACGGCACGCTCTCGATCAGCGGCAACGCGAAGATCACCGTCCCCGCGGGCTCGACGCTGACCATCTACGCCAAGGGCGGCATCACCGCGAGCAACAACGCCGCCCTCAACAGCGACAGCGGCGCCCCGGGCCGGCTGATCATCTACGGCGTCGCGCTGATCATTCTCCCGCAGACCTACACCTGCAAGGACCAGGCCCAGATCTGCGCCATCGTCGACGCCCCCGCCTCCACCCTCAACGTCACCGACACCGCCAAGTTCTTCGGCGTCTACCTCGGCCAGCAGTTCACCGCCGACTCCAGCGCCCAGGTCCACCTCGACACCAACCCGGCCTTGCTCACCGCCGACGTCCGGCTGCTGCAGTCGCCCGCGAGCGGGCAGGTGTCCGCCATCGCGTGGTCGGAATATTGAATTCCATCGACACCCAATCGACACCCTCACCCAAGAGGCTCCCATGCGTCCCGACAGCATCAACTGGTCCCGCACCCAGAACCTCATGGCCCTGGAGTTCCCCCCGCACCGCCGGCTGCACCGCCAAGTGCTGCGCTGCATGCTCCTCTTCGCGCTGCTCCAGCCCTGCGCCGCGCTGGGGCTGCTCCACGCCGCCAGGGAACTGCGCTGGGCCCACGCTGGCGCGTGGTGGGCGCCGGCGGCGATCCTCTTCGCGGCGGCGGGATGCACGCTGCTGGTCAGCGGCGTCCCGCTGCTCTTCTGGATGCGGAACTGGAGCCGCGGCCTCGCCTCGCTCCACCAGGGCATCCGCCGCCTGACCGCGGGGATGGACCCCAAGCCGATCACCATCACCGGCGAGCACGAGATCGCCTACCTGGGCATGGCCTTCAACGGGATGGCGGGCAAGCTGGCCGCGAGCTACGCCGAGCTGTCGGAAGCCAACCGCACGCTGGAGATCCGCGTCGCCGAGCGGACCACCCAGCTCCGCGCCGCCGCCGTGGAGATGGAGCGCCTCGCCAAGACCGACCTGATCACCGGCCTCGCCAACCGCCGCGCGTTCACCCAGGGCACCGAGCAATACTTCGAGCGGTCCACCCGCACGGGCAAGGACCTGGTCTGCATCGCCATCGACCTCGACGGCTTCAAGGGCGTGAACGACACGCTCGGCCACGCCCGCGGCGACGAGATGCTCAAGATCTCCGGCGAGGTGATCCGCGATTGCTGCCGCAGCGAAGACCTCCCCGCGCGCCTCGGCGGCGACGAGTTCATCATCCTGCTCCACCTCGACGAGATCGAGCTGGCCCGCCCCGTCGCCGAGCGCCTGCAGAGCGAGTTCCGCAAGCGCACGGCGGCGGTGATCGACCCCGCCACGATCAAGACCATGCCGTCGATGAGCATCGGGATCGCGTCGCGCCGGCTCTCGGGCGCCGCCACCGCCGAAGCGCTGATCCACGAGGCCGACGAGCTGTTCTACAAGGCCAAGCGCGGCGGGAAATGCCGCGCGGAGTTCTCGATCCCGAAGCAGGCGGCGTGAGGCGGCGATTGCTCTCTTGTAGGGTGGGTTGAGCCGTACCCGGCGAAGCCCACCGGCGCGAGGTGTGTGGCCGTGCGCCTCTAAACCCACCTGTGGGCGCAGAGGCGGATCTTTCCGCATCGGTTGCGATCCACGTCAGTGACCGCAAGACTCGACGCCCAACCGGTGGGCTTCGCGGAATACCGCTCAACCCACCCTACAAGAGGGCGTTCGGCGCCTTGATGCAATTCGTTGCCGCTATACTCCGGCCGGCGTCTCAGCAGCCATCACCGCCGCCCCCGGAGTCCGCCGTGTCGCGCTTCCAGATCCCCACGCCCATCCCCGGCCCGTTCACCTTCGGCCCCGACTCCCAGCGCCACCCCGGCGTCCCGCGCGGCAGCGTCACCGCCCACCAGACCCGCAGTTCCATCTTCCCCGGCACGATCCGCGACTACTGGGTCTACGTCCCCGCCCAATACGATCCCGCCACGCCCGCCAACGTGATGGTATTCCAGGACGGCGGCCGCTACGTCGAGGAGGGCGGCCTGCAGCGCGTCCCCGCGGTGTTCGACAACCTCATCCACCAGAAGCGCATGCCCGTCACCGTCGGGCTCTTCGTCAACCCCGGCTACTACCCGCCCGTCACGCCCGGCAAACTCGCGGCCGACAACGACTACAACAGCGGCGCCCGCCGCACCGGATGGGTCCCCAGCACCGACTGCATGAGCAACCGCGGCGTCGAATACGACTCGATGAACGACCTCTACGCCCGCATGATCCTCGAGGAGATCCTCCCCGCTGTCGGCGAGCGCGTCCGCCTCACCAACGACCCCGCCGGGCGCGCGATCTGCGGCTGCAGTTGCGGCGGGATCTGCGCCTTCACCGCCGCGTGGCAGCGGCCCGACGCCTTCAGCAAGGTCCTCACCCACGTCGGCAGCTTCGTCGATTTCCTCGGCGGCCACGTCTATCCCACGCTCATCCGCAAGACCCCGCGCAAGCCGATCCGCGTTTTTCTGCAGGCGGGCAGCAACGACCTCGACATCACCCAGGGCAACTGGGCGATCGCCAACCTGCAGATGGCGGCGTCGCTGCATTTCATGGGGTACGACTACAAGCTCGACTTCACCGACGGCGGCCACGACATGAACCGCTCGGGGGCGATCCTGCCCGAGTCGTTGGAATGGTTGTGGCGGAAGGATTGACGCGGGGCCGGGTGTGGGCAACTCAAGTTGTCCACCCTTGCGGCTCAGTGTTTGTGCGAGAGCAACCACTCGAAGAGCTTGGGGTTGTTGTACGTCTCGGTCCACGAGTCGTGGCCGACGCCTTTGTAGATGGTCAGGCGGGGCGGAGGCTCGGCCTTCTCGCGGATCATCCAGTCGATGATGTCCTTCGATTGCTCGACGGGGACGACGCTGTCCTTGTCGCCGTGGAAGGCCCAGATGGGCAGGCCCTTGAGGACCCAACTCCACAGGGGCGGGGCGCCGCCGCAGATGGGGGCGATGGCGGCGAAGCGCTGGGGCGCGGTGCGGGCGATCTCCCACGTGCCGTAGCCGCCCATGGAGATGCCGGTGACGCAGACGCGGGCGCGATCGACGGGGAGGCGCGACTCGAGGTCGTCAAGCAGGCGGAGCAGGAGTGCGGGGGACCAGATCCCGCCGTCGGGGCACTGGGGCGAGGCGACGAAGCAGGGGTAGTCGTGCCCGGCCTCGATGAGCTTGGGCGGGCCGTGGACGGCGACGAGGTCGAGGTTGTCGCCGCGCTCGCCGGAGCCGTGGAGGAAGAGGACCAGCGGCCAGCGCCGGGCGGTGGAGGCGGGATTGTGCGTGCCCGCGCCGGCGGGGGAGTAGAGGAGGTAGCGGCAGCCCGGGTCGGCGGCGGTGGGGGCGAGGGTTTGGGCGAGTTGGCGCATGGGTCGTTGTTCTTTGATGGCGGGCGTCACATCAGATCGTCACGGCCTTCCCGTCGACTTCCATCCAGTCGCCTTCGCAAATCTCGTGGGCGAGGAGCCGGCGGGTCGCGAGGTCGCGGCGGACGACGGCCCAGCGGCCGCGGGCCCTGACGCCGTTGGCCTCCAGCAGCGAGTGGCCGTAGGCGAAGATGATCGTGTCCTCCCACGACCCGCGGACGATGCGTGCCGCCAGCGAGCCCTTGATGGCCGGGAGCGATTCGACCACGGGCTCAGCCCCCGGAATCTCGCCCGCCTTGCGCGGGATCATCACCGCGAGGATGCGCCCGTTGTAGCCCGCGAGCTTCGCCACCAGGCGCGGGCGGTTGTAGGTCGCGTGGTGCACGGTGTTCTTCGCGCCCGAGACGGCCATGTCGCGCGCGACGTATTTGTGCGAGCTGGTCCAGGGCACGTCCTGGGCGATCTCCAGCGTGTGCGGCTTGGGATAGGTGTCGGGCGTGGGGATGGTGAAGTGAACGGCGAGGACCGCCTTGCCTTGGCGCCCGCGGACTTGGGCCGAGCGCTCGCGCGTCTCGATCACGCTGCCGGGGGCGGCGTACATCGTCCACCAGAACTCGCGGAAGTCGTTCGTGCCGTTCACGTCGTCGACCGTCCAGGCGTAGCCGGGCATCCCCGCGCCCTTCACGAGGCCGATGTGCCGGTAGGACCAGTAGCAGTTCGCCTGCTGCGAGCAGTCCGCGGCCGCGTAGTCGCAGAGCGCGCCGGGGCGGTAGGCCGTCAGCCTGCCTTGGTACCAGCTCGCGCGCCACTGGCCGTCGGTGGTCTGGCCCGACTTGCCGTCGACGAGCAGCACGTTGTGCTGGTCCTGGTCGATGCCGTAGCGCCCGGGGGAGACGGCGAAGTACTCGCCCGCGCC
Organism: Planctomycetota bacterium; assembly: GCA_026386955.1. Taxonomy (GTDB): domain Bacteria; phylum Planctomycetota; class Phycisphaerae; order Phycisphaerales; family Phycisphaeraceae; genus JAPLMQ01. The sequence continues at coordinate 18,692 of JAPLMQ010000299.1, forward strand.
CGAAAGGCAGAAGTGGCCGGCCGAGTCGTGAGCGTGGCCTTGCGCGGAGGTCGGCCTCTGCGAGCCGTCGAAGTAGACGTAGGTGTCGTCGTCGCCCCAGCCCGAGCGGAGGGAGACGATGCCGCGGTCGCGGTCGACGAAGGCGGTGGGGACGCCCGCGTCGCGCGGGTGGACCGGCGCGGGGGCGTCGGCGAGGCCGAGGATGCAGACCGCGGAGGCGGGGGCGCGGCGGCCCTCGCCCAGGTCGGCCTCGAAGGTCGGCGAGAGGCGGTGCCATTGGTCGTGGTCGAGCACGGGGTACGAGAGCGTCGCGAGCAGCCAAGTGAGCGTGGGGTCGTGGTTGATCGTCGCGAGGCCGGCCAGGGCGTGGTCGCGCCCGCCGAAGTCGTCGCCGTGGTCGCCGGTGTTGGAGAGGAACATGCCCCAGGGCTGGACGAAGTGGAGCATCGCCCGCCCGAAGCGCTTGAGGCGCGGGATGCGCACGTAGGGGTCGAATAGCCCCGTGCGGCGGAGCATCGTGCCGATGCGCAGCAGGCGCGAGAGCATCAGCGTCCCGTAGCCGATGTCCTCCGCGGGATAGCCCTCGGGCCCGAGGGCGCAGTAGATCGCGGCCTCGTAGTCGAGGAGCAGGTCGGGCAGGCGGGCGTCGAAGTCGGCCGTGTCGGGCTCGCCGTGGACCGCGAGGCAGAGGCTCAGCGCGTCGAGCGTGAAGGTCATGAGGATGTTGCCGCCGGCGCTGAGCCGGTAGCCCGGGCCGATCAGCTCCACGCAGCGGTCGACCTGCTGCCGCGCGAACCCCACGAAGGCCGCCCGGTCCTCGGGCGACAATCGGCCGTGGAGCATGTCCCACGCGAGCACGACGTTGAAGTTGTTCCCGCGGTTCTCCGGGCGGTGGGTCAGCACGAGGCGCACGGCCTCGAGGGCCCGCGCGTCGTCGTCGAGCAGCCCCACCAGGGCGATGTTGTCCAACTGCTGCGTGACCTGCGATCCCAGCGGGTCGCCCCCGTTGCGGGTCTTGTTGGGGTTGCCCACCAGCGCGTGCAGGTCCTTGCTCTCGTGGACGCGGTCGACCAGCGGCGCGACGTTGATGCGCATCGCGTTGAGCACCGCGGCGCACCAGTGGCTCTTGTCGCGGCATTTCGCGGCGATGTGCGGCAGGTCCGCGGCGCCCATCAGCATGTGGGGTCGCACGCCCGAGGCGAAGTCCGACGCGGCGCAGCCGGGTTCGAAGGATGGCATTGGGTTTTCCGGGGGTCCGGGATTCCGGGGGGAGTCCCAGGCACCGCGGCGCCTGGGCTTTGGGGTCAGTCGTGCATCGTCGTCGTCTTACGCGACGCTCGGCGCGGGGAGCTTGATGCCCAGGAAGTTCGCGAGGAGCTTGGGCCCGTCGAGCGAGAGGAAGCTTTCGGGGTGGAACTGCACGCCTTCGAGCGGGGCCGGGCCGAAGACGCCGGGCTTGGCACGGATGGCCATGATCTCGTTCTCGGCGGTCCATCCGGAGATCTCGAACCGCGCCTTGTCGAACGTCTCGGGGAAGATGACGAGGCTGTGGTAGCGCGTCGCGGTGAACGGGCTGGGCACGCCGCGGAAGATCGACTTGCCGTCGTGCAGGATCGGCGAGGTCTTGCCGTGCATCAGGCGGTAGTTACGCCCGACGGTCATGCCGAAGGTGTGCCCGATGCACTGGTGCCCGAGGCAGACGCCCAAGAGGGGGATCTTGCCCGCGAAGGCGCGGATGACGTCGTTGGAGACGCCCGCCTCGTTGGGCGAGCAGGGCCCGGGGGAGACGATGATGTGGCTGGGGGCCAGCCGGGCGATCTCGTCCGCGGAGGTCTTGTCGTTGCGCACCACGTGCAGGTCGAGCGAGGCGTCCATCTCGCCGATGCGCTGCACGAGGTTGTAGGTGAAGCTGTCGTAGTTGTCGATCAGGAGGATCATGGTGCGGCATTGTAGCGGGCGGGGGATTTTGGGGCCGTCCGAGAACACCCCGTCCCATAACTTCCCCCACCCCAGCATCATCACCCGCGAAAGTTGCGGTTTCCGCCCCCCTCCGGCCGATGGAACCGTTACCCCGGGGTGGGCCTGCGCGGTCGCTCCGCCTGATGGCCGGCTCGCACGGGCCGCGACCCAATCAGGCCCGCACCCGCCCGTCTTCGCATCCGTTCACTCGCACGAGATTTTCCCGATGCGCCGAGCATTCACGACCGAATACTTTCGCGGTCTGCGCGGGCCCCAGAAGGCGCCCCAGAGCATGGGCGAGATCGCCGGCTACCGCATCCTCAGCCTCCTGGGCACCGGCGCCGGCAGCGAGGTCTTCGAGGTCCAGGACCCCGCCGACGGCAAGCTCTACGCCCTCAAGGTCGTCAACAAGAAGACCGCCACCGACCAGCGCTTCGTCGACCAAGCCCTCAACGAGCACGAGGTCGGCAGCCGGCTCAACCACCCGCTCATCCGCCGCAGCCTGCGCGTCATCCGCCACGGCGGGCTCGTCGGCACGCCCTCGCAATTGCTCCTCCTGCTCGAGCTGGTCGACGGCACCACGCTCGAGCTCCGCCGCCCGCGCAGCCGGCGGATGATGGTCGACCTCTTTCGCCAAGTCGCCACCGGCCTGGGCGCGATGCACGAGGCCGGCATCGTCCACGCCGACATGAAGCCCATCAACATCCTCCTCGAGAGCGGCGGGGGGCTGAAGATCATCGACTTCGGCCAGTCGTGCCCCATCAACACCGTCAAGACGCGCATCCAGGGCACGCTCGACTACATCGCCCCCGAGCAGGTCAAGCGCCGCCAGATCACCCCGCGCACCGACATCTACAACCTCGGCGCGACGATGTATTGGTGCGTCACCGACCACCATCCGCCGACCGCGCTGCGCCTCCGCATGCCAGTGGGCACGCGGCAGGACCTGGCCGACGACGTGCTCTACGACCCGCGGAAATACAACCCGCACCTGCCCGCCGCCCTCGCGACGCTGATGCTCGACTGCCTCCGCCCCGACCCGCTGGAGCGCCCCGGCTCGATGCGCGACGTGATCCGCCGGCTCGACCTCGCCCGGCACCAGTTGGAGCAGGAGCGGGCCGGCGCGAGCCCCGGAAAGACGCTCGCCAAGGGGCCGGTGGTGATCGACCTGGCCTTGAGCGACGACGACGTGGCGGAGGCCTTGGCGGGTGCGGCGATCGCCGACACGACGGCCGTGTCACCCGCGGTCGAGCCCTCGACGACGACGGCCAACGCCCCGACGGATGCCGACGTCGCGGTCGACCCCGCCGACGAAGCGCCGTTCGATCCCGCTGTCGACGTTGCCGACGTCCCGCCCCCGTTCGGCGATCCCTCGGAGGTCGACTTCCTCGACGAGGACGCCTTGGTCGCGATGCTCCAGCAGGTCAACGACCCGCAGCAGGAGATCGACTTCCCCTTCCCCGCCGCAGACGATCCCGGGCGCGTCTCCAAATCGATGGACGCGCTGCGCCCCAAGGCCAAAGGCTCCGCCCAGCCCGAGTCGATCGACGTCGTGCCCAAGCGGTGAACGGCTTCTTGTAGGGTGGCGCTGAGCGGTACTCCGCGAAGCCCACCGGTTGGGCACACGACAAACCGAAACGCATCGGCGCGTTTGCCTGATCAGAACCGGACAGGCTCTGTTGCGACCCCACGAATTTCCAAGGGCGTGCCACATCGCAGCCGAAGGCTGCTATGTGCCGGTCAACCAGAATCGCCGAGGTTTCGGGGTCTTTGAGCCCACGTCCATCGGCGGAAACGCGGAGAAATCCCTCGCGAACCTTGGCTCAACTGTTCACTCGCACATAGCAGCCTTCGGCTGCGATGTGGCACGGTCCAACGTCGATTGAGCATCGCAACAGGGCCTGTCCGGCTCTGATCAGACTTCACCTGATGGAAACGAAGAAAACACCCATCGCCGGCGCTTCCCGCTCGTAAACGCCCCATCCATCTCAAAATTGCCTTTCTCGAATAATTCACACCCCGAACCCGTTCTCTTTAGGGCACCCATCCACCCATGCGGTTGTCTTGTTTGCAATACAACCCAAGAAATGCGAATATTTGACTTGCCCAACCGCATCATTGATGCTTTACTAAGCACACTATGGACCGAGCTGAGCAAGAACTGGACATTTTGGAGCGGTTGAGCCAGATTCTTGGCGACGGCTTGGAACTCAAGCAGGTCTTCCAGCGGGCGATGACCCTGCTGAGCGAAAGACTCAACATCCAGCGCGCCTCGCTGGTCCTCCTTGATGAAGCCTGCGAGCAGCTTCGCACCGCCGCGGCCGTGGGGCTCAGCGCGGAGGAGATCTCCCGCGGGCGCTACGCCTTGGGCGAAGGCGTCATCGGGCGCGTCATGGCCTCGGGTCAGCCGCAGATCCTCCCCGACGTCGCGCTCGACCCCGACTTCCTCAACCGCACCGGGGCCCGCTCGCTCAACGCCACGGGGGGCGGCCCGCGCCAGCCTCCGCTGAGCTTCATCTGCGTGCCGGTGAAGAACGGCGAACGCCTCGTCGGCGCGATCAGCATCGACAAGACCTTCGTCGACGACCCCACGCTCTACGCCGACGCGCGCCTGCTCACCATCATCGCCGGCTCGATCGGCCAGACCATCCGCATCCACGACCTGGTGCAGGTCGAGAAGGACCAGTGGCTGGCCGAGAACCAGGCCCTGCGCGACAACCTGCGCACCAAGTACCAGTTCGACAACATCATCGGCTCCAGCCCGGCGATGCTCGACGTGCTCGCCACCATCGGGCAGGTCGCCGCCAGCCGCGCCACGCTGCTCCTCCTGGGCGAGACCGGCTCGGGCAAGGAGCTCATCGCCCGCGCCATCCACTACAACTCCCCGCGCCGCGACAAGCCCCTGGTCCGCGTCAACTGCGGCGCGCTCTCGCCCCAGCTCCTCGAGTCCGAGCTCTTCGGCCACATCAAGGGCTCCTTCACCGGCGCCATCCGCGACAAGATCGGGCGCTTCGAGGCCGCCGACGGGGGCAGCATCTTCCTCGACGAGGTCGGCACGCTCGACATGCAGCTCCAGGTCAAGCTCCTGCGCGTCCTGCAGGAGCGCGAGTTCGAGCGCGTCGGCGACCACCGCACCGTCAAGGTCGACGTCCGCGTCATCTCCGCGACCAACCTCAACCTCGAGGAGGAGGTCCGCAAGGGCACCTTCCGCGAGGACCTCTACTACCGGCTCAACGTCGTCACCATCAACCTTCCGCCGCTGCGCAGCCGCCGCGAGGACATCCCGCCGCTGATCGACCACTTCCTCGACCGCTACAACCGCGAGAACCAGCGGAAACTGCGCAAGATCAGCCGCGAGGTGTTGAACACGCTGCTGCGCTACCCTTGGCCCGGCAACGTGCGCGAGCTGGAGAACGCCATCGAGCGGGCGGTGGTCCTCACCCAGGGCGAGGAGTTCACCGAGGACCTCTTGCCGCTGCAGATCCGCCTCTTCGCCCAGCAGGGCCGGCGCGACTCGGCCGACGAGTCACTGGAGTCGCTGGCGAGCAAGATCGCCGAGCACGCGCTCAAGGACCTGGGCGCCCGCGAGGGGGAGATCTACGACATGGTCGTCGGCGAGGTCGAGCGCCAGCTCATCCGCGAGGCCCTGGACCGCAACGGCGGCGTGAAGACCCGCACGGCCGACTTCCTGGGCATCAACCGCAACACGCTCAACAAGAAGGTCAAGGACTTCGGCATCGAAGCGAAGGATTGACCGAGGCGGCGCGGCGCGGGGCGGTCGCTCTTGTAGGGTGGGTTGAGCGGGCACTACTGTCCGGGATTTCCGCGCCGCGGAATTCACGCAATCTTCGCTTGCGCCCCCGGCGCGGATCGTGCATGATCCCGTGCATGGCCGAGGCGTCGCCCCCATCTTGCCCGCAGGTCCAGGAGGACCAGGTCCATTGCCTCCAAATCGTCCGCGGGCTGCTGCCCTGGCGCGACCAGCTGCGTTCGGGCTTCGGCACGTCCCACGGCAACGCCTCGCTCGAGGTCGTCGACGTGCTGGTGGTCATGCTCGCGGGCTTCTTCAACCCCATGGTGCGCTCGCAGCGGCTGCTCGAGGCCCTCAGCTCCCAGGCGTGGATGCGGGAGCGCACCGGCCTCAAGCGCATCCCGCGCTCGACCCTCTCCGACGCCCTGAAGCGCTTCGACCCCGAGCAGCTGCGGCCGCTGATCGAGCGGCTCGCCGCGCGGGTGCCGTCGCTGCGCCATCACGACCCGGACTTGGCGGAGGTCACGCGCCAGGTCATCGCCGCCGACGGCTCGCAGATCACCCTGCTGGGCGAGGTCGCCTGGGCGATCTTCCACCCCGGCCCCGGAACTTCCGGGGGCGGCTCCGGAACTTCCGGGGGCGGGGGCTGGTCGCAGGCGCGGCTGAACATCCAGCTGGACATCGACTCGATGGCGCCCGTGGACGGGGACGTCTCGGGGGCGGAGGAGCCCAGCGAGCCCGAGGCCTTCATCCGCAGGCTGCGGCCGGGGGTGATCTACCTGGCCGACCGCAACTTCGTCCACTTCAGGTTCCTCAACGCCGTGCTGGGGAAGGGCTCGAACTTCGTGGTCCGGCTCAAGAAGAACAACCTCTTCGACGTCGGACGCGAGGCCCCGCTGGACGAGCGGGACCGCGCGCGCGGCGTGCGGTCCGACCAACGCGGCCGCCTGCCGGGCCCGGTGAGCGCCGGCAACGCCGACGCGCGGTCGTGCACGTCCCGGCCCCCGGCCCAGGAGCTGCGGCGCGTGGCGGTCTGGGACGAGGCGGACCAGAAGGAGGTGGTGCTGCTGACCGACCTCTTGGACCCGCCGGCGCACGTGGTCGCGGCGCTGTACAGGAACCGCTGGCAGGTGGAGCTGTTCTTCAAGTGGCTCAAGTGCACCGCGGCGATGGAGCACGCCGTGAGCCGGAGCCCCAGGGGGCTGACGATGCAGTTCTACGTGGCGATGATCGGCACGCTGCTGCTGCACCTCTCCACGGGGAGGCGCGTGAGCAAGTACGCGTTGTTCTGGCTGGGGTCGGTGGCGGCGGGGCGGGCGACGTGGGAGGAGATGCAGAAAGGGCTGGAGAGGATCGAGCGCGAGAAGGAGTTGGAGCGGGCCCGCCTGGCCCGCAGGAGGCTGGCGAAGAAAATCCAGGCCTGAGCCCCGGGCGCTCCGCAAGCAGGGCGTCCCGGCGGTTGACGCTGCGCGCAAGGGGCCGCCCGGGCCGGCGTCGACAAGCCCGCCGCACGCCCCGCGT
>JAPLMQ010000293.1 GCA_026386955.1 Planctomycetota bacterium
AGATGACTGCGCCGGGCAAATCCCGGCGAAACACGCGGCTCAGATGGCGGACGCGGAGTAAAACCTTAGAAAGGCGGCGAAACGTGAAAATCCCCAACCCCCGAACCGATATGCGGGGCGGCACCTACCGAAGCGCCGCCCAATCACTTGGATTTATCGCCCGCGACAAACGCCGTCAAGATTAATTCGTGGGTTAATCGCCATGCTTGTGTAAATATGTGGTGAATTGGGTTGGAAACGATTCGATTTCATCGGGAGAACCCCGATGAATCGTGTTGAGCGCGGATCGACGGAAGAATGTCGAACCAAGCCCATCGATCCCGACGGTACTCCGTCGAGTTCGGTGGGGTCAGGGACACGAAGCGCCAACCTACATCGATTGGGGAAGGATCTTTTCCAAAAGACCCACGAAACGCAAACCCCACGGAACACGACGGCGTAACGTCGCGATCCGTGGGCTTGAGGTGTAGGGTTGTCCGGAGAATTCCCATGAAAATCCCTGTCCCGCGAAACTTCGACTTCGGGCGCGCCGTCTGCAGCTATGGCTTCTTCATGCTCGCGCCCACGCGCTGGAATCCCAAGACGCAGACGCTCCATCGCCCGCTCCACGGCGAGGACGGGCGGATCTTCCAGACCCGCACCACCCATCCCGCGGGGCGAGACTACATCGACGTCGCCGTCGACCCCGCCCCCTCGGCCGCCGACCGCGCGCTCCTCCGCGCCCAGATCGCCCGTATGCTCCGCCTCGACGAGGACCCGGCGAACTTCGAGCGCTGGGCGGAACTGCATCCCAAGGCGGCTGCCATCGGCTTCGGCCGGCTCTTCCGCTCGCCCACGATCTTCGAGGACATCGTCAAGACCATGACCGCGTGCAACGTCACCTGGACCTCGACGATGCGCATGAACCGGCTTCTCGTGGAGCACGTCGGCGGCGGCGCGTTCCCCACGCCCGTGCAGGTCGCCGCGACGCGCATCGACGCGCTCAAGCGCCGCTGCAAGGTCGGCTACCGGAGCAAGCGCATCGTCCTGCTCGCCCGCGAAGTCGTCGCGGGCCGGCTTGACCTCGCGCGCTTCGAGAACTCCGCCCTGACGACCGACGCGTTGATCAAGCAGCTCTGCGAGATCCACGGCGTCGGCCCGTTCGCGGCCGCGAACCTCTGCCAGCTTTTGGGCCGGTACGACCGCGTCGCCATCGACTCCGAAACCTACCGCCACTTCCGCGAGGAGCTCGGCATCCCCACGCCCGAGGTGCCCACCAAGCTGCACCCGCAGATCGACGCCCACTTCGCCCGCTGGGCTCCGTTCCAGTTCCTCGCCTATTGGTTCGACCTCTGGCAAAGTTCGGAACGCCGAGTCGGCGACGCCCGGCAGTGGGACACGGAGGCCCACAACGGGAATTTCCTGGTTGCCAAGCCCGAGCCGGGCAAGTCCGTGCCGGGCAAGCCCGCGCCGAAGCCTTCAGCCAAGAAACGCAGGCGAGCCGATTGAACCTTTCGCAGCCTCATTCTCGTTGTGATTGTGGACCGGCCGAGCGCCGACGGAGTCGGGCATGACGCGCGATGATCCGCATCGGCTATTCCACAGCCTCCTTTGGCCGGAGCGGGCGCGGGTGCTGCGCGTGGCGCTGATCCTCTGTGGCAACGACGCCGAGGCCGAGGACCTCGCGCAGGAGACGATGCTCAAGGCGTTCAGGGCGATCGGGCAATTCCGCCCGGGCCCTGCGGAAAGTGAAAACGGCGATGGTGCATCGAAATGGCTGCTCGCGATCCTGCGCAACACCCGCATCGACCGGCTGCGGGCTCGGGCACGCGAGGCGGGACAGGTGAGCCTCGACAGCCTCGTTGACGAGCCGGCCGACGACGGCAAAGCGCCGGGCGACGCGGCGTTTGACTCGATGACGGACTGCCCCGAGGAGTTGCTCGAGCGGTTCACGGATCGGGAGATGATCGCAGCCTTGCAGGCCTTGCCCGAGGCGATCCGTTGGACGCTGCTCCTGGCCGACGTGGAGCGGATGGACCATCGCGACGTGGGCGAGACGCTGGGAATCCCGGCCGGCACGGTCAAGTCGAGGGTGCACCGTGGCAGGGCGATGCTCCGCAAGGCGCTGGCGCCGCGGCGGAAGGAGCGGACATGAATCGCGACATTCCATCGGACGACATCCCATCGAATCACCGGCCGGAGAATGATGCCGGCGCGGACGGCAACCTCGCGGTGGCGGCGCGATTGGCCTGTCTGGGCACGATGCCCGTCGACGCCACGGGCCTGGAGCGCCGTTTGCGCGAAGTGATCCCGCAGCCCGCCGAGGAGCGGCGTCCACGCCGGTGGGAGTTGATCGGCGCTTCGCTCGCGGCGGGGATCGCCATCGCGCTGGGCGTCACCTTCGTCCTGCTCCGCGCGTCGGTCGAGCCCGCGGTCGCCTCGGCGGCGGCCATGACGGAGACCCACGAAGCATTGGTGGCGGGGCGCGTGCCGGTCATGGAGGTCGACTCCATCGAGGCGGCCGGTCGCGCCCTCGCGCTGCGCGAGGGCGGCGTGCCCTCGTTGCCCAGCGCCCCGCAGGGCCACGTCATGGCCTGCTGCATGCGCAGCGTGGCGAACAAGGACGTCGCCTGCGTGCTGCTCAAGGCCGAGGGGAAACTCGTCACGCTTGCGGTGGCGCGCGACACCGATCTCGCAGCCGCGCCGGGCACGTCGTCCGTCACCGTCGAAGGCCAGTCCTTCGCCATCACGAGCGCGAACCGCGTCACGATGGCGACCACCCGCCGAGACGGCCGGCTGATCTGCCTCATGGGCGACCTGCCCGGCGAGTCGCTCGCGAGGCTCGGCGCGGCCCTGCGGTTCGAGAAGCCCTGAACCCGCGATCGCCTGATTCGCGGGCCGGAAGCATTGCCGCAGGCGCAACCCCGCAATACGATGCTCCCCGCTCCGCCCGACGATGCCGCTCCTCGCAAGTCTCGCGCCCTCATGGAAGCCACACTGGAGTTCCCGCATCGTTAAAGCGATAATCGGGCTCTCGCAGTTGGGCGGTTTCACCACGGAAAGCCCATCACCATGTATCGCCTCATGACATTGGTCACAGTCGCCCTCTGCGCGGCCGCGGGCGGTTGCTGCGCCGACAAGTCAGCCACTCGCTCGAAAGAGCCCTCGCCGTCTCAAATTCTGCGCGATGTCGGCAAGGCCTACGTGGCACTGGAGACCTATTCATGCTGGGCGGCATTTATCGTGAACGCCGATGAGGAGCGCTCCGGCACCCTGATGCTCAACAGCTTTTACACCGCCATCGATCGGCCGGAAAAACTTTTTCGAACCGGGCTCGAATCCCCGCATGCCTTGATCGTCCGCGACAACCGCGCCCAGTACGCCACGGACGAGCTGCCGACGCGCCTTCTCGATATCCCGGCCCCCAATCCCCTCACCTGCGCCTCGCTCAACCACATCGTGTCGGCTTGTCAGCCACGGGCCGGGATGACGAATGTTCTTTTGCCTCTCGACGCCGCCCTGCTGCTCGACGGCTCACTTGGATCGATGTTCTCCGCAGCCCGACCGACTGCCATTCCTCGCAGTGACCCGCAATACGCGCGATTGGTCGAGGCATTCAACTCGGCGTCGGCTGGCCACCTATATCGCTTGCCGAAGGACCCCGTCCCACCCGCACTTGTCCCGCCGCTGCTGGTGCGCCTCGAGTTCAAGCAAGGTGCCGCGGACTTGGCGTTCGACTCAGCGACTCACCTCCTGCGGGTCGCTTTCATTCGCACCGACGCATCTTGGTTTGGAGTTCCCGGGGGCCGCCGCCTCAATTGCGCCTATATCGTTTTTAAGGTAGAGAGCTCAAAGCCCGATCCCTCGGCCTGGAAGTTCCGCCAACTCGATTCTGACCAGAATCCCGTCCCTGTATCGAGCGTCGAGGCATTCGCCAAAATGCTGCAGGAACGCGCCAACAAAGAACAGGAACAATAGCCGCGGGCAATCCCTCGCAGCGCACGCAACACGCGTTGCCGGGGAAATCGCCTCGCCATACGATGACCGGCCCGGTTCACACCTCGTCGCGTCGACACGCTTTCACGGAGCAACCGTATGAGCCAGACCCCCGGCCCCGCACGCGCCCGCTACGGCTCGGCCGCCTTCGCCGGCGCGTCGAAGTCCCTCCCCGACGTCTTCCCGCGCACGATGGGTCCCAACACCGCGAAGTACGTGCAGGAAGTCGTCGACGCCGGGCTCGCCATCGACATGACCGGGCGCTTCGAGCAGGCCTTCGCCAAGGAACTGGGCGCCAAGCATTTCGTCGGCTCGCCCGGCTGCACCAACGCCCTGCACATCCTCATGGCCGCCATGCCCTATGCCGTCGGCGACGAGATCATCGTCTCACCGGTGGCCGACTACGGCACGATCTCCGGCCTGGTCTATGAGGGCTTCGTCCCGGTCTTCTGCGACTCCGCGCCGGGCACCGCCCACTGCACCGCGGAGACCATCGCCGCCTGCATCACGCCGCGCACCCGCGCGATCCTGGTTGTCCACGTCATCGGCCACACGCCCGACATGGACCCGATCATCGAGCTCGCCAAGGCCCACAAGCTCGACCTCTTCGAGGACGTCTGCCAAGCGGTGTTCGCCGGCTACAAGGGGCGCATCGCCGGCACGCTCGGCAAGGCCTCGGGCTTCTCCTTCGATTCCGAAAAGACGATGGGCTCCGACGTCGGCGGTGGCGTCGCGTGCAGCGATGAGGAACTGCACCAGCGCCTGCGCTTCATCGGCCACAGCCGCGGGGGCGTGAGCGTCCCGGGGTTCGGCCGCGTCCACACCGAGCGCGGGCTCGCGCTGCGCATGACCAGCACCACCGGCGCGATCTGCCTGGGGCAGCTTGAGATCATCCGCGGCCAAGTCGCCGCGCGCGACCGCACCGTCCGCAAATTCACCGCGATGCTCGGCGACATCCCCGGCGTCATCCCGTACCCCATCCCCGCCCACTGCACGACCTTCTCCTGCTGGATGTACGGCTTCTCGATCGACCCGCGGGCTTTCACCTGCACCCCCGACGCCTTCGCCGCCCAGATGGTCGAGGCGGGCATCCCCAACGCCGGTCTGGGGCAGTACTACCTCATGAACGCGTCGCTGCCCTACCTCAACGACTTCGTGCGCGACGGGAAGCACCAGTTCGCCGTCGGCCCGTCCTCGAAGCGGCACGAATACAAGGGCGACGCGAACCCCAACGCCCAGGCGTTCCTCAAGAATTTCATCCGCTGGTTCTGGACGGAGAAGTACAACGAGGAGCACTTGGAGATCATGCTCGACATCGTCGCGGGGATCGCGGAGAAGAACCGCCGGTGATCACGCCGCGAGCGACGCGGCCGCGGCGGCGCGCGGGGCGAATCCCATCTGGCGCAGGTGGGTCGGGAGGATGTTTTCCCACGACATCTCGCGCGCGAACTGCCGAGCGTGCCGGCCCATCGCGTGCCGCAGCGCAGGCGAGGCGGCGAGCTCGTCGAGCGCCCGCGCCAGGTCGGCGGGGTCGTGCGGGTCGACCAGCATCCCGTTGTGGCCGTGGACGATCAGTTCGTCGCTGGCGACCAGCACGGGCATGAGGTCGTCGGCGTCGCGCCTGCGGCCGATGACCGGCAGGCCGGCCGCCATCGCCTCGGGGATCACGTTGCCGTAGGCCTCATACATCGAGGGCAGGACCTTCACGTCCATCGCGGGGTAGGCGTCGTACGGGTCGGCCAATTTCCCGGTCCAGACGGTGCGCGATTCGAGGTTCGCGAAGCGCAGCAGGCGTTCGAGGCGCGGGCGGTCCGGGCCGGCCCCCACCAGGAGCAGGCGGGCGCGCGGATGCTGCAGGCGCTCCATGGCGGTGATGAGGAAGTCGAGCCCCTTGCACGGGTCGATGCGCCCGACGAAGCCGACGACGAAGTCCCCGGGTTCGAGCCCCCAGCGCCGGCGGGCGGCGAGGTGGTCGAAGCCCAGCCGCTGCTGCACGCCGTGGTGCATGACGTGGACGCCTTCCCGCTTGCCGTAGGACGAGGCGAACTGCTCGCGCAGGTTGTACGAACTGATGACGACCTGCGGGGCCCGCAGGTAAGCCCACCGGTCGAAGCTGATGAGCCGGTCGGAGACGCGCAGGGTCGTCGCGGCGGCGTAGCGTTGCCCGACGTGGTCCATCGCGTGGGCGCAGCAGGCGGGGTTGTAGATCAGGTCGGCCTTGCGCCCGGCGAGGACCGCGGCGACGGCGCTGATGGGCTCGGTCGCCCAGAGCTTGCCTTGGGGCGCGTGCTTGCGGATCGCGCCGATCCACCAGGCCAGCCGGACCCACTCCGCCCAGCGCCAGAACATGCCCGCGTCCATCACCGGGAGCCGGCGGATGTTCAGGCCCGGGTAGGGCGTCTCGGTCGGCGCGGCGTTGGCGCGGTTCTCCGTGAGCACGCTGACGCCCAAGCCTTGGTCGGCGAGCGACCGGGTGAAATGGAAGAGGTTGTTCTCGACCCCGCCGTAGGAGTCGGGCCAGAAGCGGACGGCGAGGATGTTGATGTCGGGGGCCGAGGGCTGGACGAACTTGAGGCTCATGTCGGTGTTCCTGCGTCAAGGCGCGGTCAGGCGGCTTGTTGGCGGTGCGTGATGAATTTCCAGAGGGCGGAGCGGATGTCGCCGCTGGCGAGCCACCAGGGGCGACAGAGGACGTCGGAGTAGAGGCGGAGCGGCCGCTCGTTCTTGGCCTGCTCGATGGCGTAGAGCCGGCGGCGGTAGCCGATGTTGCGCCAGAGGGGCCAGCGCTGGTTCATGGGGAGGTCGGAGAGGTAGCGCTTGGCGACCTCCAGGCGTTCGAGTCCGAAGCGGATCGGGGTCGAGCCGCCCTTGCTCTGCGGGTGGTGGCGGAAGGCGGCGAGGGTCTGGTCGATCAGCGCGGGCATCTCCCCGCCGGCGAAGAGGCGGCAGTTGAACTCGTAGTCGAAGCAGTAGTGCAGGCCCAGGTCGAAGCGCCCGTGGCGCTCGAAGAGCGACTTGTGCCAGAAGCTCGAGGGCTGCGGGATCATGCCGCTGGTGTGCATGAGGTAGGAGGCGAAGCTGGTCGGCAGGTGGTGGTGGAAGCGGTCGAGCAGGCGGTCCTCGGCGTCGACCATGAGGCAGGCCCCGACCAGCCACCGCGGCGCCGATTCGCCCGACATGAGCTGGGCGACGTGGTGGAGCGTGCCGGGCATGTGCATATCGTCGCTGTTGAGGAAGGCGATGATCTCGCCCGTGGCGCGGCCGAGCCCGCGGTTGAGGGCGTCGGTCTGCCCCTTGTCGCGCTGGCTGACCCATCCGGCGAGCTGGCTCTCGTAACGGCGGATGATCTCGACGCTGCCGTCGGTCGATCCGCCGTCGATGATGAAGTATTCGAGGTTGGGGTATCGCTGGTCGAGCACGCTGTTGATCGTGCGCTCCAGGAACGCCGCCTGGTTGTAGCTGGGGGTGATGATCGTGATGCGCGGGAGGGGGTTCATGCGGCGTGCTTCCTCCGGAGCGAAACGGCCCCGTCAGTCATGCTCAGCGGCAGGGGGATGTGCGGCTCGGCGTTGAGGGGCGCTGATTGATCCGGACGCGCTGCCGGCGTTGGGTTCGACGCCATGAACCGCCGCTCGACCGCGACGTGGAACAGGTAGGCCAGGGGGATGGAAGCCAATCCCGCGGTGACTTGGAACAGCAACACGCCCTTGGATTCGGGCAGGTGGCCGCGGTTGTAGGCGAGGAACTTGGCGACGGCGAGCACGGGGGCGTGGACGAGGTAGATCGAATAGGAGAACCTGCCGAACCAGGCGAGCGTGCGGGTGAGTCGGGCGGGGCGGTAGTCGTCCGCTGCCCGGCCGGCGGCCTCGCGCGAGGCGAGCGCGCCGATGAGCGTGAACCAGCCCAGGCCCCAGAGCGGGTCGGCCAGCAACCAGCCCATGGGCGTGTAGGTCGTGGTGAGCGCGGCTGCGAGGGCAGCCGCCGCCACGACGCGCGAGCGGCACCAGGCGGGCAGGCGCGTGCGTCCGAAGATTGCCTCGACGGCGACCGCGCCCAAGCACCACTCCAGCCAACGCGAGGGAGCTTGCTGGAGGCCCAGGGCATCGTTCGCGGGAATGTTGAGCGGGACGATCGTGGGCGATTCGCCCAGTCCCCAGATGCAGGCGGCCCGCCAGGCGAGGCTGACCACGGCGACGAGGCCGAGCATGCCGGCGACGCCCAGGCGGTTGCGCAGGGCGATCATGCCGCCGTAGAGGACGTAGAGATGTTCCTCGAGCGCGAGCGACCAGAGCGGGCCGTTGAGCAGGCCGTAGGCGAAGGCGCCGAAGAAGAGGTGGAGCATCAGGACGTGCGTGAGCAGGTCCCAGCGGAGGGTGAGCCAGGTCTCGGCGGCGCGGGAGGTGGAGTAGTCGTTGTGTTGCCAGAGCGCGAGGGCGAGGGTGAGGGCCCCGCCGACGGCGACCATGGCGAGGTAAGGCGGGTAGAGCCGACGGAACCGGCGGGCCCAGAACGCGCCGAAGCGCAGCCGCAGGGGCTGGTCGGCGGGCGTCATGGCGAGCTTCTGGTGGATGCAGAAGCCGGAGATGACCAGGAAGAGGTTGACGCCGACGTAGCCCATCGCGAGCGGGTAGAGCAAGGCGTAGAGCAGCGCGTGGTCGGCGCGGAGAGGCGCGACGTAGCTGCCGGCGCAGTGGTGGGCGACGACCCAGAGCGCGGCCAAACCGCGCAGGGCGTCGATGGACAACAGCCGGCGCGGCGGCGGGGCGGGTTGTGCCGATGCGTCGCTCACGCGGCTCTCCGGAAGGCCTCGGCGGGTGGTTCCCCGCCGCCGACGAAGGCGAGCGGGTTGGGGAACGATGTGTGCCCCATCGCGGCATTCGAGTCTGTTGCTGGCGATGCGAAACCAGCCTCATGCGTCGCGGCGGGCTGGGCGGGGATCGAGGCCGGCGGCGCGGAGGCGGGGCGGGCCGTCGATCCGCGGCGCATCTGATAGGCGAGCAGTGAAGCCTCGCCCGCGGCGCGGATCGCGCCGTAGAGGAGGCTGAGCGCCGCGCCGCGGAAGCCGAGCCGGTGGCCGTCGTAGTCGCGGAAACAGCGGTAGGTGTCGACGATCGGTTCGACCAGCAGTCCGTGGAGCGAGAATCGCTTCCCCGCCTCGTGACGGGCTTTCCCCTCTTCGCGTGCGTAGCGCCAGTGCTTCTCGATCAGTCCCGCGTAGGAGTCCATCCAGAAGTGCTGCACGTGGTTGCCACCGGCGGGGGCAACGGTGACTTCGTCGAAGCCCTCGAGCGTCCGGCTTCCGGCGTGGACCAATGGCGAGAGGGCCGTGCGGCGGCGGTGGACAAGGAACCGCTTGGAGCGGTTGGGGCCGCCCCAGACGGTGCCGTCGAGCCGCTCGCCCTTGAAGAAGAACTGCCAGGGGAGGCGGACGATCCCGGCGCGCGGGTGGTCGGCGATGGCGCGGTGAAGGTCGGCGACCAGCGTCGTGGGCACGCGCTCGTCGGGATCGACGAAGAGCAGCCAATCGTTGCGGGCGCGCTGGGCGGCGAAGCAGCGGACGGGCTCGACGATCGGCGAGAGCGGGTGGGTCAGTACACGAGTTGTGTGCCGCGAGGCGACGGCGGCGGAGGCGTCGGTGGACTCCAGGTCGATGACGATCAGCTCGTCGCACCACGCGAGCGAAGCCAGGCAGGCGTCGAGCTTGTCGGCCTCGTTGCGGACGACGACGACGGCGGAGATGGCCGGGGCGGTGCGGGCGGGCGTGGTGGACATGGCTGGATCTCCAAGGCGACTCATGCGGCGCGGGCGGCCGACCGTGCAACGGGGCGGTCGGGGATGTAGAGGGCGTCGGCGCAGCTGAGCTGACGATCGCTGTGGGTGCTGAGGTTGTAGAGGTTGAAGAGCCGGTAGCCGTGCGAGCGGAGGATGGCGTCGAGGTCGCCGAAGAGCGAGCAGCCCTCGTACTCGGCGACGAACATCACCTCGAGGAAGACGCAGGGGATCTGCGAGTCGAGCAGGTTGGGCGCGCCCTTGAGCACGCGCCCCTCGAGGCCCTGGAGATCGAGCTTGAGGATGTCGACGCGCTCGAGGCCCGAGGCTGCGAACCAGTCGTCGAGGCTGGTGGCGCGGACCTGGCGCTCCTCGATGGGCGTGGTGGCGTGGTTGAAGTAGACCTCGCTGTACGGCCCGCGCGGGAGGACCGAGCAGGTGCCCGGGGCCTTGTTGTAGTGGATGGTGACCTTGCCCGACTCCTGGGCGAGGGCGAGCGGGTAGATCGCGCCCGGGACGTTGGCGAGGTTGGAGACGAGCTTCTCGTGCGTCTCGACGATGGGCTCGAAGGCGTGGACCTCAAGATTCGGGAAGCGCTTGAGGAAGCGGCGGGCCATCGTGCCGTCGTAGGCTCCGCCGTCGACGTAGATGACACGGTTGTCGGTCTTGCCCGCGAGGGGGCTCGAGGCGCGGGCGGTCTCGAGGTTCATCGCCAGCGAGTCCATCCAGGGATGCGGGCTGATGAGCTGGCCCGGGTCTCCGTCGTTCGCGCGGCGGACGAGCCAGTTCCAGTAGGCCTGCTTGAGGCGATTCACGATGCGGGAGGCGGGCATCAGGCGACCCTCCGGGGGGCGAGCGGGCTGGGCGTGTTGAAGGCGACACGGTGGATTTCAGCGTTTGTCTCGACGTCACCCCCGGCGCCCCCGGTGTGGATGTCCCAGCGCGGGGCGACGTGTAGCAGGGCCCGGTGGTAACCCGGGCGGACGTTCGGATTGAAGAGTGCGGGGGTGACCTCGATCGAGCCCGCGCCGGGCAGGTGGTCGAGCGAAGCGAGCGTCGCGCGGGCGGCCAGGTCGAGGCGGTAGCGCCCCGGCGTGAGGCGCAGGTCGTCGACGCGCAGGCGGGCGACGACGCGCTCGCCCGCGGGCAGGTCGAGCGGCCCGGGGGCGTGCTCGGTCGAGAGCACGCTGATCATCGCGCCTTCGGAGGTGAGCAGGCCCAGGTCGAGGATCGCGTTGCGCACGCGGGCGCGGGCCTCGAAAGTGACTTCGATCGTCAACGGCTCGCCGAAGCGCAGGTTTTGCGTGGGTCGCTCGTCGGCGTCGAGCAGCCGCCAGGCGAGGAAGCGCAGGTCGCTGCCCATCGCGCCATTGCGGGGGAGGTTCGAGACGTCGGCGTGGTCGGCGGCCCCGCGCCCGGTGGCGGTGGCGAGGTAGCGGGCGACGATCGCGCCCGGGTCGCCGTCGTCGGTGAGTTGGCCGCCTTCGAGCAGCAGGGCGCGGGTGCAGAGCTGCTGCACGGCCGCGAGGTTGTGGCTCACGAAGAGCACGGTGCGGCCCGCTCCCGCGGCGACCTGGCGCATCTTCCCCAAACACTTGTCCTGGAACGACGCGTCGCCCACCGCCAGCACCTCGTCGATGATGAGGATCTCGGGGTCCAGGTGGGCGGCGACGGAGAAAGCCAGGCGGACGGACATGCCCGAGGAATAGTGCTTCACGGGCGTGTCGAGGAACCGCTCGACGCCGGCGAAGTCGACGATGGCGTCGAACCGGCGGGTGACCTCGGCCCGGGTCATGCCCAGGATGGTCGCGTTGAGGAAGATGTTCTCGCGCCCGGTGAGCTCGGGGTGGAACCCGGTGCCGACCTCGAGGAGGCTGGCGACGCGGCCGCGGACGATCGCCCGGCCGGAGGTAGGGCGGGTGATGCGCGAGAGGATCTTGAGGAGCGTCGACTTGCCCGCGCCGTTGGCGCCGACGATTCCGACGACCTCGCCCCGGTGGATCTGGGCCGAGAGCCCGCAGAGGGCCCAGAAGTCTCCGCCGCGTTCGTGGGGTTGGACATGCTGGGACCGGAGCCGGAGCGAGCCCGCGACGGAACGCCCCACGCCCGCGAGCAGGTCGCGGAACGAGGCCTCGGCCGCGCCGCCGCCGAGGCGGAAACGCTTGCTGAGGTTCTCGATCGTGATGGCGGGCTGGGACATGGGTTGCTTCGGTTTGTTCAGACGACGTCGGCCAAGCGGTGCTCGACCCGGGCGAAGTGGATCAGGCCCGCGACGAGGCAGGCGATGGCGACGAGGGTGGAGATCGACCACGAGGCCCAGTCGATCGGCGTGCCGAGCAAGGCGGCCCGGAAGGCCTCGATCGCGCCGTTCATCGGGTTGAGGTTGAAGAGCGGGCGCAGCCGCTCGGGCACGACGGTCGCGGGGTAGATCACCGGGGTGGCGAAGAACCAGACCTGCACGAGGAACGTGACCACATAGCGGAAGTCGCGGTAGAGGGCGGTGAGCCCGGCGAGCAGCGTGCCGACGCCCAGGGCCGCGAGGAAGGTCGTGCCCGCGAGCAGAGGCAGGAAGAGGATCTCGACGGTCGGGACGATCCGGTACCAGACCATCATCGCCAGCAGGACCAGCAGCGAGACGGCGTAGTCGACCAGCGGCGCGCCCAGCGAGGCGAGCGGGACGAGCAGCCGCGGGAAGTAGACCTTGCGGAGCATGCCCGCGTTGGCGACGAAGCTGTTGCTCGAGGCGACGACCGACGCGGCGAAGAACGTCCAGGGCAGCAGCCCCGCGTAGAGGAAGATCGGGTAGGGCACCGTTGTCTTCTCGGCGACGCCGAGGAACCGCCCGAAGCAGACGCTCAGGACGATCATGCCCACCAGCGGCTGGAGCAGGGCCCAGGCGACGCCCAGCACGGTCTGCTTGTAGCGGACGACGATGTCGCGGCGGGCGAGATACCAGAGCAAGTCGCGGTAGCGCCAGAGCGGGACGGGGTCGAGGGCTCGCCAGCCGGCGCGGGCTTCGAGGACTACGGAGCCGGGGGAGCCGGGGGCTCCGGGGGTGTCGGCGGCGTTCGCATCCGCGTCGTCAGGGGTTGTTCCGGCAAAAAGTGTCATGATCGTCCTTGAGCCCTTGGCGGGGCGGCATAGGATGAATCGCCGCATAGACCGCGCAGTCGTCACAGTCGTTATCGAAGGTATTGGCGGCGCGCTTTAGGGCCCGTGCGGCCGAAGCGCTTGGCTGGCTTGTGCGTCGGGACAGACAGGCATGCGTCCACGTCTCGGGCCGCGTCCCATAACGCGGCATGGCGGCTGCTGCCGGCCGGACTTGGGTTATCAGGACGGAGATTCGCATACGAAGGAACCCTGTTGCGGCATATCGAAAAATGAGGTAATAATGTGGGGCTGTCCGCGGTTTCCGGGCCGCATTTCTTGTGCGCTGACCAATACATTTCATTGCGGGCCTGACCGGCACTCTGACGCGTCCCGGCTTCGGGTATTTGGGGAGTCGGCGGATGACCACCAAGACCAATTCATCGCTCAGCGTCGCCAGCGAGCGGGTGCTGGGGGCCCTCCCGCCCTCGCCCAGGACGATCCTGGTCGCCGGCGGGGAGGAGCCCTTTGGCGCTGAGATCGCGGCGACGTTGGCCAGCTTGGGCTATGGCGTGCATGGCCCCGTCGTGAGCCTCCGGGCCGGGCTCGATTTGGCGAACGAGAAGCGGCCCGACATGGCGGTGGTGGGGGCCTGCCTGAGCTGGCCCGATGGGATGGTGCTGGCCGAGACGATCGGCCGCGAGATGCATGTGCCGACGCTGCTGGTGGGCAGCGTCTGTGAGCCGGCGCTGTTGGAGACCGCGGCGAAGGCGGGCGTGCTGGGGTACTTGATCAAGCCCGTGAGCGAGGTGCAGTTCGGCGTCGCGCTGCCCACGCTTTGGGCGCGGCATCTTCGGGAGCGGAGGCTGACGCTCGAGGCGCAGGACGCGCAGGCCAAGCTCGAGCAGCGCAAGCTCGTCGAGCGGGCCAAAGGCCTGCTGATGAAGGAGAAGGGGATCGGCGAGGAAGAGGCGATGCGGGCGCTGCAGAAGCAGGCGCGGGACGGGCGCCGGCCGATGGCGGAGGTGGCGAAGGAGATCATCGCCGCGGCGGAGGCGGCAAGGCCTTCGGCGGCTCCGCAGGATCCGCCGCCTTCGGTGTGAATGTGCCGGACATGACGCGGATCGTCGACATTGAACTTCCGGGCGGCAGAGCGCCCGCGCCACGAGTACGATGGCGTGCGGCACCCAAGCCTCGGGCCTCATGACGCCTGTGCGACGTTTCGCAGAGCCCATTGGCGGGTCGCCCGGAGACTCGGCCATGCGCGTCTGCGTCGTCGGCGGAACCGGCAACATCTCCATCAGTTTCGTTCGCTTGCTCCTGCAACTCGGGCACGAGGTCACCTGCTACAACCGCGGCCAATCCCCGGGCCTGCCCGAGGGGGCGAAGGTGATCGTCGGCGACCGCGCCGACGAACCCGCCTACGAGGCTGCGATGCAGACGGGCAAGTTCGACGCCGCGATCGACATGATCTGCTTCAACGCCCAGCAGGCGGCGAGCAGCGTCCGCGCCTTCCGCGGCGTGAAGCATTTCGTCCAGTGCTCGACGGTCTGCACCTACGGCGTGGCCTACGACTGGCTTCCCGCGACGGAGGACCACCCGCTTCGCCCGATCTCCGACTACGGGCGCAACAAGGTCAAGGCCGACGCCGTCTTCCTCGAGGCGTTCCACCGCGAGGGCTTCCCCGTCACCATCATCAAGCCCTCGACGACCTATGGCCCGAAGATGGGCGTGCTCCGCCAGATCGCCTGGGAGTTCACCTGGATCGACCGTGTGCGCAAGGGCAAGCCGATCGTGGTCTGCGGTGACGGGAACGCCTTGCACCAATACCTGCACGTGGACGACGCCGCCCTCTGCTTCGCCCACGTCGTGGGGCGAGAGCGCTGCATCGGGCAGACCTACAACATGGTCAACCGCGGGTTCACCACCTGGACGCAGTGGCACCGCACGGCGATGCGCGTCATCGGGCGCGAAGTCGAGATCGTCGGCATCCCCTTCGCCGACCTCGACGCGCTGGATGTGCCGGGGTGGGGGATCTGCAAGGACATCTTCGCCCACCACGTCTATTACAGCTCCGAGAAGCTCTTCCGCGATGTGCCGGAGTTCCAGCCGCGGATCGGGATGGAGCAGGGGATCGCGATGGTGCTCGAGGCGATGGACCGGGGCGGGCGCGTGCCGACGAGCGACGGGGTGGTGTGGGAGGACAAGCTGATCGAGCGGCAGCGGCGCGTGCGGATGGGGTGAGGAGGCCAAGGGGGCATTCAGGCGTTCAATCAACCCATGAACGGAGAGTCCGATGGCGGAATCACCGAAGCGGATGAATGTGCTGATGGTCGTTTCGGACCAGCACCTGGCGACCTGCATCGGGGCCGAGGGGCATCCGCAGGTGATCTCGCCGCACATGGATCGGCTGTCGCGCGAAGGCGTGCGCTTCCGCGGGGCCTACACCGCCAACCCCATCTGCACACCCAGCCGGGTGAGCATCTTCAGCGGCCAATACTGCCACAACCACGGCTATTACGGCCTCTCCGGGCCGCGGCCCGAGGCGCTGCCGAGCTTCCTGGGCCACTTCCGCGAGGAGGGCTACCGCACCGCGGGCGTGGGCAACCTGCACGTGCCCAACCGGCCGCGCAACTGGCTCGAGCACCACCTCGATCATTTCGCGGATTATCACGAATCGATTGAGGGGGAGCTTTACAAGACGCCGTTCTACGACAAGCTCCGGGCCTTGGGGCTGATGGAGAAGGAGGACATGCACTTCTTCCATCACAACATGGCATACAGCTTGGAAGGATTTCCCTCGGCGCTCCCGTATGAGCTCTCGCAGGAGGGTTGGTGCGCGGAGGAGGCGATCCGATTCATCGACATGAAGGACGAGCGGCCGTTCTGCATGCAGGTCGCGCTGCAAAGGCCCCATCAGCCCTTCACGCCCGACAAGCGGTTCTGGGAGATGTACCCCGAGGATCTTGCGCCGCCGGCGACACTGAATCAGGACCCTTCGGGTCGGCCACCCCATTTTCGGGCGGTGTATGAGGCGTTCCGCAAGACCAAGTGGCCCATCGCTCCGCATGACTTCGATTCGGCCATCCGCCGGCTCTGGCGCGGCTACCTCGCCTGCATCACCCACGTCGACCACACCCTGGGGCTCCTGCTCGACCACTTGGACCGGCGCGGGCTGGCGGAGAACACGATCGTCATCTACACGGCCGACCACGGAGGCTACAGCGGGACCTACGGGATCGGCGAGAAGGCCCCGGGCATCTGCTCCGAGGCGGTTTGCCGGGTGCCGATGATCTGGCGCGTCCCGGGGGTCACGCCCGCGGGAGCGGTTTCGCCCCAATTGATGGGGACGATCGACATGGCCCCGACGCTCGCGTCGCTCTGCGGGATCAAGCCGATGGAGAGCGTCGACGGGAAGGACATTTCCTCATTGCTGCGTGGGGAGGACAAGGCGGTGAACGACGTGGCGGTGACGGAGTTCGCTTGGAGCAAGGCCATCAGGTGGGGGAAATGGAGGCTGGTCCACTATCAGCCGGAGATGTTCCCCGGGCAGGAGGTGGGGGAGCTTTACAACCTGGCGGACGACCCAGACGAGACCCGGAACCTCTACCACGACCCGGGCTCGCGGGCGATGGTGGAGACGGGTCGGAGGCTGTTGCTGGAATGGCTGATCCGCACGACGCGCGTGAAATCGGTCTGGCCGGCGCCTGGGGATTGGCGGAAGTACGCCTACCCCGTGGTGGGCGACGGCAAGGAGAGCAACGCTGCGGGACCGGCATTGCGGGTGCGGAACGGGCAAACGGTTTACGTTTGAGAAGCGATCGGCCGCGGAGCGGGCTCCTCCAACGCCCGAGTGGTACGAAAATTCACCCGCCGCTCGCAACAATCGGGTGGAGAAGTCGTTGAGTCTGTGGGAAGATGGTGCGCGCGGGCATTCCGTGGGCACCCCACCGATTCCCCGAACACCCGGGTTCCCCGGTCTCCCCGATAGCCCCCAGCCGCCCGCGCCATCCCCTTCCGGCGTTGCCCCGACCTGAACCTTCCGAAACTGTGCGAAACCGAGTCGGCCATGAGCATCGTTGAAGTCCTGCTGGAGAAGGGCCTGATCCGGCCCGAACACCTCGAACAGGCCTCCGAGCTGCAGAAGCGCGAGGGGCTCCGGCTGGACCGCGCCCTGGTCAAGCTGGGGTTCATCGACGAGCAGGTGCTCCTGAACTTCATGAGCGAGCAGCTCGCCATCCCGCTCATCGACCTCGCCCGCATCGACATCGACACCGACGCCCTCCGCTCCCTCCCCGCCAAGCTGATCTTCCGCAAGCGCATCGTCCCGGTCGCCCGGCACAACGGGAGCCTGACGATCGCCACCAGCGACCCGTTCGACCTCTACGCCTTCGACGAGGTCCGGCTGCTCACCGGGCTGCAGGTCGAGCCCGCGCTGGCGACCGAGAGCGAGATCGACAAGCTCATCAAGCGCCACTTCGGCGTCGGCGGCGACACGATCGACCAGATGGTCGGCGCCGACGGCACGCCGATGCAGGCCGCGGGCGAGCACGCCAAGGACCTCCTCGAGGAGGCCCAGGAAGCCAGCGTCATCCGCCTGGTCAACGAGTTCTTCGTCGAGGCGATCAACGAGCGGGCCAGCGACATCCACATCGAGCCCTACGAGAACGACCTGGTCATCCGCTACCGCATCGACGGCGTCCTGCACGAAGCGGCGGTCTCGCCCCAGATTCGCCGGTTCCAGAACGCCATCATCAGCCGCATCAAGATCATGGCGAACCTCAACATCGCCGAGAAGCGCCTCCCCCAGGACGGGCGCATCGGGCTGACCGTCGGCGGCCGGCAGTTCGACTTCCGCGTCAGCGTCATCCCGATGATCTTCGGCGAGGGCGTGGTCATGCGCGTCCTCGAGAAGTCGACCATCCTCTACACGCTGCCCCAGCTCGGCATGGACGGCGAGATGTTCAAGGTCTTCCAGGAGATGATCAACCGCCCGCACGGGATCATCCTGGTCACCGGACCCACCGGCTCGGGCAAGACCACCACGCTCTACGCCTCGCTGCAGGCCCTGGTCGGGAGCGACGTGAAGGTGCTCACCGTCGAGGACCCCGTCGAGTACCACTTGAAGGGCGTGAACCAGATCGAGGTGCAGCACAAGATCGGGATGACCTTCGCCCGCGGGCTCCGCGCCATCCTGCGCCACGACCCCGACGTGGTGATGATCGGCGAAATCCGCGACAAGGAGACCGCCGAGGCGGCGATCCAGGCCGCCCTCACCGGCCACCTGGTGCTCTCGACCCTGCACACCAACGACGCCTGCTCCGCGGCGACCCGGCTGCTCGACATGGGCATCGAGCCGTTCCTGGTGACCAGCACGCTCAACGCGGCGATGGCCCAGCGGCTGGTGCGGACGATCTGCAAGGAGTGCAAGGAGGAGTACGAGCCGGACCGCGAGCTCTTCCCCGCCGACTTCGAGCTGGCCCCCGGGCGCAAGCTCTTCCGCGGGCGCGGCTGCCCCAAGTGCCGCGGGACGGGCTATCGCGGGCGCGCGGGGATCTACGAGCTGATGGTCAACAACGAGGCGATCAGCGAGAAGATCATGACCCGCGCGTCGTCCTACGCGATCGTGCAGTCCGCGCAGCAGACGGCCAAGCTCAAGCTGCTGCGCGAGGACGGGTGGGACAAGGTCCGGCTGGGCGTGACCACGCCCGAGGAAGTGATGAGGAGCACCAAGGCGTAACGGCCCCGATCCCCCATGGCCACCTTCCAATACGTCGCGCGCAACACCCGGGGCGAGGAGGTCGCGGGCGTCCTTCAAGCGGACAGCTCGGCGGCTGCGGTGCGCGCGCTCGACGACAAGAAGCTCTTCCCCGTGAGCGTCAAGGAGAAGGCCGAGGCCGCTGCCGCCCGCAAGGGCGGGCGCGTGAAGCTGCGCGAGGTGGGCACGATGTACGGCCAGTTGGCCGACCTGCTCAAGGCGGGCGTCCCCGTGCTCCGCTGCCTCGACACGCTCCAGCGCGCCGGGGCCAACCCGCGCATGGCCCACCTCATGCGCCAGACCCGCGAGGCGATCGCCGGGGGCGAGTCGCTGGCCGAGGCGCTGGCCCGCAGCCCCGAGGTCTTCCCCTCGCTCCATGTCGCGATGGTCCGCGCGGGCGAGAAGGGCGGATTCCTCGAGGACGTGCTCGCCAACCTCTCGGGCTTCATCGAGCGGCAGGACGAGCTGGCGGGCAAGGTCCGCGGGGCCTTGATCTACCCGCTCATCCTCTGCCTGCTGGGCGTGGCGGTCATGCTCTTCGCGTTGATCGGGATGGTGCCGAAGTTCAAGCCGATGTTCAAGGACATCCCGCTCCCGCTGCCCTCGCGCATGCTCTTCCTGGCCAGCGACATCGTCACCGAGCATTGGCCGATGACGCTGGGCGTGGGGCTGCTCGTGGGATTGTTCCTCTGGTCGATGCTGCGCAGCGAGGCGGGGCGCGACGCGTGGGACCGCTGGCAGTTCAAGATCCCCGTGGTGGGCTTCGCGCTGCAGATGACTTGTGTGACGCGGTTCTGCCGCATCTTGGGGACGATGCTCGCCAACGGCGTGGCGATCCTGCCCGCGCTGGCGATCGCCAAGGACGCCGCGGGGGCGCGGATCCTGGCGCGGACCATCGCCCAGGCGGCCGAGAGCGTGCGCGCCGGGCAGACGCTCGCCCAGCCGCTGCGCGAGGGGGGGATGTTCCCCGCGGAGGTGATCGAGATGATCGCGGTGGCGGAGGAGTCGAACCAGCTCGAGAAGGTGCTGGTGGAGATCGCCAACACCGTGGAGCGCAGGACGAACCGCAAGATCGACGACGTGGTGAAGCTGATCGAGCCGCTGGTGCTGATCGTGATCGCCTCGGCGATCATGTTCATGGCGGTCGGCCTGCTCTACCCGATCTTCACGATGTCGAGCACGATGAGGTAGAACGAAAATCCCGCCCCGCCGGCCCGGGAGTTCGGGTCGGCCAAGCGGGGCCCAAAAGTCTGGTTTGCCAGGCAGAAGAAAGGAATGGCATGACGATTCGACGCAACAACCACCGGAGCCTCCGGAGCCGGGGCTTCCGGGGCTCGCGGGGCTTCACCCTGATCGAGGTGCTCCTGGTGCTGGTCATCCTGGGCATGCTCGCGACCGTGGCGATCGTCGCCCTCTCGGGCACGCGCGAGACCGCCCGCATCGACGCGACCAAGCTCAAGATCAACCAGCTCGAGAGCGCGCTCGACCTCTACAACCTCGCCCTGGGCTCCTACCCCAGCGACGAGCAGGGGCTCAAGGCGCTGCAGACCAAGCCGACGTTCGACGACGAGAAGCAGGGCGAGAAGTGGCGCGGGCCCTACCTCAAGTCCGACCCGCGCGACGAGTGGAACCACGAGTTCAAGTACCAGAAGGTCGAGGGCAGCACCGAGGAGACCGGCGGGAAGCCCTTCAAGCTCTGGTCCATGGGCCCCGACGGGCAGGACGGCACCGAGGACGACATCAAGAACTGGACCGACCCGAACACCAAGTGATGCCCCAAGCCGCTCTCGCCCCAGGAATCGCAGGCATGGCCACGGGCCGCCGTCGGTCGGACGGCGGCCCGTGGTTTGTCATGCCGGGGCCTGATTGGCGGCGTCATCCGGTGTTTCTCCGGCGCTCGCGCCGCCGCGGCTTCACGATCCTTGAGGTCCTCCTCGCCTTGGTCCTGCTGCTGACGCTCGCGGGGTTGAGCATCGTCAGCTTCATGTCGATGCGCGGCAGCCGCGACCTCGAGGAATCGCCCGGGATGGTCGAGGGCATCGTCCGCCTTGCCCGCGCGGAGGCCTGCAACCTCGGCCGGCGCATCCGGCTGACGGTGCAGTCCGACACGGGTGGGCTTCAGGTCCTCTGGGAGCCCAACCCGCTCACCGAGCCCAACGTCTTCGTGCCCTACACCGCCTCGTCGTGGGCCCAGCACCTGACCTTCGGCACGGCGACGGTCGTCCGCTGCGAGATCGTCGACCCCAACATCCCGCCGCCCGACGAGAGCGACCCCAACGCAGGCGACAACCCCGCCGTGACTGCGGGGATCACCTTCGCCCCCGACGGCTCGTGCGACTCGGCCCAGATCGAGCTGAACAGCCAGGACGTCGCCGACGACCGCCGGGCGATCGTCTATATCGACGGGCTGAGCGGGCTGATCACCCACGACATCATCAGCGCGTCGGATTCGGAGGGCGGATCATCGCCTCCGTCGTCGTCAGGCTCTTCGACGGGAGGGGCTAGCCATGGCTGACGACCGATTGCTCCACCATCGGACAAGACCTCGCCGCGCCGCGGTGCTGTTGGAGGTCGTCCTCGCCCTCGCGCTCTTCCTCGCCGGCGCGGCGATCATCCTTGAGGGCCTCTCCGCCTGCCTCGGGGCGGCCCGCGACCTGCGCCTCAAGGCCCAGGCCCAGGACCTGCTGGTGACGGTCGGCTCGCAGATCCAGATGGGGCTGATCGCCCCGAGCGACGCCGGCCCGAACCCGTTCGACGATCCCGCGCTCGAGGGGTGGACGTGGCAGGTCGCGGTGACGTCGGCCGAAACGACGATCCAGAACGCCGGCCTCAAGCGGGCCGAGATCTCCATCGTGAACGCGACGGAGCGGATGACGGTGAGGCAGATGGTGATGCTCTCGCCGGAGATCAGCGCGAGCTCGACCGCGGGGTCGAACAACGCGGGGGTCGTGACGCCCGGCGCGCCGCCGCCCGTCTCGGTGCCGGTGGGGGGAGCGCGATGAGGCCGGCCCGCCCACGCCATCTTCGCGGCGTCCACAGCGCCCCGGGCTTCACGCTTCTGGAGGTCGTGCTGGCGATCGTCATCGCCGTGGTGCTGATGGGGGCCGCGCTGGCCTTTTACCGCCACACGCTCGACGTCCGCGCCGCCGCCACCGAGGAGATCGCCGTCTCCACGGCCCACCGCCTCCTCATGGACCGGCTCACCGAGGAGCTCCGCTCCGCCACCATCGCCCCGGTCTGGGGCCTTGGCGTGCAGGGGCAGACCGATTCGATCAGCTTCGTCACTGCGACGGTGCCCGCCGGCTGGATCTGGGCCAAGCGCCAGGCCGACGCCGGCCCCGCCCCGGCCGACCA
Source organism: Planctomycetota bacterium (assembly GCA_026386955.1). Taxonomy (GTDB): domain Bacteria; phylum Planctomycetota; class Phycisphaerae; order Phycisphaerales; family Phycisphaeraceae; genus JAPLMQ01. The sequence goes on from JAPLMQ010000293.1 coordinate 21,944, forward strand.
GGACTTGAAGCTCGTCGCCTACCGCCTGAGGGCCTACCCCAACGACGAGGGCGTCATCGTCGTCGACGGCGTGGCCCGCATCCTCCAGCGCGTCCTCTCCCCGGAGATCTCGGAGGACCAGGAGCCCGATGCCGGCTCGCTCATCGCCCCGCCCATCAAGTTCCTTCGCTTCCGCTATTACGACGGCGGCGGCTGGCTCGACGCCTGGTCCGACGCGGCCCTGCCCATGGCGGTGGAGATCATCCTGGGCGTCGATCCGCTGCCCGACAAGGTCCTCCCAGAGGACTACCCGTACCCGATGTTCCGCCGGACGGTCTTCCTCCCGCGCTCGGCGGTGGGCGGCTCCGCGGCGCGCCCCAGCAACACCTCGGGAACGTCCGGGACGTCGGGCGGCGCA
>JAPLMQ010000108.1 GCA_026386955.1 Planctomycetota bacterium
CCACATGCCATCGTATTCGTGGCATGTGCCGGTCGACGGACGGCCGCCTTGTTGGCCGGACGCGCAAGCGACGGAAGTTAGGCATTATCAGTGCCACGAAACATCGTCAACGCCGGTGAAAATCAAAACTAACCTCCATCGCTGGCGCGTCCGGCTAACAAGACATTCGGCCGCCAATCGCCGCGGGCCAGCGTCATGAGGAAGATCGCGACGAGCGAGGCCCGGCGGGTGAGGCTGTCGACCAGCAGATATTCCTCGGGGCTGTGGATGCGCCCGCCGCAGACGCCCAGCGAGTCGACGGTGACGAGCCCCGCCGCGGCGAGGCGGTTCCCGTCGCAGGCCCCGCCGGTCGGGCGGTAATCCAGCGGCTGTCCCAGCGCGTGGGCGCAGGCGGCGAAGCGGTCGAGCATCGCCTGCGTCGGCGCGTCGAGCGGCTTGGGCGGGGCGTGGAATCCGCCGCGGAGCTCGACGCGAACGCCCGTGCCCGGGGAGTCGGGGCGCGGCTCGGCGGAGGTCGACACGGCAGACGTTGCTGCTGCGAAGGCGTGGGGATCGTCGAAGGCGGCGACGATGTGGGCGAGGCGGGCCGTCACCTTCGCGAGCTGCTCGGGCGAGTCGATGCGGACGTTGAACCACGCGAGGGCCAAGTCGGGCACGACGTTGACCGGCCCGCCCGACTCGATCCGCCCGACGTTGAGCGTGATGCCGGGGATCTGCCGGTTGAGTTCGTCGAGGGCGAGGACGATCCGGCTCAGCGCCAGCGCGGCCGAGCGCCCTTGCGAGAAGTCGCGCCCGGCGTGGGCGGCCTTCCCGCGGACGACCAGCGTGAAGTTGCCCGACCCGCAGCGGGCCGAGGCGAGCGAGCCGGCGTCGTCGAGCGCGGGCTCGAAGAGCATCGCGAGGTCGTTGCGGGCCGCGGCGGCGTGGAAGAGCGGGGCCGAGCCCGGCGAGCCGACCTCCTCGTCGGGGTTGAGGATGACTTCCCACCCCAGCCGCGGCGCGAGCGGGCTGCGCTCGAAGGCTTCGAGGGCGATGAGCATCACCGCGAGCCCGCCCTTGGCGTCGGCGACGCCGGGGCCGATGAGCCGGAGGCTTTCGCCCGCAGAAGTAGGCTCGACGAGGCGGGCCTTCTGGAACGGATTGTCGATGGGATAGACGGTGTCGAAGTGGATCGCGAGCAGGACGCGCGGGCGGACCTCGGGGCGACGCAAGACGCGCAGCGCCGAGGCGGAGTGGTGCGCGACGGCTTGCCCGCGGGCGTCGATGCGCTCGACGTCGGGCAGCGGGACGCGCATGGCCTCGTCGCCCAGCGGGGCGAAGGCGGCGTGGGCCTCGGTGAGCATCAAGGCCAGGCCCGGGACGTTGTCGCTGTGGGAATTGATGTCGGCCCAGCGGGTGACGAGGCCGAGCATGCGCTCGCGCTGCGTGTCGATCCACGCCAGCGCGGGGAGGCAGTCATCCGGAATGGGCGGCAGCGTCGTCACAACGCCCTCCCGCGGGATCATCCGATGCGGAGACAGGGAATCGATTGGGCGGGCCGACTGCGTCGAGACGGACCCCGCCTCCGAAGGCTTCAGTCTCGCACAATCATCGCCAGCGTGGTTGCGGAATCATAGCGCGCGGGAGAGAAAAGGCGCTGGCGAAATGGCGTTGCATTGTTAGCCGGAAGCGCAAGCGCCGGGACGGGGGTGCCTTAAATCAACGCAGTGCTGGAGCACGCATAGCGATTGCGGACGTACATAGTTTTCCGCCGGTCCGATTTTGAATTGGACGTCCGCCGCATACTCCGGCCGGGCTGTTGTTTGATCGACCCTCGTCCCGTCGCTTGCGCGTCCGGCTAACAATACATCCTCACATCGCCGGCACGGTCTCCTGCACATCGCGCCGCAGCAGCCACGTCCCCTCGCGGACGTAGTGCACGGCGAAGGCGCTGCGCAGCCGGGTGGGCGACTGGTTCGCGAACGAGCCGTGGATCGTCATGCCGGTGAAGTAGACGCCCGCCCCGCGCGGGACCGTGAGCTTCACGACCTTGCTCATGTCGAGGTCGGTGATCTCGAAGGAGTACATCTTCTGCTTGTACTCGCGCCCGTCGCGATCGCGCATGTCGTAATCGACTTCCCAGGAGACGTGGTCCTTCCCCTCGTTCTTGCGGGTGGGGTGGAGCCCGTCGCGCTGGCTGCCGGGGACGATGCAGAGCCCGCCGTTGTCGCCGTCGGTGTCGGTCAGGGCGAGCCAGCAGGCCATGAGGGTGTTGGGCTCGCTGGGGAGGTAGTGCGTGTCCTGGTGGAGGGCAATGCCCTGCCCGCCCGCGGCCTTGTTGAGGAACATCGACTGCACGATGAACGGCCGGCCGCCCAGGAGCTGGGCCGCCCCGCCGGCGACGCGCGGGTGGTTGCTGACATATTTCCAGTTCGGGTCGGCCTTGTGCGACTGCAGGCCCAGGTTCCACTCCGCCGGCTTGGGCTTGGCCTGCTGCGCGACGAAATTGTCGATCTCGTCCGAGGTGAGCAGGTTGGGCACGACGACGTAGCCATCGGTGCGGAACTGCTGGACCTGTTGCTCGGTGAGCACGCGGGGCGGGGCGAAGACGGCGGTGGTCATGGCGGGCTCCGAAGGAGGGATCAGCACATCTTAGGACAGGGATGCGGGCGGAAACGCGGCATCGCTCGACACAAATAGGATAACCCAAGCCCATCGATCGCGACGGTACCTCGTCGTGTTCGGTGGGGTCGACCTCGCGTGAGTCTCCGCGCCAAAATCGAGATCGTGCGCATCCATGACAATCGAAGAACCCCACGGAACCCGCTGCTGCGGGATCCGTGGGCTTGCGCGAAGCGGTGACCCGAGAAGTTCGTGTGCACGGGTGCCCAAACAAACCCTAGCCCACCCGCCCTTGCCCGCGGGGCGAGGCGGGCGGACAATCGAACGTGCCCGGGAACCGCAACGATGTCGGCGGATCGCCCCGGGCAAACAGGAGTCGGCGCGATGGCCCACGGACAGGACTACTCCAAGAACCAGAAGAAGATCATCAACCGGTACTACGACAACCGGGACACGATCATGACCCAGAAGCTCGGGGAGCTGGTCTCCGAGATCTTCCTTTGCGAGGACGACAAGAAGGCCGACAAGCTCTGGGCCAGCGCGGCCACGGCGTTGAAGAACACGCAGGCCAACCCGGTGCGGGTGGCGAAGCTGGTGGCGGACCGGAACGTGAAGGAACTGGCCCAGGTGATCAGCGAGTTGGCGGTGCCGGGGCGGGCCGCACCTCCGCCGCCGGCGATGTCGGTCAACCGGGCGATGCAGAACCAGAACGCGACACCCAGCATGACTCAGAGGGAGACCCCGAAGATGACCTCATCCACCCCCGCCCCCGGAAGCCCCGCTCCGGGAAATCCGGCCCCCGGCGTCCCCACGCCCGGCAATCCCGCCACACCGGCCGCCGCGCCCGCCGCCGGCACGCCCGCGGCAGGCGAGATCTTGCCCGACACCCTCAAGGCCGCCCTGAAGGCGTTCAAGAAGCGGCTGAAGCTCACGCAGCTCGAGGAGGATTCGAAGCTGGGCTACGGCCCGGTGGGTAGCCGGAAGTCGACGGTCACCGCGGTGATGCCGCCGAACCAGTTCCCGCGCGCGGTCTGGACCGAGCTGGTCCGCCTGGGCAAGCTCAAGTCGGCGGGGCAGGGGTGTTATGAATTGTTGGAGCCGTGAGGAAGGGGCGGAATCCGCCCTTGTAGGGCGGGTAGAGCGTGCTCGCGAAGCCCACCGGTTGGATCCACGACAACCGGCACCGCGTCGGATCATGCGGACGTCGCGCGGACGACATGGGCGGTATGGGGTTCGGAGTTCCGCCTTCAGGCGGTCTTCGCATTTTCGAAACCTCGCGGCCACACGCGCCCAAACGGCGGGTTTCGCGGATTGCCGCACTACCCGCCCTGCAGAGCGGCCCTCGCTCACGACACAAAGAACTTCCCGTTCCACCGGTCCGTCACCGGGCTGAACGCGTGCTCTTGCCGCAGTTGCCGGAACGCCTCCGCGTCCTTGAGGATTTGTTCGGGCCGCGCGCGGCTGCGGACGAGGAAGTCGGCCTCGGGCGGATAGCAGGCGACGGGCGGGCGATTCGTCGCGTCGGCCGGCGCATCGCCCTGTGCGCCGTCCGGCGCGGGAACGCTCTCGCCCGGCAGCCGACTGATGCGGGCGTTGGTCGGCAGCTCGGCCGACTGGTACCGCAGGTCCATGCTCCAGCGGATCACGTCGGTCGTGTTGTCGAAGCTCGCGTGCGGCGTCAGGTTCGTCAGCAGCAAGGCCCCGCCCTTCCGCACCGGCACGCAGACCGGCTTGACGCCCTTGGGCAGCTCGGCCTCGGGGATCTCGAGGTAGACGTTGATCTTGTCGGTCACGTGCCGGAGGATCGGGTCGCGGTGCAGGCGCGGGAGGACGTGGAGGCAGCCGCGCTCGGGCGTGGCGTCGACCAGCGGGATCCAGACCGTCACGATCAGCCCGCGGTCGCAGAACGGCTCGAAATAGCCCGAGTCCTGGTGCCACGGCACGGCGCCCCACGGGTGCCCCGGCATCTTGGGGCGCAGGCGGTAGACGCTGCTGGCGATCAGCTCCGGCCCGCATAGCTGCTCGGCGACGTCGAGCAGCGCGGGGTGGCGGATGAGGTTGAAGAGCGCCGGCCCCGCCAGACGCCCGGCGAGGATCGACTGGTAGACCTCGGGCGTCTGGGCGTTGAGCTGCGTGAGGCGGTGTTCGAAGTCGAGGTACTCGTGGAGATGCGCGAGCTTGCCCGCGGCGTAGAGCTCGCGCGCCTTGCGGTCGATCTCGCCGGAGATCTCGCCGATGACGGCGTCGAGCGCCGGCATGTCGAAGAGGTCCTCGACGACGAGGTAGCCCTCGCGCAGGAAGAAGGCGGCCTGGTCCTGCGACAGCGGCCGAGGCGCGGCGAGGGTGTTCGTGGCACGGGGCTTCATGGCGCGTATCGTCCTGGCGCGACCCGAGTTCGGGGTCGGAGGGAATCAAGCGAGCCGAAAGATTCTACGCGGATGGGACGGACCCAGGGTGCGCTCGCGGCGGAACCGGAGCGGGGAGTGAGCAGACCCATAAAAGGCCGTTGATGAGACATCAGGGGGCAGGGAGCGGGGCAGGAGCGGACACGGAAGTGGCGTTTTTGGCCTGAAAATGGGGGTGCAAAAACGGGAAACGGAGGGCGATTCTAGAAGGTCTGATGAAAAATGGTATCTAATCGCGCCGGCGGCGATCATGCGCGAACCGAGCGACTTGCATGCCCGGGCGGGCAGAGGTACTATCTTCGGTTCCCCATCCCCCGCCCGCCCCCGGCCTGCGCTCGACGCGAGGCCTACGGATCGACGGAGGACGGCGTCGGATTTGTCGTTCAGTTTCGTCCGCCCGATCGCAAACTCATTGAATCCGCAGCAGCGAGGACACGACCATGCCACGCGTTTGCAAGTTCACCGGCCGTCACACCACCGCGGGCAACACCTACACCCTCCGCGGCAAGGCGAAGTACCTGGGCGGTGTCGGCACGAAGATCACCGGCAAGACCAAGCGGACCTTCAGGCCGAACATCCACACGGTCACCGCCGTGGTCGACGGCTCGCTGCAGCGGATCAAGGTCTCGACCAAGGCCCTCCGCATGGGCATGGTCGTCAAGCCTCTGTCGCGCAAGCACACCTACAAGCCCGCACCCGCCGGCGAAGCCGCCGCGCCCGCGCAGGCCTGAGGCCGAGCCAGCCGCATTTCAACCGACCCTCGCCGCTCGTGAACCGTCACGAGCGGTTTTTCTTTTGCGTGGGCGTGCGGACCCACGCCCGTCGCCTATCATTCCCAGACACGGACGGACGAGGCGGTTCTGAGCAGCGATTGAGTCGGGTTTCTCCAGCGCGGGACCGCAAAAAACACCGGCCTTTGGAGCACTTGCACCGGCATTCTCGGGTCAATTCGTGCGGAATCGGTTGACTGCCCCGTTTTATGTGATATCTGAATTAGCGTGAATGTCGCGTCGGTGGATTCCGGGGGCTTCTGGGAGATCAAGACGCTGACAACGTGCTGACAACCATCGATTTCTAACCCTTCGGCGCGAGTCCCCTCGCCGGGGCCGTCGCAGGGAGTTGTTTCTAGTCGTTTTTTGAAATAGTCGAGCTTGAGTGCCCTGAGTTGTTCCACAACAGGTCGCGATCGCTCGTTTCACGCCATGCCGCTGCGCGACGACCAGAAACTTCAGGTGCAGCAGGCGACGGATGTCGTCCGCCTCATCGGCGAGCACATCGCGCTGCGCCCCCGCGGCAAGGAATTCTTGGGCCTCTGCCCCTTCCACGACGACAAGAACCCCTCGCTCCACGTCAACCCCGCCAAGCAGATCTACAAGTGTTTCTCCTGCGGCGCCGGGGGCGACGTCTTCAGCTTCGCCCAGAACTACCACAAGATGACCTTCCCCGAGGCGTTGCGCCACTTGGCTGAGCGCGCGGGGATCAAGCTCGAGGAATACCGCCGGCCCGACGGCGCCGCCTCGACCGGCCCCAGCGACCGGGAACGCGTCCTCGCCGCCAACCAGTTGGCAGTCAGCTACTTCCGGGCGCTCTACCGCCATCCCGAGGTCGGGCAGGGCGCCCGCGAGTATGTCGACCAGCGGCACATCAACGCGGCCATGGTCGAGGCCTTCCAGATCGGCTACGCCGCCGACGCTTGGGACGGCCTAGTCGCGATGATCCAGAAGAAGAACTGGGACCGCTCCGCCTTCGAGCTCGCAGGCCTGGTCAGCGCTCGCCAAAACGCCGATGGCCACTACGACCGGCTGCGCCACCGCCTGATCTTCCCGATCTGCGACGCCTTGGGCCGGACCATCGCCTTCGGGGGGCGCAAGCTCCGCGCGGAGGACGAGCCGAAGTACCTGAACAGCCCCGAGACGATGCTCTTCAACAAGTCGGCAACGCTCTTTGGCCTCCATCTCGCCAAGAAGGCGATCATCGACTCGCGCACGGCCGTGATCGTGGAGGGCTACACCGACGTCATCGCCTGCCACCAAGCGGGCGTCCGCAACGTCGTCGCCACCCTCGGCACCGCCCTCACGCCCCAGCACGTCAGCGAACTCCGCCGGTACTGCCAAAAGGTCGTGCTGGTCTACGACGGCGACGAGGCGGGCGTGAAGGCGTCGGACCGGGCGATCGAGGTCTTCCTCACCGGCGAGTTGGACGTCGCCCTGGCGATCCTACCCGACGAGTACGACCCGGCCGAGGTCTTCGAGCAGCCCAACGGCACGGAGATCTGGCAGGCCGCGATGGATGGGGCGACTCTGGCGCTCGACTTCCAGTTCAGCAAGGTCCGCCAGCAGTTCAACGCGGCTGGGGGTGTAACGGACCGGCAGCGTCTCATAGAGACTTACCTGCAACGGCTTTCGCAGGCCGGGCTTAGCCACATGACCCCCCTCCGGCGGGCGGTGGTGATTCAGCGGCTCAGTGACATGCTGCACATGAATGAGGGCACGATCCAAGAGTTGCTCAAGCGGCTGCCCCCCAGCCGGACCCCCGCCACTCCCGGGTTTGCCCCCGGAACTGGCCCCGGCATGGCCGGGAAGGCGACAACGGCGGGATCGAACCCCTCAGGCGTGGGGGAACAGGGTAACCGGGCGGTTTTGGCGGGTTCGAACAGCCCAAGCGGGCCGACCGGGCCGAACCGAACACCCGCCGATAAGGGCGATCATAACCGTGCGCAGGACATTGCTTCCCCCCGTTTTGGGAATAGAATTAAGGCTCTGACGCAGGCTGAGCGACACCTGATCGGGTGCCTCCTGAGTCGACCCGCGTTGTTCCATCTGGCGTTGTCGGATGGGCGGATGTTCGACGAGGCCGTGACCCCCGGCGAGTTCGTCAGCGAAGACGGTAAACGCTTGTACGAGCGGCTTTACCAGTTGTTGGGGGATGGAGCGGAAGTGACCTTGCAGTCGCTTCTGGCAGACTTGGCCTCCGCAGGCGAGCAGGACCAAGCGAACCTGCTGACGCTGGCGGAGAGCGAGGTCGATGAGTCGACACAAGGAAACCCCGAGCAGATTGTTGCGATGCTCCGGGCGGCGGCCGATGCGATCCGGGGCCATCACCGCGATCAGAAATACCAAGAGACCCGCCAGCGCATCCTGACCGGGGAAGCGGATCAGGAACCCGACCTGCAGCAGCAGGCTCGTCAGGTGGATCGACTTCTGGAACAGCACAAGACCTCGGCGTCGCCCCGCCGCATCGCGCGGATCGGGCCGTGAGTGCCGCCGACATGATTCGACACCCCCCGGCCCAAGATTACGGCCGGGCGAACGGAGCCAAGCCGACCTGCGTACGAAAGCCAACCAGCCCCCGCGGGAATTCCGAACCGCCGGGTTGTCGAGGAGAAAGCCGGAGCGTCTGCGATCCAGGGGACGCCAACCGGCGATGAAGGCAAATTGATTCGGAGCGTGCAGTCCTATCGCGGAACGGATTCCGTATTAAGTAATGGGGGATGACCCCGAACCCAAGGCCGGGCCACGTGGACCGGATTTGGGTGAGTCAGGGAGTGAGTTCGGCCGGAAACAAGCGAGGCGGAGAGGAAATCAGGAACGATGGAGCCGGGGAATAGCCCGGAGCAGAAAAGAGAGAGCCGCCCCCCGCCGGGAAGCGGGGCGCGGGTGGGAAGAAGAGAGGACCGCGCAAGCGGGAAACGGGCGTAGAGAGATCTGGAGATTCGCGCAGGCATCTTGAAAGGACCGAGTCGTGATCGCAGAAACGCACCCAGCAGTGTCGGAGCTCATCGAGAGCGGCAAGCGTCGTGGCTTCATCACCTATGACGAGCTCAACGCCCTGCTGCCCGACGAGATGGTCGAACCCGATCGCCTCGACGATCTGCTGGTTCGCCTCGATGGGCTGGGCGTGCGCCTGATCAACGGCGACGCGGTCGGCCAGACCGAGCCGCCCCGCTCCCCCGCGACCCGGGATTCGGACAAGGGCGACAAGAACGAGAAGGCTGAGAAGCCCGAGCCGGAGGCGAAGGCCGCCAAGCCCGCCCCCCGCAAGCTCAAGGCCGCGAAGCCCGTCGACCCCGACGCCGCCGCCCCTGAGGCCGACCCCGACGCGGAGATCGGCGATGAGGAGGAGATCGACGAGGAGCAGATCAAGAAGGATCTCGTGCAGGCGCTCCAGGAGGCCTCCAGCCGCCGGATCGACGACCCGGTCCGCATGTACCTCACCCAGATGGGCGAGATCAGCCTGCTGACCCGCGAGGAGGAGATCCGGCTCGCGAAGAAGATCGAGACCACGCGGATGATCTTCCGCCGCAAGGTGCTCGAGAACGATTACTGCATCGGCGCCGCGGTGGAGATCCTCGAGATGGTCGACGAGGGCGACCTGCCCTTCGACCGCACGATGAAGATCTCCACGGCGGAGGACGACGCCAAGGGCAAGATCGCCGCCCGCATCCCCGAGAACCTCAAGACGGTGCGCAAGCTCGTCGAGCTCAACCGCGCCGACTGGACCGAGATGGAGGAGGGCGGCCGGCGCTCCAAGGCCGACATCCAGGCGATCCAGGTCCGCATCAAGAGCCGCCGCCGCAAGATGGCGACCCTGGTCGAGGAGCTGAGCCTCCGCACCAGCAAGGTCCAGCCGCTGCTCAAGAAGCTGCGCTCGATCTGCGAGAAGATGGTCGAGTTGCGAGACCGGCTCGTCGAGGCCGACGCCCACCCCGACCGCTACGACCCCGAGGACGTGATGGTCATGAAGGAGGAGCTCTCGGGCCTCCGCTCGCTGGTCCTCGAGGAGCCCGACGAGCTCCAGGCCCGCGTCAAGGAGATCACCACGGTCTTCGACGAGTATGAGAAGGCCAAGCGCGACCTCTCGGGCGGCAACCTCCGCCTCGTGGTCTCCATCGCCAAGAAGTACCAGGCCAGCGAGCTCCCGCTCCTCGACCTGGTGCAGGAGGGCAACCTCGGCCTCATCCACGCCGTCGAGAAGTTCGACTGGCGCAAGGGCTTCAAGTTCTCCACGTACGCCACGTGGTGGATCCGCCAGGCGATCACCCGCGGCATC
>JAPLMQ010000217.1 GCA_026386955.1 Planctomycetota bacterium
CGATCGCTGCGCGCCAAGGCGGCGGGAAACCGAATCCCGCCGCGGAAAAACAGCGGGGAACGCTGCGCAGGCCGACCGCCCGGCCCGGCGGTCGACTGGTTTCAAGGGAAAAAGAAAACGAAGGCGTTATTCAGGACTCCCGTAAGTGATGTATTAAAAAATGGTTGAGAAGTAGCACGAATTCGTTTCGCAAGAACCAGATTGGTCGATAATTACGCGGTTTTTGGCGTGCGCCGGGCCCTCGCCTCTCCATACTGCCCAAATTAACAGCGTCGTATTTGGGGTTTTGGAGCACATAATCGAGCCAAAGCCGGTGCGAATCGCTGGCCTTTGCCCTGTCAAAAATGACATCCCTTGGGAGTTTTTGGATTCTGATGTGATGTGATTCGAAGCGCCGGGGATCACATGGCATTTCACACATTCGCATCTCACGGCTTTTCCGTGAGGACGGGTTTCGCCGCGACGCCGATCACTCGGCCTGTCTTGCCCTCCTGCACGAAGGCGACGACCACGCCGTCGCGCGGGTCGGGGCGCTTGAGCGTCAGCTTGCCCTCGAACGGGACCTTGAGCTCGATCACGCGGAAGTCGCGCACGACGTTGACGTGGCGGAGCTTGCGGCCGCCGTTCTCGCCGCGGTCGGGGCTGGAGTAGGCGTTGCCCTGGGCCCACGCAACGCAGAGGACCGCGCCGACGGGGACATCCTTGTGCAACTTGCATTCGACGGCGATCGTCTTCTCCTCCGCAACGACGCTGAGTTCGATCGGGACGGCGGCGGGGCGGGACAACCCCTCCTCGATCGCCTGCTCCGCGATCGGGCGGTCGGAGCCGACGAACTCGCGTGCCCCGTTGACGACCATCTGCGGCGTGTACGGCCCACGGATCTTCAGCACGCGGGCGTACTCCTCTTGACGTCGTGAGTATGCGGCGTCGGAAAACGGGTCCTTCCACCCCAGGCGGTCCCAGTAATCGACGTGGAAGGAGAGGCAGTGGACGTTCTGCCCGGACTTGTGAGCGTCGCCGGCCAGCCGGGCGAGCAGCGCGTCGGCCGACGGACAACTCGAGCAGCCCTCGGAGGTGAAGAGCTCGACGAGGGCGAAGCCTTGTTCGGCCTTGGCGTCGGGCGCGCTTCCGGGGGCGGGGGCGGGCGAGGCCGGCGCGGCGAACGTCGCGGTGTTCATGGCCACCCCGATCGCCGCGAGGAGCAGGAGCAGAGGCAGGAATGATCGAAGGAGAGTGGTCATGAATGCCTTCTGAAATAGGCGGGCGCTGCCGTTCATCAGTCGCGCGGACGAACGGGGGAGCCTCCAATTTGTCTCCGACTTGCGCCGGGGTCAAACTACGCGCATGACCTCGCGAACCTCTCCATCGTCAAACACTTCCGTGATCTCCTCCGGTTCCACCTGGTCACAAACGCTCGATCGGGCCGCGGGCGACCCCGCCCTGCGCGACGCCCGCGAGCGGCTGGTCGCGGCGGCGAAGCAAGTCGCCGGCACGCCGATGATCCGCCGCGTCTACCGCCTCGTCGACGTCGGGAAGAACCGGACTTGGCTCGACATGCGGTCGGCCAAACTCGACGACGCGATCCGCGAGACGTTCGCCTTGGCGATGTCGGACTGCTCCGCGAGCGGGATCATCGCCTCGGAGATGCTGCTGCTGGCCGCGGGTTGGCGGCTGTCGAAGGACCAATCGCTGCTCGACCGACTGTTGTCGCAGCTCGACGAACTGCTCACGTGGTCGCCCCTGCAGCGGCCGGGCTGGTCGCTCCTCGCGCCGGGGCAGCGCCTGCCCGCCTGCGGGACGGACGGCAACTGGCTGGCGACGGGCAACTGCGTGCGGGCCCTGGTGCAGACGGCCGAGCTTCTGCCCGAGACGATCTTCGACGCCGGCTGGCGGGCGCGGATGGTCACGCTGCTCGAGGCGGAGATCGCCGACATCGTCAAGGACTGGAAAGAGAAGCGGCCTTGGTTCGTCAGACACAACAACCCGGTGACGAACCAGTGGGTGCTCCCGACGCAGGGGCTGGTGCAGGCCTGCCTGTTCGTCGGCGTCGACAAGCACCGCGAGGCGTACGAGCTGGGCGTGGGCAACCTGTTCAAGTCGCTCGACTCGCACGGCAGCCACGGCGAATTCGAGGAGGGCATCGCCTACGGGTCGTTCACGGTCGGGTCGATGATCGCCGCGGCGGCGTCGATGGCGGCGGCGGGGGACCGGCGGGCGATCGAGCACCCGTTCCTCGCCCGACATGGGACGTGGATCGTCCACCACTACCAGCCGGCGAGGTTCGTCATCAACCCCTTCGACGCCTTCGGGGTCGGGCGGGCGCCGCGAAACCACGCCGGCTCGCGCAGCAACCTGGCCTTCCTCGCGGCATACACCGGCTCGGCCTCGGCGCGATGGGCCCTGACAAACCTCTTCGACGGGCCTTCGGAGGATCTCTTCGGGCTGCTCGTCTCCGCCATGCCCGCGAACCCCGAGGCGGAGGTCGCACCGCCGCTCTTCGCCAACTACGAGCGGGCGACGCGCGTCAACTGGCGCAGCTCCTGGGCCGACGACGCCAGCGGCCTCTGGGTCCGCGGCGGGCACCCCACCGACCAGCACGATCACCACGACCGCGGGCACGTCAACCTCATCCTCCGCGGCAAGGCGGTCCTCATCGAGGCGGGCACGCCCTGCTACCACCACCCCGACTTCGTCCGGCACTTCCGCACCGGCGCGGGGCACAACACGCTGCAACTGGGCACGGGCGAGGTCACGGTCGTCGACGGCAAACCCAAGGTTCCGCCGGGGTGGCAGAAGGGCGGGGCGGTGGCGCCGATCAGCGTCCGCTCGCTCGACGCAGCCGGGGGCGACATCCGCGTCGACGGGACGGCCGGGTACGACGGCCTGGCCCACTGGCGCCGCGATGTGAAGTGGTCGGCCGACCGGCTCGCGGTGCGCGACGACGTGGCGCTGGCGGAGGGCAAGTCCGAGGTCGTGCTCTTCCGCTGGCACTTGGCGACCAAGCAGCCCGCGACGATCGAGGGTGGGGTCGGAGGTGCGGGAAAGTCGTTCACGGTGCGGGGGTCGGGCTTCCCGGGCAATCCCGGCGCGGCCGAGGACGGCGGGCCTGTGGCGCTGCGGATCGAGGGGTCGGAGGAACTGCAGGTGACGCAAGAGCGGATGCCCGACCACACCGTGGAATTGCACGCATGGGACGACGGGAACCCGTACCGCGACCACACCTGCATCGTGGTCCGCTCGGTTGCGGCGGTGAAGGCGATCGTGGTCGACGCGGTGTTTGAGGCGGCGGGGTGAAGGCGGAATTCAGTGTTGCAGCCGGTTGGTCAGACCGCCGTCGATGGTGATGTTCGACCCGACGACGAACCCGGCGTATTCGCTGGCGAGGAAGGCGACCATGTGGCCGATGTCCTCGGGCTGGCCGATGCGCGGGACGGCGTGGAGCTTGTGGACGCGCTCGAGCTCGGCCTTGGGATTCGCCTGCGATTCCAGCCAGCGGCGGACCATGGGCGTGTCGACGAAGCCGGGGCTGATGCTGTTGACGCGGATGCCCAGCGGGCCGAGCTCTTGCGAGAGGCTGCGGGTCATGGCGACCACGCCGCCCTTGGCCGCCGCGTAGGCGGTGAGGTCGGCGACGGTCGCGTGGGCGTGGACGCTGGCGATGTTCACCACATTGGCGCCCCCCTTGGCTGCCGCCGCGCCGGGAGCCCCGGCCTTCTTGAGCAGCGGGAGCGCGAGCTTGGTGCAGACGAAGATCCCGCGGAGGTCGACGTGCATCGTCTCGTCGTATTCCGCGAGGCTCATCGCCTGGATGCCCTTGAAGTATTCGATCCCCGCGTTGTTGACCAGGAGGTGGAGGCCGTCCTTCGCGAAGGGCTCGTCGGCGACGCGGTCGAGCACCGCGGTCATGGACTCCGCGTTGCCGACGTCGCCGCGCAGGAAGATCGCCTTGCCGCCCGCCTTGGCGATCGCGTCGACGGTCTCCTGCCCGCCGGCGGCGTTGACGTCGACGACCACGACGGTCGCCCCCGCCTTGGCGAGGACATGGGAGACGCCGCGGCCGATGCCCGACCCGCCTCCGGTGACGAGGGCGAGCTTGTGTTGGAGGGAAATCTGCATGAGGAGGCCTCCTGGTCAGGGCTGCGGCATCTGCATCGGCGAGTCCTTCGCGGGTGCGAGCAGGTCCGCGCGCAGCTTCTTCGCGACGTCCTCGGGCACGGAGAACCAGCGGGCCGAGCCGTCGGGGAGGGTCGCGTGGACGGTGCGGTCGAGGCCCGGGCCGATGGGCAGGTCGAGCTTGACGGTCTTGCCGCTCTTGGACTGCAGGACCATCCTCCGGGCAGGCGCGTCGGGGGCGAGGGCGGGGGCGTCGATGTAGTGCTCGGCGCGGAGGGCGGCGAGGGCGTCGAACATCGCGCCGGCGTTGGCCTGGCTGACGCTCTTGCCCTCGGGGTTGTTGAAGCCGCCGAAGTCGTCGCGGTCGACCACGAGGGCGGCCTCCGACTTGGGCTCGGTGACGCTCAGGTGCTTGAGGTCGTCGACCTCCAGGCCGACGATCGTGCGGTCGCGCAGCTCGCCGCGGATCGCCTCGGCCGAGGTGGCGCTGACGCGGAAGAAGGCCTTGACGCCCTCGATCGTGCCGAGGCGCGACTCGGGGTAGAGCCTCGCGGCGAAGGTCTTGCCGTCGGCCTGGGTGAGGTGGATCTCGATCACGGACTTCTCGTCGGCGGGGGTGGGCTTCGACTCGGTGGTCCAAGCCTCCACGCGGAAGGGGGCGACCGCGACGAGCAGGGAATCGAGCGAGGCGGCGTCGACCTTCTGGTTGCCGGGCAGGACCCACGCGGACGGCGGAGGGGATGATGCCTTCGCCGGGGCGGTGGCGGGCTGCGAGGCCGCGGGGGCACGATCGAGCACGACCTCGGCGCTTCCGCCGGTGGCCCCGCCTCGCTTGAGCTGGATCTTGGTGAGCTCCGAGGGCGAGGTGGCGAAGAGCACGCGGTCGCGCAGGGTGACCGCGGGCTGGAAGAGCTTGGCGAGGCGGATCTGGGGAACGAGCATCCCGGTGGTCTCGTTGTTGCGCAGGACGAGGTAGTGCTCGTCGGAGCCGACCTTCCCACCCTGGGCGTCCGCGCCGCTGAAGACGCGGATGACGTCGGGCTCGGGGCGGGCGGCCGCGGCGAGGCGGACGGTGGCGAGTGGCTGGCCGGTGGGCTTGGCGTTGGCGACGAAGCCGTCGGCGCGGGTGATCATCAGCGTGTCGTCGAGGAGCGAGGAGACGGCGTCGGTGTCGGCCTTGAAGTCGGGCGCGGGGGCGGCGAAGGACCAGTTGCCTGCGGAGTCGCGCTCGAGCTTGAGGACCTCGCTGCCGCGCTCGAGCGTCAGCTCCTTGATCTCGGTGATCGCGAGGGGCGTCAGCCGCGGGTCGCGGAAATCGTTGACGGACTTGTCAAAGCGGTCGCGGTCGGACTTGAGGATGGTGAAGACGACCTGGGGCTTCTCGTCGCCCTCGCTCCAGGCGGCGAAGTAGAAGGCGCCGCCGGGGTCGGGCGAGCCGATGCGGAGGGTTTGGGTGAGCGTCTTTGGTGCTGAAGTAGTGGGTTGCGTCGAAGGCTGCGACGCGGGCAGGGCGGTCTCGGAAGTCACGGGGGCAAGCGTGCTGCGGAGGGTGACGCTGAGCGAGGGCTTGTCGAGGCCGTAGAGGCCGAGGTCCTCGCCGCCGTCGGAGACGAACTTGTCGATGTGGAGGGTCATGAGCCCGGAGAGGACGGTCTCGACGCTCTTGGGGTCGACGCGCCCGGTGCTCTGCCCGCCCAGGGCCCACTCGCGGTCGCGGCGGGCGAGCTCGATGTCGGGCTGCGACCGCCGGCTGAGGGTGATCAGCTCGGCGCGGTTCTCGCGGAAGGCGGGGATGTTGCGGAGCGTGCGGCTGCGCCATTCCTCAGGCTTCTGCGTGAGCAGGCCTTTGTAAAGCCCGTCGGAGACGACGAAGACGTCGGGCTGGCCGTCGACCATGACGTAGGCCCGCCCGCCGACGGTGGTCTGCCCGACGCGGACGGTCGCGCTGAAGGGCTTGGCTCCGGTCGTCTTGAGCGTGATGGTCGCCAGCGCGGGGTCGAGCCCGATCTCGGCCTTGGTGGGCGTCTCCTTCTGCCCGGGCGTGAACTTCCGCGTGTAGCGCAGGCCCAGCCCCTGCTCGACCAGCCCCTGCACCGACCACTGGTTGAGCGGGAATCGCACGGGCTTGGTCTGGGTCCACTCGGCCCCTTGGCGGGCGAGTTCGAGCTTGGCCGACTTGATCTCGACGTCGACGGCGTCGATCGTCCCGGGCTCGGGCGCGCCGGGGAGGACGGGCGTGCCTTCCTGGGCGAGGTTCTCCAGGCGGGCCTTCTCGAGGTCGAAGCTGCTGGGCTTCTTGCTCTCGAAGAAATAGAAGTAGGCCACGACGGCGGCGGCGAGGGCGATGAGCAGGGCGGTGGTCTTGAAGTTCATGGCGAGGCTCTGAAATCGTTGCCGGGAAAAAACGGTCGTCGACGGAACGAGATAAGACGTGCGTATGCGGAGCGCGGGCTTCCGGGGGCGGGGGTCAGGCCCGGCGGCGGATGAGCCAGACGCCCACGCCGGCGATGATGGTCGCCAGGGGCATCGCCGCGAGCGTGCCCCACTGGGTGTTGCGCAGCGTCGTCGCGGTCATCGGGCGGATGCGGCGGATGTCCTGGCTGCGGGCGCTGGCGGCGATGAGCTGGTCCATGTGCGAGAGCCAGAAAACGCCGTTGACGAAGAGCTCGGCGTTGCCCGGGAAGCGCGAGCCAACCAGTTCGGCCGTGCCGGGCCCGAGCAGGCCCAGCGAGGTGATCTGGTCGGTCGCCCAGATCGGATCGCCCACGACGATGAGTCGGTTGGTCTTGCTCTCGGCGGCGGCGGCGATGGTGTAGGACTTGCCGGCCGACGCGGGATCCTTCTTTGAGTTGACCAGGTCCTGCAGGTTCCGCTCGGCCCAGACATCATCCTTCTTGACGGTCACGAGCGGCCAGACCTTCACGCCCTTGCTGGCGGCGGCGGCGGTGTCGATGTCGAGCGGCATGGAGCGCAGGAACGCGCCCTGCATGCCCGCGAGGGAGCGGGTGACCGGCTGGTCGCCCGGCCAGTTGTCGACGTCCATCAGGCTTGCGACGCGGGTTTGGCGGTTGGCGACGGTGATCTCGCGGAGGAGCACGCGGTCGGTCTGCGGTTTGATGCTCCAGGGCTCGAAGACGCCCGCGAGCGGGTCGGCCTGCCCGGTGAAGCCCACCGGCGCGAGGTCGAGCATGATCATCGCCGAGTCGCCCGCGGCCAGGCGCTGCTTCAGGGCGGCGACGACTTGGTCGCCCCCGCTCGCCATCGGGTTCACGGGATTCGGCGGCTCCATCGGGAGGATGATCCAGACGGCCTTCTGCCCGGGCTTGGCGACGGGCAGCGGCGCGGGCGGCTCGATCTGCCCGTACATGCTCGGGCGCGGGATCGGCGACCATTCCTGCACGTCGAAATTGATGCGGCGAAGCCGCTGGGCCACCATCTCGTATTCGCCGTTGGGCCCGAGCGCCCGCTGCCGTCCGGTGAAGATGAAGACCACCAGCGGCGGGTTCTTGAGCCCCAGGCTCACCAGGGCCCCGGTCAGCCGCTCCTCGCCCTGGAAGGCCAGCTCGGCCTCCTCGCCCGCTTGCTGCAGGGCCTTGGTCTGCGCGGGGTCGGGGCGGCGGAACATCTCGTCAAGCTGGATCACGCGCTCGCGGTCGGGGCTCATCACCACCACCGAGTTGCGCCCCGCGAGCTGCTCGCGCAGGCGGTCGTAGTCCTCGACGCTCAGGACGTCCTTGATCGCGGTGAGCGCGACGTCGATGTTCCGGCGCGACTCGCGCATGAGCGACGCGAGCGACTTCAACTTGGGCTTGATGGAGTCGGGCGTGGCGGAGGTCTCGGCGGCGCGGCCGAAGCGGTCGATCACCACGCCGAAGACCTTCTCGCTCAGGTCGCCCAGCTCGGTGCGGATCACCGCGAGGGCGGCGGTGTAGTCGGGCAGGCCGGCCTCGGTCGCCGCGGTGACTTGCTGCATCACGCCGTCGAGCTGCTTGTCGAAGCGGGCGAAGTACTGCCCGACGGAGAGGAGGTCCTGCTTGAGCCGGTCGTCGGTGAGTGATTCGTCGGAGCCCAGGTCGGCGAGGGGCGTCTTGAGGGCGGTGGCGTCGGCGCGGAGGGCGTCGAGGGCCTTGCGCCCGCCTTCGACGCCGGCGGCCTGCGGCGCGAGCTTGGCCTTGTAGCGCTCGAGCAGCGAGGCGTAGAAGGCCTTGACGCCCGAGGCGTTGAGGTCGGCGTCGATGTGCTCGACCTTGAGGTTCGGGCAGTACCGGCCGTACTCGTCGGCGAGGTCGCGGGCGCGGGAGAGGAGGATCGCGACCTCGCGGGCCTCGGAGCTGTCGCCCGCGGCGCCGCTCAGGAGCGTGACGACGCGGTAGGGCTCCTTGACCTCCTTGAGCAGCTCGCGCGTCTGGGGCGAGAGGCTGTATTGCCGCGTCGAGGTCAGGTCGTAGCGGAGGAACCGGCGGTAGCTGATCCAGTTGACGAAGACAAGCAGGATGAGCGCGGCGACGATCGCCAGGGTGACGTTGAAGCCGAAGGCGACGCGCCGGCCGGCGTGGGTCGAGCCGGCGGGGGCGGCGGTCTTCGCGGCGGCGGACTTGACGGCGGGGGAGTCTGTGTTCTTGGGGCTGGACATTGGTTTTTCCGGGCCGGGCGGGGAGGCGGTTTCGGGGACGGCGATGCGGAGCGGGGAAGCGGGGCGCGGGCGGCTCAGGCGTCGACGCAAGGCTCAGCGCCAGCGGCGGCTTTCAAGGACCTTCGCGGCGAGGAAGAGGAAGAAGGCGATCCCGCTCAGGAAGTAGACGGCCTTGCTGGTGTCGATCAGGCCTTTGTTGAAGTCCGCGAACTGGGCGTTGACGTTGAGGAAGAACATCGCGTCGCGCATCCCCGGCGAGACGAACGAGGCCTGCGGGAGGAAGTTCATCGCGACGGTGAAGAAGCAGATGATGAAGACGGTGATGAGGAAGGCGATGATCTGGTTCTGGTTGAGGGCCGAGGCGAAGGTGCCGATGGCGAGGTAGAGCCCGCCGACGAGCAGGAGGCCGACCGCGCCGGTGAAGATCGGACCGTAGTCGGGCGAGGCGAAGAATTCGAGGACGACGGCGAGGACGACGACGGGGATGAGGAGCGAGACGAAGAAGCCCATCGCGCCGAGCCATTTGCCGAGGATGACCTGGGCGTCGGAGATCGGCGCGGTCATCAGCGGTTCGATGCTCCCGCTGCGGAACTCCTCGCTGATCAGCCTCATGCTGATGGCGGGGACGAGGAAGACCATCAGCCAGACCACGCCGTCGTAGGTGCCGCGGAGCGTGGCGGGCAGGCCCGGGCCGAAGCCCAGGAGGAAGATCAGCGTCGTGCCCAGGGCGAAGATGCCCATGACCACGTAGGCGATGGGGGAGAAGAAGAGGCTGGCGAGTTCACGTTTGGCGATGGTCAGCGTGGCTTGCATGGCGGGTGGTTGCGCGGGGGTGGATGAAACGGGGCGGGAACGCGGAGGAGGATGGACGAGGTCGGCGCGGGCGAGTCGGGCTTACGCGCCGGGGGCCTGGTTCTGGCGGGCGGTGATCTGCACGAAGAACTGCTCGAGCGAGGCCATCTCGTATGACAGCTCGCGCAGGGGCCAGCCGGCGGAGAACATCGCCTGGCCCAGGGCGTCGCGCAGGTCGCGCCCGTCCTTGGGCGTGACGATCGCGCGGCACCATCCGGCGTTCATCGACGCCTCGACGCCCGCGACGCCGTCGATCTTGCGGATCGCCTGCTCCATCGCGTTCTTGTCGGCCTTGGCCTCGAGCACGACGCGCCCGGCGCTGGCGACCTTGCGGCGGAGCTCCTCGGGCGTCCCCTCGGCCTCGACGCGCCCGCGGGCGATGACCACCAGGCTGTCGGCGACCAGCTCGATCTCCTTGAGGATGTGCGTCGAGAGGAGCACGGTGTGCTTCCCGCGCAGGTCGGCCAGGAGCTTGCGCACCTCGATGATCTGGTTGGGGTCGAGCCCGGCGGTGGGCTCGTCGAGGATGAGCACCGGAGGGTCGTGCAGGAGCGCCTGGGCGAGCCCGACGCGCTGGCGGTTGCCCTTGGAGAGGTAGCCGATGAGCCGGCGGCGGACCAGCGTGAGCCCGCAGCGGTCGACGACGAGGTCGATGCGGGACCTGCGGCTGGCCCGGTCCATCCCGAAGAGCTTGCCTCGGTAGTGGAGGTATTCCTCGACGCGCATCTCGGGGTAGAGGGGCGTGTTCTCCGGCTGATAGCCGATCTTCGCGCGGGCGGCGGCGGAGTCGGTGATGACGTCGTGTCCGGCGATGCTGGCCCGCCCGGAGGTGGGGGGGAGGTAGCCGGTGAGCATGCGGAGCGTGGTGGTCTTGCCCGCGCCGTTGGGCCCCAGGAAGCCGACGATCTTGCCCGCGGGGATGCTCAGGTTGATGCCGTCGACGGCGCGTCGCGGCCCGTAGTCCTTGACCAGGTTCTGCACTTCGATCATCAGCGTGGACCTCAGGGGGAGACTTCGGAGTGGATCGTCTTGACGGTCGTGTTCCGGGCCGGGTGGCGGGGGCGCGAAGCCGGGCCTGCGGAGGCCGCGGCCCGCGGCGGGGGAGACCAAGCAACGGGTTGGAACGGCCGTCTCGAACGGCGGTCGGACGGCCGAGTGCGCGGTGAGCGTCGCGCAATCACCGGGGATCAGCAGCCCGGCTCCCCAGAATGTTCGGTGCCCCGAAACCTGGAATCCCGGAACCTTTCCCGATGAACCGCCCGGATCACCCGGACCGCCCATTCTCACGGCTTCACGGACGACTAACCATACGCGAAATCGTCCGGCGGGGTTCGGATTATGGATCGGCGCGGCGCATGCTGTCCAGTTTCGGCGGCGTGCCGAACCATTGGACGGACCTGGAACGCGTGATACGGACTCACCTGGAAATTCGTGCGAGCGCCGTGGCGAGCATCCCTTCCAGCCCCCGCTTCCCGCACGTTCCGGGGGCGTTCCGGGGCGGAGTGAGGGTTGGGGCAAGGGCGTCGAACGCGGGGTTCAACCTTGACCCGCATCAGAGTTCATCCGCGGTCTGGCATGCCGCGGGTGGTCAGGGAAAAAAACCTCGCCCCCCGTAAGACCCGCACAAGTGTCCGGCGGAATCCGGACAAGAGCGCGCAACTCCTTATTTTGAATTCGGGGTTTTGGCGCGCTGTCCGGATTTTTCCGGACACTGGTACCTATGTCTGGCGCGGGAAATCGGGGGCCGAAAATGCTCTAAATGGTGTCGCTCCTGATTCGCTGCGGTTCCGGTCGGGTTACGCGTCGACACCGCTCCGATGCGTCTTCGAGATCGATTCGAGGGTTGATGCGCCGCTGTTCGCGCGTCTTGGGCGTGCGGGCTTGGGAGCGGTTTTGGGGCGAAATTCTGTAAGCGGTGGCAGCTTCATGCATTGCGTCTTTTGGTGCTGTTTTGGCGGTTCGGGACCGTTCCGGCCGGACGGGGTCGACGGTGCTCTTTGAGCGAAACGGGGCGACAAAATGTCCCGCTCTCGTGCCGCCTCGGGCCGCCCGCAGGTTAACCTGGCCTCGCGGAGGCTCGTTCTGAGCGTTTCCGAAGGGGTGGGCGTTCCAACCCGTTTTGGAAATGGGTACTAAGTTTTTTTTCGAATTCGGACGGAAAATTTTCGCGCCCCCGGAACGCGACGCGCGAGCGGTCTGGGGTTCGGAGTTCCGCCTTTAGGCGGGTCTTTGCCTTCGAATGAAGACCGCGTAAACGCGGAACTACGAGCCTCGGAGTCGCGGGGTCGAGGCGCTTCCGTTTTCCGAAGACCGCCTAAAGGCGGAACTACATGCCCCAGAACTGCGTGATCGGGCGGCGCGGCGGCGCCGGCGCGCATCCCCTCGGGCCCCTCCCCCTTGCGTTCCGGGGCGAAGCACGAAATTCGACTTGAATCCGTCCATGTTGCGTGAGTGATTGCGGACGTCTTGCCAATCGGCCATCGCGTGCAAATGCCGCATTGCGAAACACGTCCGTAAAGTTATCATGCTTCCCGGAGGATTGAAGCCCGACATTGCGGCCCGGTTGCGCGGGTCGTGATCGAAAGCGCCTCCTGTGCGCCTCCCGGTGTTCAGGGCAGGCAGTCCCCCGGAGGGGACGAAAGCATCCACGTCACGGCCGACGACTCGTTCCGCTCGGAACGCGGCGATGCACCGCTTGAAGGTCATCGCGCGGTGGAGCGCGTTCATTGGCCGGGACCCACCGGCGTGTGTGGCACGATTATGGCAACGTCTCCGACGTCATGGAACCGCCTCGCGCCCCTGCGGAAGATGCTGCGCTCGCTCACGCGCGCGGCCCGCCGGGGCACGCGGCTCGCCCAACGCCGGACCTCCACCGCCCCGCGGTTCAGCCTCGAACCCCTCGAGGCCCGCGTCTTCCTGACGGTCACCAGCTTCGACGGGTGGACCAACGTCACCGCCAGCGCCGACTCCCGCATCATCTACGTCTCGAGCTCCACGGGGAACGACGCAAACGTCGGCCTCTCCGCGGCCGCCCCGTTGCGGACCATCGCCACGGCCCTCACCAAGGTCCGCAACGGGTTCGCCGACTGGGTCCGCCTCGCCCGCGGCGACGTCTTCAACGAGTCGATCGCCTGGTCCGCCTCGGGGAAAAACGCCAACGAACCCACAGTGCTCACCAACTACGGCGCCGGGCCCCGCCCGATCGTCCAGCCCCCCTCGGGCGAGGACGGGATCCTCATCGCCTCCGCCACGCCCACGCACGACGTGATGATCCTGGGCATCGACTTCTACGCCCGCTCGCGCGATCCCTCCGTCGCGGGCTTCAACCCCAGCACCGTGTCCAGCGGCATCCGCTGGATCTCCCCGGGCGCAAACCTGCTGGTCGAGGACTGCGCCGTGCGGTTCTTCAACATCGACGTGGTGGTCTCGGGCGTCGGGACCGGCGCCGAGGCGATGAACAACTTCAGGATCCGCCGCTCGGTCATCACCGACGCCTACGGCGTCGTCGGGCACGCCGAGGGGCTCTACGTCACCGACGTCGTGGGCATCACGGTCCAGGAGAACGTCTTCGACCACAACGGGTGGAACGCCGCGGTCGTCGGGGCCGAGAAGAACGTCTTCAACCACAACGTCTACATCGACAACGAAAACTTCTCCGACAACAACCTCATCACGGGCAACATCATCACGCGGGCCTCCAGCCACGGGATCCAGTTCCGGGCCGGCGGGGTGGTCACGGAGAATTTCCTGGTCGACGACCCCATCGGCATCCTCATCGGCGGGGGCGACGACTTCCCCGTCTCGAGCCCCAACGGCGTGTTGGCCTACGCCTACAACAACGTCGTCCTGGCCTCGGGCGACATCGGCGCCATGCTCCCGCGGGCCTTCGGGATCGAGACGCTCAACATCCGCGGCGGGATCATCGCCAACAACATCGTCGCCCACGACAAGAGCGCCTTCTCCTTCGGGCACGGCGTGGAGGTCTCCGCGCCGACCTCCGACCTCACGCTGGCCAACAACATCGTCTACGACTGGCACAACCCGATCGTGATCGACTCGGGCACAAGCGTGACCCTGCAGGGCAACTACTCCGGCGCGTTCGGGGCGGCGAACACGCCTGGCTATGTTTCCCCCAACCGCGACGCGGCGTCGTACAACGCATCGCTGGGCGGCGCGGCTACGCTCGAGGCCTTCATCGCCGCGGCCCGCAACCAGTCCCGCGCGGCCTGGAACACCGCCTACACCGCCGCCGCCGCCAACGCCTACGTCCGCGCGGGCTTCGCGGTCGCCGCCGCAGACGTCACCGCCCCCATCGCGGTCCTCGAGGCGGTGAACGTCGCCGTCGCCGGCGGGGCGACCTACACCTTCACCGTCACATTCAGCGACAACACCGCCGTGAGGGCCTCGACGCTCGACGGCTCCGACGTGCGCGTGACCGGGCCCAGCAACTTCAACGTCCTCGCGACCTTCGTGGGAGCGAGCCTCAACAGCAACGGCACGCCCCGCACCGCGACCTACTCCTTCACCGCCCCGGGCGGCGCGTGGGACGCCGCCGACAACGGCACCTACACCTTCACCCTCCAGGCGGGGCAGGTGACCGACGTCGCGGGGAACGGCGCCGTGTTCGTCACGGGAGGCAAGAGGACCATCGGCGTCTCGATCGCGCTCCCGCAGGTCGCGTCGGTGCTCGTGCGCGGGAGCGATTGGTCGAGCCCGTTCATGGGCGCGATCGCCGCCGCGGGGCATGGCGACAACGGGTACGTGATCCCCGCGGGGTCGGGGGCGCAGCTCGCGCCGCTGCCGTGGAACAACATCAACCAGGTCATCCTGCGGTTCACCAAGCCGGTGAACATCGTCGCAAGCGACTTGGTGATCCGCGGGGTGAACACCACCGCCTACGCCACATCGAGCTTCGCCACCGGCACCGCCGCCGACGGGCACTTCGAGGCGATCTGGACGCTCTCCGCGCCCATCGCCGGCGACAAGATGCTGCTGATCCTCTCCGACCGGGTCACCGACACGCAGGGCGCGAAGCTCGACGGCGAGTGGGTCAATCCGCCCAGTCAATCCACGCCTTCGGGCGGGGCCGACATCTACCCGTCGGGCAACGGCGTCGCGGGAGGCGTCTTCCAGTTCTACTTCAACGTCGCCCCGGGCGACCGGAACCAGAACGGCGGGACGAACCTGCAGGATGTGGTCCTGGTCCGCAACGTGGTGGGCAGCACGACCGCCACGCCAGGAACCTACTCGATCTACGGCGACATCAACGGCAACGGCGGGATCAACGTGCAGGACGTGGTCATCGCGCGGAACCAGCAGGGCTGGTCGCTTCCCTCGGGGAGCCCGACGCCGCCTTCGGAGGCCTTGGCGCTCTTCGTGCAGGCGGCCGCGGCGCAGCCGGTGGTCGATTCGGCCCCGGCAAGCGTCGAGGCGGAATCGACCCTGCTTCAGGCGGTCGCTCCGCCGATGCCATTCGCCTCGAACTGGACGCTGCGCCCCACCGGACTGGGCGATTCGTCTGACGACGCCGATGAGGATGGCCTCGCACATCTGCTCAAGCGGCGCAAGGCTCTCCGCTCGTTGGTGGTCGTCGCGGAGCCCGCGGTGCCCCCGGCGGTTCCGGTGATCTCGGAGGACGCCGCAAGGGCGACACCGGCTGATGTTTCAGGGGGCTCCGTACGGAGTTGAGGGAGATCGGCACCTTGGATTGTGGCTTAGGATGTGGCGCGTGATGTGAAGATGGGTGGTTTTTGACGAATGGGGAGGCCACAAACCTCACGCAAATCATACGATTGGAACGGCTTGTGGCCTTGACATGGCCGACCCTGATCGTCATCCTAGGACGTTATCGGTCGCTTTCCTTCGCGTCATTTTGGAGCGTTTGGGAGGCTTGTGCGGCCGAGGGCAGGGGAGTTCGGTTTCCGGCGGGATGGAAGAGGAGAGGGACAAGCCAATCTAGGCATGTTCGATTCTTCGTGGGCGAGGCCGATTCCCGGTCAATGCCCCACGCGGTATTTTCGGGGCAGGGCCGTCGACACCTCGGTGGAGTGGACGGGAGAAGCGGAGCGACGGGGAGCTTGATTCGGTGAGCTGTTCCAGGGAACAGCCCAACACGAGATGGGAGACGAGGCATGCGAAGCGTACGTGGGATGAAGTTGATGCTCGCGGTTCTGCTGGCGATGTTGACGGCCCAGGCCGCGCACGCCCAGACGCCGTCGGTCCAAGTGATCGTTGAGAACAAGTCGATCGACTTGACGGTTCCGCTGCCCGTCACGTCATTTTTCGACGTCTTCGTCGATCTGGCTCCCGGGTCGCCCGCGATGAGCCTCTCGGGCTTCCAGGCGGCGGTCAACCTCGACGCCTCGGCCGCGGGTTCGATCGTGCTGCTCGCGCCCACCGTCATTCCCGCCTCCCCCCATGGCCCGCTGATCGCCTCGAACTTCACGCCTGACTTCGGCGGCGACAACAGCGCCTCACGCGCGTCCGCCACCGCCTTCACCAACGGCGCCGGTTCCTCCGCGGCGATCACCGCCGGCGCGGGCCTCTTCCGCGTGCCCTTCCAGGTGCTCGCCGGCGCGACCCCCGGCCACTACAACATCACCATCGACATGGACCAGTTCGCCGGCACGCTGCTGACCGACGTCAACGCCAACATGGTCCCGTTCGCCGCGGTCAACGGCGCCATCGACCTGACCATGCCGGCCCCGCCGCTCGCCAGCAGCATCGGCCTGCTCCCCACCCCGCCCGTCAGCCCCGTGGGCGTGGTCGGCATCACCGGCGGCAACGGGAAGTATCTCTCCAACAAGCTCGACCTCGTCCCCGCCGTGCAGCACGGAGAAGTCGGCCTGAACCATGTCGGCACCGAAGGCAAGACCCTGGTCATGCTCTGGCTCGACGGGGCCACGGCCGACATCGCCGCCCTCATCGGCCACCTCAAGGGCAAGCCCGGCTATGAGATCGCCTCCGCCGACGTCGGTACGGGCGACCCGCTCTTCGGCGACATCCAGGCCCTCAAGAACCACTACCAGGGCTTCTCGGCCTTGGTCGCCTTCGCGACAAGGGCATCGCCAACGCCGGCTTCGGCTGGGATCTCATGGGCGACCCGAACGTGTCCCTCGCGGGCGTCGCCGCGGTACCCGAGCCCGCGACCTTCGCGGGCGTGCTGGGGCTGATGGTCTTCGCCGGCATGGGCCGTCGCCGCCGCTTCGCCGCCTGAGGCTCGCCACCGTCGCTTTCCCTCCATCCGATCGCTTTCCAGCCCCGGCCAATCAAACGCCGGGGCTTTTTTTGGTCCCGCCGCGCAATCTGCCCATCTTCACTTTTGCTTTCAGCGACTTTCGCTTCGGCGCTTTCGGTCAGGGGACATTCAGGCCCACCACGTTGTCGGCCACACATCGGGGCAAACCACATGTCAAAGGGGATTTCCATGCTCACGCTCCTTCGCCAGCGTTTGGGGTTGGATTCGAACACGCCTGCTCGCCGCGAGCCGGGTGTACACGCCTTGATCGTGGCCGCCGCCCGCGCCCGCCGCGGGCCGCTCGCGCCGCTGGTCGAGCCGCTCGAGCCCCGCATGATGCTCGCGGCCCCGGTGCTGGTGGGCTCGAACCACCTCAACGCCGTGGATGAGAACAGCCTCGACAACCCCGGCACGCGCGTCGCCGCGCTGGTCGAGGGGCTCATCACCGACCCGGGTGGCCCCGCGACGGGCATCGCCGTGACCAGCTTGGACACGACCCACGGCTCATGGCAGTTCGCCACCACCGGCGGCAACTGGGCCTCCTTCGACACGGCCCAGATCTCCGACACCCACGCCACGCTGCTCTCCGCCGACGTCGACACGCGCGTCCGCTTCATCCCCGCGAAGAACTACAACGGCACGGTCGGCGTGGGCCTGACCTTCCGCGCGTGGGACGCCTCCGACTTGCTTCCCGAGGGCACGACAAACGCCGACGCCTCGCTCAACGGCGGCGCGACGCCCTTCAGCGCCGAAAGCAAGTCCGCGGGCGTGATCGTCACGCCCGTGGGCGTCGCGCCGGAATTCGGCCTCTCGTCCACGGTGATCAACGTCGACGAGGACGCAGGCCTGCAGGACCTCACCAACTTCATCGCCAACTTCACGCCCGGGTCGGAGAACCCGCAGATCCCCACGCTGCCCGGGACGAGCGGCGCGGGCTCGATGGGCGACGGCTATCCCGCGCTGATCAACCAGTCGGGCCTCTCGGTCTCGGTCACCGATGTGGCGCAGATCCCCAACAGCGTCGACCCCGTCTCGAATGAGTCGCTGCCCGCCCGGCTCAACTATTCCTTCTCGGCCCCCGGCGACCCCACTCGGCTCTTCGTCAACGACATGCGCGGCAAGCTCTGGGTCGTCACCGCCGGCAACCCCACGCCGGCGCTGGTGCTCGACCTCAAGGATCCCGCCTTCGTCGGCGCCGCCTTCGACGACGTCGCCAGCCTGCCGGGCGTCCGCGGCCCGATCAACTCCGAGCGCGGCTTCTCTACCTTCGCCTTCAGCCCCTACTTCAACGACTCCTCGTCGCTGGGCTACCACAAGATCTACACCGTCCACACCGAGTTCGCCGGCTCCGCGCCGGCCGACTTCGGCAACCCCTGGCCGATCCCCGCGCGGGATCCGCACCAGGACGTCCTGACCGAGTGGGAGCTGACGGGCGCGAACCTCGACCAGGTCGACCCGCTCTCGCGGCGCGAGATCCTCCGCCTCGACCAGCCGCGCGTCGACCACAACATGAACCAGATCGCCTTCAACCCCACGCCGGGGGCGGCCGACATCGGCCTGCTCTACATCGGCGTGGGCGACGGCGGCAACACCGCCAACGACGCTCCCGCGAAGCCCGATGAGTTCGGCGACGCCCAGAACCCCGCGATTCCCTACGGGAAGATCCTGCGCATCGACCCGCTGGGCGCCAACAGCGCCAATCACCAGTACGGCATCCCCAATGGCGCCGTGGACCCCAACCCGTTCATCGGAAGCGACGCCGCAAGTCTCGCGACGCTCGACGAGGTCTGGGCCTTGGGCTTGCGCAACCCCCAGCGGTTCTCTTGGGACCCCAACACGGGCAAGATGTACATCGCCGACCTCGGCCAGAAGAGCGCCGAGGAGGTCAACCTGGGCGTCGCGGGCGCCAACTACGGCTGGGGCAAGCGCGAGGGGATGTTCGTGACCAGCGCCGGCGTCGCCGGCGGGCAGGGCGTCACCTTCTACCGCCCCGCAAACGACGATTCCTTCGCCTTCACCGACCCCGTCGCGACCTACGACCGCTCCGAGAGGGGCATCGCCATCGTCGGGGGCTTCGTCTACCGCGGCTCGGCCATCCCTTACCTCACGGGCAAGTACGTCTTCGGCGACCTCAACAACGGCAAGCTGTTCTACGTCGACGTCAACGACATGGTGGACGGCGCGCAGGCCAACATCCAGCAGGTCACGCTGGTCTCCAACGGAGCGCCCCACACGCTGCAGGAGATCATCGGCGTCGGCCCCACCGGCCGCGCGGACCTCCGCTTCGGCCTGGGCGGCGACGGCGAGATCTACATCACCACCAAGGCCGACGGCAAGGTGCGGAAGCTCGGCGCCGCCGTCCAGCCCGCGACCCACAATCCGCCGGCGCCGCTGCCCTCCGCTCCGACCGTCGGACCCCTCGCGAACACGACCGCGGCCTACCACGTTACCGACGACAGCGTCTCGGGCTTCTTCGCCACGGCCCCCTCCATCAGCCCCACGGGCGAGCTGACCTTCGAGGTCAACCCCAACGTCTCCGGCACGGTGCATGTGACGGTCACCGCCCAGGACTTCGATGATCCGACCAAGGACACGGATGGGACAGCCCATGGACGGGTCGACACCTCCGCTCCGCGCACCTTCACCATCAACGTCAACCCCGTCAACGACGCGCCGGTGCTCGATGGCGCGCCCACGTCGCTGCCCACCGTCGCGTACAACAACCCCAACAGCGCCGGCACGCTCGTCAGCGACCTGCTCAACACCCACGTCGTCGACATCGACGCCGGCGCGCTCTCGGGCATCGCCGTCACCGGCGTGGACAACAGCCAGGGCCAGTGGGAGTCCTCCCTCGACGGCGGCGCGAACTGGGCGGCCATCGCCGGCGTCGGCGACGCCTCGGCCCTGCTCCTGCCCGGCGACGCCCTCGTGCGCTTCGTCCCGTCGGTGACCCACTTCACCGATGTCGTCGACGGCCTGACCTACCGCGCGTGGGACCAGACCTCCGGCTCCGTCGGCGGCCTCGCCGACACCTCACCCAACGGCGACACCACCGCCTTCAGCACCGCGACGTCGGCCGCCTCGATCCACGTCTCGGGCCCGCCGCCGTTCCTCGCGGCGGTCTACCTTAGGGGCTCGAACTGGACGAATCCGTTCCTCGCCGAAATCGGCAGCCAGGGCTTGGGCAATTCCCACGGCTACGCGGTCCCCGTCGGCGACGGCGCGCAGCTCGCGCCGCTCCCCTGGAGCAACATCGACCATCTCACGCTCCGCTTCAGCGACGCGGTGACTGTCCACCAGGGCGACTTGGTCCTCCGCGGCGTCAACACGCCCGCCTACAGCTTCATCGATTTCTCGGCTGGGCTCGACGGCGACGGGGCCTATGTCGCGACCTGGACCCTCGGCGCGCCCATCGGCATCGACAAGCTGCTCCTGAGCCTCGCCGACAGCGTCGTCGACGGCGACAACGCCGCCCTCGACGGCGAGTGGACCAACCCCACCTCGATCGGCCAAGCGTCCCCCACGAGCGTCTTCCCCTCGGGCGACGGCCTCCCCGGCGGAGCCTTCACCTTCCGCTTCAACGTCGCTCCGGGCGACACCAACCAGAACGGCGGCATCAACATCGTCGACGTCGTGCAGGTCCGCAATCGCCAGGGCAGCTCGGTCGCCAACCCGACCCATTACTCGCTCTTCGGCGACATCAACGGCGACGGCGGCATCAACGTGCAGGACACGATCCTCGCCCGCAACCAGCAGGGCAAGAGCCTTCCCGCGGGCGAGCCGGCGCTGCCCGCCTCGGCGATGGGCCTCTTCCGCGCCGCGACCTCGGCCTTGGTCGTGCAGGCCGCGCCGACCACCTCGGCCGCCTCGGAGTCCCGGCCTCCCGCCTGGCCCGTCCCGGCCTCCGGCTGGACGCTCAAGCCCGTCGAGCACCATGCGGACAGCGGCTACGCGTCGGACGCGGACCAAGCCGAGGACTTGGTCGCCAAGCTCCGGAAGGCGTCGCATCGCCGGCTCGTGAAGCTCGCCTCGGCGTGAGCGAGGCCGCGGCGGCGTTCGGACAGTAAGATTTCCCCGCCCGCCCACTCCCTTGCGGCGACGGAGATCCCATGTCCCACGCGACGCCCATCCTCGATTTCGTGACCGGCACCCTCGACCGCCTGCTCGACCGCAACGGCGGGCAATGCCTCCGCTGGGGCGGGAACTGGAACAACCCCTTCATCCCCACCGTCAGCCGCCCGGTCGTGAAGCGCTACGTTTCCGCGGGCGGGATCCTGCCCGACGGGACGATGGAGCGCATCCACGTCGAGACCGTCCTGCCCGACAAGGCGACCCGGCTCGACATCGCGATGATCGAGGTGCTTGAGCGGGTTTCGCGGGCTGGCGGCAAGCCCGTCTACGCCGAGCTCGCGGCCCACATCGACGGCCTCCTGGGCGTCTACGGCTTCGACCCGATGTCGGGCCTGCCCTACGTCTCCACCGAGTGCGACATCGACGTGCGCCTCCTCGGCCCGGGCGAGGCCGCCGGCGGGGGCCCGCCCCGGTTCAAGTTCAAGGGCGACATGCTCCTCGACCGCCTCTGGCGCGTCGCCCCCGACAAGATGGTCCGGGCCGCCCGCTCGGCCTATCACGGCCTGATCACCAACCCAGACACCTTCGACTTCAACCGCTACTGCCACTACGGCTGGGACGACGCCGAGCCGAAGCACCAGCTCGCCTTCGACCCCTGGCACGTCGGCTTCGCCAGCTCGGCCGCGTGGATGGTCCGCCAGTGGGCCTTCGTCTACGCCAAGACCGGCGACGCCCAACTGCTCGCCTGGGCGACGAAGATGACCGACAAGTGGGCGGCGTTGCAGAGCCCGCGCACCGGGTTGGTGCCGCATTTCCTCGGGGCCAAGATGCCGGAGGACAAGACGCAGACCGTGCAGACCTATTGCCATCACCGCGACCTGGTCGTCGCCGAGGCGTGGCTCGAGGCGGCGGACTTCCTCGCGGCCCGGCCGGGCGGCGCGGCCACCGCCGACACGCTCCGCAAGATGGCCCTCGCCCTCGCCCGCGGCATCGCCAAGTATGCCTACGACATGAACCTCAAGTTCTTCTACAACTGGATGAACGTCGCCGACGCCGCGCCGGCCAGCGACACGATCATCTACACCTTCTTCTCCCAGGCCCAGAAGGAGCATTGGGTGGGGCGCGACCCGACGCTGGGCGAGGTCGCCGTCTGCCCGGGCGTGGGCTTCTACCTCGACCCCGCGCCGTGGGCCTTCTTCCGCGGCGCGGACGTCGAGTCGATGCTCGCGAAGGTGGCGCTGCGCACGGGCGATGTGGAGCTGACCAACCGCCTGGTCGTGTGGGCCCGCGAGTTCATCTACCAGCGCGAGGCGCTGGTCCATGGCCCGATCCTCGAGGACGGCCGCTGGAGCTACGCCGCCGCCAAGTCGAACATCGACGCGCTGCTGGCCCTCTTCCGCCTCACGGGCAAGCGCGAGTGGCTCAGCGCCGCGAAGCGCGTCGCCACGCGCGAGATCGAGTTCCTCGCCCGCCCCGAGGCGCAGGGCAAGAACGATTTGGGCGTCGCGTGGTGGGCCTTCCCGCAGCGCTCGGGCCTGCTCGCGTCGATGCTCGACCTGCACGACGCGCTCGGCGCGTGACGCTCCAAGTTTGGGCAAGATCCCCCAATGCCCAGGCACTGCGGTGCCTGGGACTCCGCGCCCTACGGAACGCGAACCTCCACGACCACGCGTCCCTCGCTCGGCGCCACGGTCGTCACCGGATACGTCGTGGGCAGCGGGTCGACCAGCGGCAGCTTGCCCATGCCGGTGACCTTGTCCTCGGTGTAGCCCTTGGGCTCGTGCGAGGCGATCTGTCCGTGCACGACCCGCAGGGTCGTCCCGTCGGGCCAGCGCAGCGTCTGCCCCTCGACGCGGGCGCCGGGGAAGCTCCACCACCGCCAGGGTTGGCCGCTCGCGCGTTCGATGAGCAGGGTCGACGGCCGGCGCAGCGCGAGCTTCAGCTCGGTGAAGCCAGACTCCGCGACGCCGGTGCAGGAGATCACCGCGACCGCCCCGTCGTCGGCGATCGCCAAATCCTTGACCGGCGCCAGGGGCGGCCAATTGGGCGTGAAGTCGTTGAGCACCGCGCGGCCGCCGGCGTGGATGACCATCGCTCCGCGCCGGACCGCGGCCGCGAGCGTCCGCGGCTCGAGCGAGGCCCGTGCGTAGGCCTCGTTCATGTAGATCACGGGCTCGGGATTGGGGTCCTCGAAGAGCCACGACAGCCGGCCGCCGTCGCCGGGGGTTGCCTGCGGGGCGACCGACTCGTCGTACCAGGCGTAGGCGTATCCGCCCCAGCCGAAGAGCATCTGCTCGCCGCGGCAGATGTAGCGCGAGCGCTGCACGCCGCCGAGCGAGGGATCCCACTCCGCGAGGTGCTGCAGGTCGCCCCGGCGGTACTCGCGGGCGAGGCCGACCAGCGCCGGCGCGGCGTAGTCGATCTGCCCGTAGCTGGGGCCGACGAGCCAGGTCTGGTTGGTCTGGGCGAAGCCGCCCTCCACGGGGGCGGAGTCGCTCCAGACCGCGCAGGCCATGGGCGTGGTGAGCGGCATCTGCTTCTCGAATTCGCTGAACAGGTCGCGCCCGCGCACGCGCCGCATCGCGTCCATGAAGGCCATGCGGTACTGCATGATCGAGATCCAGAAGTTGCTCGTCTGGTTGTGCGTTCCGCTGGGCGTGAGGGCGTGGGGGAATAGCCAGTTGACGTGCCGCTCGACGAAGAAGTCGACCCACGCGTCGGCCTCGGGCGCGTCGTGGGCCAGCGCGAGCGCGACGAGGCCCATCGAGGCCGCCTCGACGCTGCCATGGTGCGGCTCGTACTCGCCGCCGAAATGGGTGTTGGGATCCTTGAAGAAGTCAAAGTATTTCCGCCCGACGGTGACCAGCGCCTCGCGGAGCTCCTTCCGCTCGGGCTCGGTGAGGCGGTCGTAGGTCAGGTCGTAGGCGATGGCCATGCCCTTGAGCACGCGCGTCGCGGCGTAGGCCTTGCTCGCGTCGGCGGCCCCGTCGGCCTCGCGGATCCAGACGCGGGCCAGCGCCAACGCCCAGCGTTTGGCCCCGTCGAAATAACGGTCGCGGTCCGGCCCGTCGGGGGCCAGCGCGTAGGCGAAGGCGAGGTGCTCCGCGACGGCCATGTCGCGCATCATGCCGTAGAAGCGCTCGTAGAGATTCTCGTAGATCGGGTCGGGCGTGATCGGGGCGATCCATTTTTCGCGCACGCCCAGCGTGAGGCACCAGTCGGCGGAGGCCTTGATGTTGGCCCAGATCCGTTTGTGGCCGCCGACGTCGCGCAGGGCGCGGAGGCGAGCCTGCTCGCGCGGGGTGAAGAAGAGCCGGGGGTGCTCGCCGGGGAGGGAACGGTCGGTCGGCGTCGCGGCCATGGAAGGGCCTTTCGCACGGGAGGGGGGCGGAACGGTGCCCGTGGGCGTGCCGGTGCATCCCACGAGGAGCGCGGCGAGCGTCGCGAGGGCCGGGCGGGCGAGTCGCATCACGGAGAGCCGATCGACATTCCGGGGCGTCACCGGCGCGCCGCGGTCTTGCGGCGCGATGCGGGCTTCTTCTGTGGCTTGGCCGCGGCCTTCTTCTTCGCCGGCTTCGGCGCGGGAGCCGCCTTGGGCTGACCGATGCTGAAGGCGACGCTGTCGCCCGCGATCAGCGTCTTGCCCACGGGGAGCGTCGCCTCGCCCAGGCCGCGGAGCTCAAGCTTCTCGAGGGCGACGCTGCCGAAGAGCACGCGGAGGGCGACCTTCGCCGCCGGGCCCGCGCGGTTGATCTCCACCACGCCCCAGGCGTAGCCGGTCGACCAGAACCATCTCGCCGACTTGGCCGGCGCGGCGAAGCGCATCGTCTTCGTGACCGCCGAGTAGTCGAACCCGGTCAGTGCCAGGATGCCCGCCCAGCTCGCCATCGCGCGGGCGTAGTGGTGCCCGCACTCGGCCTCGTCGAAGGGCGAGCGGCGCCGGCCGTCGTAGCGGTCGCGGATCGCCTTGATCACCTTCAGCCCGTCCTTCTCAAGCCCCTCGTAGAGCATGTGCACGCCCGCGGCGTACTCGAAGCCGGTCATCACCTCGTTGAAGTACGGGAACGGGCGGCGGGGCCGGCGGCCCAGCGGATAGGTCGCCATCAGCATGGCCGACTCGTTGCCCAGGGCGAAGGTGCGCAGGTGGTTGAAGTGGCCGCGCATGTCGGTCTTGAAGTTGTATTTCATCAGGCTCGCGAGCGTCTTGTTGACGTTCTTGGGCTCGACCAAGTGGCCCAGGTCGCAGACGTGGGCGAGGAATTGCCCGACGAGCTGGTCGACGAGGCAGGCGGCGCCGAGCTGCAGGTCCGGATCCTGCAGGTTGGCCGAGCCCATCGAGCCGTGCTTGAGCCCGGGGGCGATGTCGGCGGCGCTCTTGGGCGGGCGGATCTCGTGCTCGTAGAACTGGCCGTTGAAGAGATGCGTGTCGATCCAGGCCCGCCCGCGTTCGAAGAGGCCGCGGCAGCGCGCGGCGAACTCAGTGTCGCCCATCGCCTTGGCCATCTCCTCCTCGGCCCGCAGCGCGCCCAGGTACCAGATGCCCATCTGCCCGTTGGGGCCGTAGTACTCCACGTCCATCGTGTTGTGCTGGCAGCCCTCCATCACGCCATCTTGGTCGGCGTCCCACCCGCCGGGGATCCAGCAGAACTCCATCGCCTTCTTCGCCTTGGGCCAGAGCTGCTTGAGCATGGCCGGGTCGCCCGAGAGGCGCCAGTCGCGGTAGAGCCGCATGATCGTGCCCATCTGCCCGTCGGCGGCGGCGAGCTTCCAGTCCAGCGCCCGCGTGAGCGGCAGGTTGATGCGGAAGCTCATCAGCCCGTTCTCGGCGGTGGCGTGAAGGAACTCGGCCTCGCGGGCCAGCCGCGACAGGCCGCCGAAGAGGTAAGGCGTCGCCTGCTCGTAGTTCCAGACGTGCGTGCAGGAGCCGTGGCAGCAGCCGCCGCGGTCGCCGCAGCCTTCCCACCCGAAGAAATAGCCGTCGGCGGTGCGGAAACAAGTCGTTGTGCGCAGCGTGCTGACGTTGAACAGCGCCGCCTCCTTGACCACTTCGGGCAGATCGCTGTCGCAGACCGCGCCGACGAACTCGACGGTCTTGGCCTCGAGCTTTTCGAGGTGCTGCCCGGTCCGCTCGGCCGCATCCCAGGCGTCGCGAAACCGCGTGCAGTAATAATTGCCGACCCAGTCCGGGTCGCCCGTGGGCCCGCAGGAGCCGCCCTCGCAGCAGGCCTGCGCGGGGGCGGCGGCCTGGTTCGGCAGGCCGTCGAGCAGCGCGGGCAGCGGCACAAACTTGGCCGTCGCCTTGCGCGGCAGGTCCGTACGCTGGTAGCGGACGTAGACGCCCCAGGCGTTACCCTTGTTCGTGTCGAGCGCGATCGCGATCTGGTGCTCCCCCTCCCCCAACTCGAGCGGGATGCGCGCGTCATCCTTCTCGGCCGGGTTCGTCCCTGCGAGGTCGACGAAGACCTCCCTCCCGTCGGCCCAGACCTTCACCGGGCCGTCGTACCCCAGCAGCAGGTCGACGCGCATCGCCTGCGGGCAGTGGATCCGGCTGACGAGCAGGAGCGCCTCGTGGGCGTCCGACGGGCGGGCGATGATCTCCTTGTGGATCTCGCAGAAGCCCGCGACCTGCGACGACGAGAGCATCCGCGTCTTGAGGCCCAGGGCCGACAAGTCCGCCGGCAGGTCCAGGTCTGCGACCGTCCCTTGAAGCGGGAGGAACGGGCTGAGCTGCAGGTACTGGGCGAAGGGGGTCATCCCGGCGGCTGGTCCGTCGGCCGCGGGGGCCGGCGGCACCTGCAACGTCCAGCTCCGGCGGTTGGGGAAATGCCACGCGAGCACGAAGGTGAACGTGCGTGTCTCCTTAGCGGCGAGCTTCTGCGTCACCGCGAGCGAGGCCGTG
>JAPLMQ010000273.1 GCA_026386955.1 Planctomycetota bacterium
ATCGCGAAGTTGCGGGAGGCGGAGGCTGCGTTGGCGGGCGGGGCGAACGTGGGGCAGGTCTGCCAGCAACTGGGGGTGTCTGAGCAGACGCTGCACCGCTGGCGGAACCAGTACGGGGGGATGAAGGGACCGGAGATCAAGCGGCTCAAGGAGCTGGAGGAGGAGAACCTTCGGCTCAAGCGGGCGGTGGCGGAGCTGACGCTGGACAAGCAGATCCTGAAGGAGGCGGTGGACGACCTGGGAAAAGGCTGAGCCCGGCGCAGAGGCGTTCGCTGATCGCGCGGGTGCGTGGGCAGGTGGGCGTCTCGGAGCGTCGGGCGTGCCGAGTGATCGGCCAGGGACGGTCGAGCCAGCGTTACCAGGCGGCGTCCGCGGACGCGCAGGAGGGCCGGCTGGTGGCGCGGATGCTGGAGCTGGTGCGAGCCCATCCGCGCTACGGGTACCGGCGGATCGGGGCGTTGCTCAAGGCCGAGGGCTGGAGCGTCAACCGCAAGCGCGTTCACCGGCTGTGGCGGGACGAGGGGCTGAAAGTGCCGCAAAAACGGCACAAGAAGCGACGGCTGGGCAACAGCGCCAACGGGATCACGCGGCGGCGGGCGGAGCACAAGGACCACGTGTGGTGCTGGGACTTCATCTTCGACCGCACGGAGGACGGCAGGGCCTTGAAGTGCCTGTCGATCGTGGACGAGTTCACCCCCGGGGGCGGGAGTGCCTGGCCCTGGAGGTGGGCCGGGGGCTCAAGAGCGGGCAGGTGATCGACGTGCTGATTGAGCTGTTCCGCGTCCGCGGGCTGCCCAGGCACATCCGCTGCGACAACGGCCCGGAGTTCATCGCCAGGGCGATCCGGAACTGGCTGGAGCGTGCGAAGGTCGAGACGCTGTACATCGAGCCGGCCTCGCCGTGGGAGAACGGCTACGCGGAGAGCTTCCACAGCCGAGTGAGGGACGAGTTCTTCAACGCGGAGGTGTTCACGAGCGTCAGGCAGGCGCAGGTGCTGGCGACGCAATGGCGGCTGGAGTACAACCACCGCCGGCCGCATTCATCGCTGGGGTACCAGACCCCGGCGGCGTACGCGGCGACGCCGACTCTCATATCGGGTGGACCATAAAACGGGGGCAGGTCACCTTCAACCTCTTCCGTGGCACCAAGAAGAAACTTCTCGATGACCGGGAAGTAATACGCAAACGCCTTCGCCCCCATGAACATGAAATCTTCCTGGTAGACTTGCGGGTTTTCGCGGAACTTTGCTTCGGCTTGATCCAGCGTCAAGCCACCGAAATTCTTCCACGCCCAGTGCCCATCAAGATCCAATGGACTGCGATAAAAATCCCATTTCGCAGGGAGTTTCGGCGATCGAGCTTCCCCTGCACCCGGCTCCATCTGCAATTCCAATCATCACGTGATATTGGCCCGTACCCTCTGTCCATAGCACCGTAGGGCGGGTAGAGCGTAATCGCGAAACCCGCCGCGGTCTCGCGGAGGCGCTCCGGATTCAAATGCATTGGCGCGGACGGGACGTTTCCGTCGACTCCGGCGG
Source organism: Planctomycetota bacterium (assembly GCA_026386955.1). GTDB lineage: Bacteria > Planctomycetota > Phycisphaerae > Phycisphaerales > Phycisphaeraceae > JAPLMQ01. The sequence goes on from JAPLMQ010000273.1 coordinate 1,538, forward strand.
GTTTCGCCGGGTACGGCTCTACCCGCCCTACGGGATTGCAAACCGCTACACCGGCGTGATGGGCGTATCTCCGCCAGCCCCTCCGCCTTGACTCTTCACGACTGTCTGCACTCGCTCTTCAAGTTCTCGCCACGCCTCGTCAATCTGCCTTATATCGTCATCGCCATATCCATATCGGCGAATGTTTTTCCGCACGAAATGCGACACGGCGAGCACGCGGGGCGCAAGATGCAGTACATGGCGAAATCGCTCCGCGCCAAACTGGTTTTTGATCGCGCATGCGAGAAAGTACGCCCCGTGGTATGCGCCGTCTTCGTCTGGGGCTTCAAGAAGGTCTCGCTCGATGACCGGGAAGTAATACGCGAATGCCCTGCCGCCCATGTGATAGAAATCTTCGATGTAAGCTTCGGGGTGATCCCGGTACTTTTCGTCGGCTTGGTCGAGCGTCAAACAACCAAAGTTCTTCCAAGCCCATAGAGCGTCAAGGTCACACACGTTCGACTCAAAAAAATCCTGTTCTGACGGAAGCCCCGGCTGCCAATCATCGTGACCACGCTGTGCCATCTGCGATACCCGTATTGCAGTGAAATTGGCGGGGTCTTCCGATTACACCTGCTCCAAATACGCGCTGAGCAGATCCCGACAGGCCGTCAGGTCCTCCAGGTGCGCCATCTCCGTCACCGTGTGGATGTAGCGCACGGGGCAGACCAGCGCGACCACGCGGCGGCCGGCGTTCTTCACCTGGATCGTCCCGCCGTCGTTCCCGCCGCGCGGGAGGATCGTCCGCTGGGCCTTGATCTTCCGCTCCTTCGCGACGCGGTCGAAGTCCTCGACCAGCCCCAAGTCGCTGATCATCGAGGAATCCATCACGAGAATGCCCGCGCCGTCGCCTTGCTTGCTCACGCGCTGGTCGTCGGGGACGCCCGGCGTGTCGACCGCGAGCGTGGTGTCGACGCTGACCGCGACGTCGGGCTCGATGGAATGGCTGGCCGTGCCCGCGCCGCGCAGGCCGACCTCCTCCTGCACGGTGAAGACGCAGTGGATCTCGGCGTCGTGGTGCGGGAGCTTCCGCAGCGACTCGATACAGACCCAGGCGGCGATGCGGTTGTCCATCGCCTGGCCGACGATGGTCTCGCCCACGCGGTCGAAGCGCGTCGCGAGGACCGCCATGTCGCCGATGCGGACCTTTTTCTTGACCTGCTCGGCGGGCAGGCCCAGGTCGATGGCGAATTCGCTGATGTCGGGGACCTTGCCCTTGTCGGCCTCGCTGGCGATGTGGATCGGCTTGCCCGCGGGGTTCATCACGCCAAGCAGATCCTTCGAGGGATCCTCGACGTCGGGGCAGACGCGGGCGAGGCGGGCGAAGAGGTTGCGCGTGTCGAACCCGCCGACGGGGTTGACGCGGATGAACCCGCGCTCGTCGATGTGGCGGACCATGAAGCCGATCTGGTCCATGTGGGCGGCGAGCATCACGCGCGTCGGCTTGGCACCCGCCTTGGGCTTGGCCGCCTTTTTCGCGGGCCCATTCCGGGGGCGCGGCCGGCGCACGCCGATGACCGAGCCCATCGGATCGACGCGGACCTCGTCGAAGAGGCCCTTGACCTCGCTGAGGATCAGCTTGCGGAAACGGTGCTCCCGCCCGGCGATGCCGGCGGTCTGGATGAGACGCTCGAGGAGTTCAAGGTTCATGGGGGGAGTTTATGAAAGAGAGCGGGGAGAGGCCAGCGCGGGGACGATGATACCGAGCGGCAAGGCGCAATGAATGAGGGATCCTTTGGTCATGCGGCGGCTTCTCTGCCCCTCTCCCTCCGGGAGAGGGGCAGACGGCCTCACAACGTCTCCACCAACCCCTCGAGCACCGCGGCTGCGGCCCAGCCGTTGTAGCTGAACCACATGCTCGAGGGCGAGCCGTCGGGGAAGGTCTCGATGGTCAGGGCGTCGGTCGGGCAGAATCGCTCCGTCAGCACGCCGGGCACGCCGTAGCCCGTCACCTCGGGGTAGAGCGAGACGCAGTTGATCCCCCAGCGGATGCCGTCGTCGGCCCGCTGCGCGTGGTAGGCGTCGCCCGTGGCGCGGGCGAGGTATTGCAGGTCGGCCGAGATGTAGATGCCCATCGGGTGGATGTGCGGGTTGGAGACGCTGGTGATCGATCCGCCGCAGGAGCTCCAGTGCGAGTCCTTGAGCGGGGCGTACTCCGGGCGGGCACGGTAGCCGTAGCGCCAGAGGTATTCGTAGTGGGCCCCGTCGACCAGCGCGGCGAGGAAGCGTTCGTCGCGCGTGATCTCGTGGAGCAGGCGGGCCCCGCGGATGAAGCCGAGGTTGCCCTCCTCGTCGGGAGCCTTCCAGGTGTCGAGCGGGGTGCCCCAGCAGGAGAGGCCGCGGACGAAGGCGTGGTAGAAGTCGAGCCCGCGCGAGGCGGCGTCGAGGTAACGACGCTCGCCGGTGAGGCGGTGGGCGAGCGCCAGCGCGGGGACGAACCAGACGCCGGCGAAGCCCTCGCGGTCGAGGATCGCGGGGCGGTCGGCGGCGTAGGTGAAGCCGAAGCGCCCGTCGGGCTCCTGCAGCGCGACCATCGTGTCGAGCGCCTTGCAGGCGGTGGCGAGCCAGGCGGGATGGTCCTGCCCGAGCATTTTCCGCGAGAATTCGAGGGCTTTGAGCAGGTAGTAGAGCCCACTGCCCTGCACGTAGGCGGAGTGGCAATCCTTCACGAGGTAGCCGCTCCACCACCAGTTGAGGCGTTTGCCCGCGGAGGGGTCATTGCACTCCCAGAGCAGGCCGGTCTCGGGCTTGCCCGCGGCGGCGACGAGGTCGATGGCGTGGATCGCCCGCGCCGCGGCGACGGGGCGATCGAGCGCGTGGGCGGCGCGGAGCAGCGGGTAGCCGATGACGCCGCCACCGGTCCACCCGACCTCGGCGAGCGTGCGCCAGGCGGTGAGGTTCCGCTTGAGCGGATCGATGCAGCGCATGTTGGTGAAGTGGGACTTGAAGATCCCGCCGCCGAAGTGGGCCCCCGCGCGGCCCGCGGAGGAGCCGTCGGCGTTGCGGCCGTTCTCGTCGTGCCAGTTCACGTCGAGCAGCGCGTCGGTGAGGGCGGTGGCGGCGGCTCGCGCCGAGATCGGCGTCGCGGGGCTTTCGTGGTGGTCGCGGTAGACGGCGCGGACGATGGCATGGACCGCGAGGCGCGACTCGGCCCGCATGAGGAAGATGCGGCCGCTGGCCTTGGCGTTTGTGACGAAGTGGGCCGTGGCAGGCAGCCACTGGTCCTTGTTCATGAAGGTGCGCGGGAGATTGGCGTAGCCGAGGGTGACGCCGCAGGCGTGGTCGAGCGGGCCGAGGGCGGGATGATCGTGGGCGAGGCGGGCGACGACGCCGTTGCGGATGAATGAGTCGCGGCCTGCGGGGGCGAGCGGGCGGCCGGCGCTGTAGGGGTCGATCGAGACACCCGCGACGCCGCCGCCCCCGGAACCGCCGGAGAAAGCGATCATCGAGACGGGGACCGCGGCGCGGTCGGCCCGCGTTTCCCACTCGGGGGCGCAGGAGTCGCTCTCGGGGTGGAGCGTGGTGAGATTGGGGAAGTGGCCCGGCTCGGCCTTGGCGAGGTTGTTGTCGCCGTGGATGATGCCGGGGATGAGGTGGAAGACGTCGGCGGCGCCCGGAAGTTGGAGCAGCAGACGCAGCCGCGTCGGGCGCGAGGAGGCGAGGGATATCTCATAGGACCACGTGCCGGCCTCCTTCGCGGGGGTGATGCGCAACGTCGCCCGGAGGCCAGGGGCGGTCGCGGTGAAGTTAGGCCCGTCGCCTTCCAGCGCGAGCTTTCGCCAGCCTTCGTCTGCCCGCCACTCCAGTGCGAGGAGGTGTTCAGGCAGGTCGTCGGCGACGCGGAGCAGGCCTTGAGGAGTGCGTTGCATGGTGCAATTTCCAATGGTCGTGATGCGCCGCGCGGGAATGTCTTGTTAGCCGGAAGCGCAAGCGACGGAAGTTAGCTTTGTTCGGATACGAAATGCAAAAAAGAAAACATCCGTCGCTGGCGCGTCCGGCTAACAATTCCCCTCACACCGCCGCGAGCATGCCGAGGTTGCGCATCACGCCGATCTTGAAGAACCCCCGCCGGAGGATCAGCGCCCGGCGGCCGACGAACCCGCGCTCAGGGATGCTCGCGAACTCCGCGACGAGTTGCCGGCGCTCGGGGCTCAGTTGGTCGCCATATCGGCGCGAGAAGGCCCCGGCCTGCCTGCACGTGCGATAGACGGCCTCGCGCAGCGAACGGTCCTGCAACAGCGACATCGCCTTGGCGGTCACCAGCTTCCGCCCCCACCGCCGCGCGCCGGTGTCGTTGCGCCCGTGCTGGCGGTAGAGCATCGTCGGCGCGTCGACCCAGCCGACCTCGCCCAGGCCCGCGGCCACCAGGGCGATCCACCAGTCGTGCATGATCGTCTCGGGCGGGATCGGGCGGGCGAGGGCGACCAGCGGGCCGTTGAGCATCGTCGTGCAGCCGGTGACGACGTTCTGCACCAGCGCGCGGTTGAAGCGCCGCGAGAGGCTGGGGTCGAGGAACTGGAACCGCCAGAAGGAGTCGGCGATGGTGTTGAGCTCGGCGTCGACCACGCGCAGGTCGGTGTGGACCAGCAGCGGCTTCTCGCGCCCGAACTGCCCCTCGAGCCGGCGCATCTCGGCGAAGGTGCGCTCGACCTTGTCGGGCAGCCAGACGTCGTCGGCGTCGGCGAACATGACGTAGTTGGGCTGGGCTTGGCCGATCTCGACGTGGTCGAGCAGGCGGGCGAAGTTGCCCATCGCGCCGACGTTTTGCCCATCGCCGTCGAGAAGGCGGATGCGGCTGGGCTCCTTCGCCACGAACTCGCGGACGACCTCGAGCGTCTGGTCGGTGGAGGTGTTGTCGCGGATGGTGACCTGGAAATGCGGGTAGGTCTGGGCGAGGATCGACCGGAGCTGCTCGGCGATGAAGCGCTGGCCGTTGTAGACGGCCATGAGGATCTGGATCGTCGCCGGCTCGGGCACGGGAAAGCTCTCGGAAAAAGGTCTCGGAAAACGCCTGGAAAGCGCTTGCAAGCCGGGGGGGGCGGGCGGGATTTTATGCGGTTGGCCGGTTGACTGCGCGCGGAGGCGACCAGGGGACGATGCGGGGCCAATTCGGGGGGCGGCGAACGTTGACGCTCGCGCGGCCATGTGGTCTACTACTCCGTCAATCAACAGCGGTTGCGCCACGAGCGGGCTCCGGGTGGGAAGCCCGTCCGGCGCGGCCGCAGCGAACCTCGGCGGCGGTTGGGCGACGACCCGCAAACGTCCGTCCCGCCACGTGTTGGGGCGCGCCAGAGAACATCGGGTCGGCCGTGTGCTCCGTCGAAAGGACTGTGGCATGTTGGTACGTCTGCGCCGTTCCATCCCCCGGCTCGCCCCGGCGGTGCTGCTCCTGGGCCTCGCGCCGTTCGCCTACGCCGAGCACCTGCTGATCGCCAAGAGCCCGGCCAACGACAAGTGGCACGCCCCCGAGGGCGCCCGCGAGGCCGTCTACATCGGCGACCCCGCGCCCGAGACGCCCATCGTCCTGCGCAAGAGCGCGCTGACCGGCGGGGCCGTGCTGCTCACCATCAGCTCCGACGCCGAGAAGTGCGTCCTGCGCAGCGGCTCGATCGAGGTGCCCATCGACCTGGTCAAGGAGCGCCCCAATCGGCTTCGCCTCGACGGCGACCTGCTCCGCCCCCGCATCGAGCTCAACGACCGCGACCTGCCCGCCCAGCGCGGGCAGTGGGTCCGCCTCCTGCTCCAGACGGGCGAGGCCAACCTCTCGCTGGTCTTCGTCAACGCCAAGTTCGTGAACCTCGAATATGACGCCGACCGCGGCCCGCTCGCGAAGCCCATCGCGGTCATCGGCGGGCCGGACGGCGCGACCACCGTCGCCGTTGCGGCCGCAGCTCCTGTAGTTGCGCAGGCCGGTGCGACCGCGGTCCCCGCCCCTGCGCCGGGCGTGCCGGTGATGCGCGTCACCTCGCCCGTGCAAAGCGTCCAGAGCGTCGGCCCGAACACCAACCCCGACGCCATCCCGCCCCGCACCGTCAACGCCCCCGTCGCGGTCCCGCTGCCCGTCGTCGCCAACCCCACGGCCCAGCCCCAACCCGCCTCCGCGGCCCCCACGGCCCCCACCACCGGCCAGCCCGCCGCAGCCGGCGCTCCCGCGGCTGCAGCCGCCGCCCCCGGTTCGCCCACGCCCGCGATCCCCGTCGTCACCCAGCAGGCGACCAACACCCCCGGCGCGCCGATCACCCGCTACGCCACGCCCAGCGCCAACGCCCTCCCGCCCGAGACCGACGAGAACAACTGGCGGCTCACGCTCAAGGCCGGGATCGACGTCACCAACGAATACCTCTACCGCGGCATCGGCATCGAGAACCAGGACATCATCATGCACCCCTGGACGACCGTGGGGGTGCGCCTCTACAACGACCAGGACTCGGAGTGGATCAACTCCCTCTCGGCCGTGGTCACGCTGTGGAACTCCAACCAGTGGGGCCCGAGCGGCTACGACTTCCGCAAGAGCCCCACGCCCACGCACACCACCCGCCAGAAGTTCTACGAGCAGCAGTTCCTCGGCGGCATCGACGTGCAGATGTTCAAGCGCTGGAACCTCTACCTGGGCCACCAGACTCGCATGTCGATCAACGGGAACTTCTTCGACGTCCACATGATCGACGCGAAGGTCACCTACAACGACAAGAGCCCCGACTACAACTGGCAGCTCTGGCCGTACCTGCTGGTAAGTGCCGAGTATGAAGGGCAGTCCGACGCCGGCAACGGGCAGAGCGACAGCCACACCTCGCTCTACGGCAAGGGCATGTACGCCGAGGTGGGCGTGCGCCCCGTCTTCTCGCTCTACAAGTTCGACGTGAACAGCGAGATCAAGATGGCGGTGCCCGCGGCCATGGGCTTCAGTATCAGCGACTACTACGAGGACGTCACCGGGCACGACCACAAATTCGGCTTCTTCAGCGTCGGCCCGGAATTCAGCATCCCCTTGATCCGCCGACAGGCCGACCCCGGCCGGCAGTTCAGCCTCGACTTCACCCTCGGCGGGAAGATGCTGATCCTGGGCGACGGCGCGCGGAAGATCGGCCAGGAGCGCGGCACGGGCAACGACACCGTCCACTTCCTGGGCACCGCCGGGCTGGTCTTCGAATATTGACCTTGCGCGGGCGCGCCGCTTGACGCGAAGTCCCGCCCCCGAAACCGCGACCATGCTCCGCAAGTTCCTGCTCAATCCCGTCGCGGTCTTCCTGGCCATCTGGTCGGCCCAGATCTTCCTCTACTGGCTCGACATCGGCACCTTCCTCCAGCAGGACGCCCACGCCTACGCCGCGATCGCCCGCCTCTTCGGGCTCTCCTCCGCCTGCTTCATCGGCGGCTACTTCCTCACCGCCTGGCTGCTCGACTACACCCGCCTGGGCGCCTTCGCCCGCACCCCCGCGGGCGAGCCCCCCGGCACCGTCGTCCGCCTCGACTTCATCCGCGTCATCTCCTTCGCCGCCATCGCCGTCACCATCGGCATCACCGTCCTCAACGTCCAGAAATACGGCCCGCTCCCCTTCTTCAGCAGCTTCTACTCCATCGACGCCGAGTTCAGCTACCTCGACTACGGCTCGGCCAAGAACGTCATCTTCAGCGCCATGCTGGTGCTGGTGATCCTCAGCCGGCTCGAGACCGAGCCGATCCTGCGCATCACCAGCATCGCCGTCTACTTCACCGTCTGCATCCTCTACATGACCCGCGGCTACCTCATCACCGGGCTGCTGCAGCTCCTGGTCATCCGCGAGATGATCCAGGCGCCCCCCATCCTGGGCTTCACGCTCATCCCCAAGCGCTGGACCTCGCGCCACTCCACGCTCGTGGCCTTCCTCCTGCTCGGGGGCATCGGGCTGATCATGTCGGTCCTCGGGCAGATCCGCACCGGGACCGACATCTTCAAGATGTCGATGATGATCGACCCGAAGTACGACGCCGTGCCCGCGGCCATCCTCTGGGTCGGCGCCTACGTCAGCTTCCCGCTGGCGAACATGGTCAACCTCGACCTGCTCAACTACAACGAATTCTTCTGGGGCAAGGTCACGCTCTCGCGCCTCGTCCCGCCCTTCCTGCGCGAGTCGGTCGGCGTGGACGACATCGACATCCACCTCGACAAGGTGATGTACAACTACTTCCCCAACCCGATCAACAACGTCATGACCTACAACGGCACGTCGTACCTCGACGCGGGCTATTGGGGCGTGGCGATGATGAACGTCTTCCTGGGCGTCGTGGGCTGCCTCATCGTGAGGCATTACCTCCGCTCGCGCGGCCCGCGCTGGGGGATGATCTACACCATCTACGTCTCGGCCCTGCTGCTGCTGTTCTTCGAGAACTTCTTCGTCAGCCTGGCGCTGGCCTTCGAGGTGCTCTTCCTGATCGTCGTCGGCGGGCTGGTCGCGCGATCGAAGGCTGAGCCGAAGGGCGAGGAGCAGGACGCGCCGGCAACGTTGCCAGACGCGAACGTCGCGGCGCCGAGCGGCCTCTCGTAGGGTGGCGTAGAGCGGTACCCCGCGAAACCCACCAGCGCGGCGCGTGCGGCCGCGCGTCTCACAAACCCCCGAAAGCATCACCGCGGATTCTTCCCACCGATGGCAGGTTTCCCGGCCTGCCGCTCCGCGCCCCGCTCACGCATACGCGCGGATCTCGCAGATGCGGGCGTGGTCGAGCCCCTGCGTCTTGAGGACGCGGACGCGCAGGGCCCGCGTCGGCGAGCCGTTGAGCGCGTGCGAGCGCAGCCGCTGGTGGTTCCCCTCGACCCGCACCGCCTCGCGCCACACGCCCGGCTCGCCCTCGACTTCGACCACGTAGTCGCTGACAGTCTCCTCCTGGGCCTTGCCCCACTGCATCATGCTCACGTACCACTCGGAGTGGCTGAGCGTCAGCACGCGGTGCATGCCCGTGTCGAAGGTGATCTGCACGCGCCCGAGGCGGACCGGCGCGTCCCAGCGCAGCTCGATCCACGCGGGCAGCCCGGTCGCGGGATCGCTCATCCAGCGGTTGCTCCCCTCGACGCAGCGCCCGGGGGCGACGCCCTTGGGCCCGTGCACGGCCCGCGTCTGGCCCGAGAGCACATTGGCCGCAGCCCCTTCGGCCTGCGCGGAGGAGGCCGACGCGCGGGCGGAGCGGGCGAGGTCGCCCTCGTCGGTGTTGAGCGCGCCGACGATGAAGGCGTCGTCGCGGAGGAGTCGCTGCTGGATGGCCTTGACCGCGCGCGGGTCGCCCGCCAGCGCGTCGGGGCGCAGGGCGTTCGCCGCCGCGTGGGCCGCCGCCACGCCCACGCCTTGGCCGACCGCCGCGCAGGTCGCCATCACGCGCGTCGAGGCGAAGGCGATGTGCGTCGCGGAGATGTTCCGCCCCGCGAACATCAGGTTGCCCACCGTCTTCGAGACGCAGCAGCGCAGCGGGATGTCGAAGAGGAACGGCGGGGTGTTCTTCTGGTCGCACGGATGCTCGTCGATCGCGTCGATCCCGCGCGGCGGATGCGTGTCGATCCACCACCCGCCGAAGGCGATCGCGTCGTGCGCGGGCTGGGGCGTCATCAGGTCGGCCTGCCGGAGGATGTGCTGCCCGATGAAGCGCCTGCTCTCGCGCTTCCCGGGGAGGAAGCCGAACCAGTCGAGGGCCCAGTGCGAGGCGTCGTGCGGGTCGCCTCCGCGAGGCGTGCCGGGCGGGCCGTTCTTGATGTGGTCCCACACGCCGAGCATCACGCCCAGCAGTTCGTCGCGGATGATCTCGTTGTCCTTGATGGTGTCGAGCGTGCCGCCCCATTCGACCCACCAGTAGCCGTATTCCTTGCCGCGGTCGACGCCGGGCGAGGAGTGGCCGCGGAAGCGCAGGTCGTGCTCGGTGAACTTGCGGGCCCAGGGCGGGGCGGCGAAGGGCATCGCGCGGTCGTGCTTGCGGGCCTGGAAAAGCAGCGTCGAGCCGAGGGTGCACTCGTCGGCCGCCTCCTGCGCGAGCGACTCGCCGAACTCCGCCTTCGACTCGCGCCCGCGGCGGAAGGGGGCCTTGGCCTCGAAGCCCAGCCGACCGTCGCCGGTGCAGTCGACGAAGACCTTGGCGCGGAGCGTGAAGCGGTCCTGCGTCGACTGCCGCTCGGCGATGGCGGCGGCGATCAGGCCGTCCGCCATCTCGCAGGCGACGACGGAGGTGTTCAGCAGGAGCGTGAGGTTGGGCTCGGCCCGGCATTTCTCGTAGAGGATCAGGTCGAGCATCGAGGCGGAGCGCTGCGGGTTGCGCAAGGCGGTGTCGAGCCGGATTTCCTCGATGATGCCGCCTTCGCGGGCCTCCACGGCCAGCGCCTGCCCGCGCGTGCCCGAGCAGTCGGCCCCAACGATGTGCATGCGCACCTCGCTCGAGGCGTTGCCGCCCAGCACGGCCCGGTCGTGGACCAGCACGACCTTCGCCCCGGAGCGCGCTGCGGCCAGCGCGCAAGGAACCCCCGCGGGCCCGCCCCCCGCGACGACGACATCGAAGGCCAGTTCGTTCGACGCCAACCCGGGCGAGTTCATCTCACGCAGACCCATCGGAGAATTCCTGGTGGGAAGAGGTCGGGCGAACCGACGTCACGCCAAACGAATCCGGGCGCCGCATGCCATCGTACTCGTGGCTTGTGAAGGCGCTCAATGCCGCTTCCGGCTAACAAGAGACCAGCGCCGCAACGCCCAGCGGGGGCAGCTTCACCTTGAACGCGCCGTCCGCCTCGACCAGCGCCGGCTCGTCGCTGCCGAGCGTCCACTGCGACCACGTGCCCTCGGGCCAGTCGGCGCGGGCGGGGACGGTCAGCTCCACCGGCGCGGTGCTCTCGTTGAGCAGCATCACCAGCACGCGCCCCCCGCCCCCGCCCCCGGAAGCGGGGCCGCGCCAGACGGTGTTGACCACGGCCTGGCGCTCGAGGCGCACGGGGCGGTCCTTCGCGCAGCAGTAGGTCGGCAGCTCGATCACCAAGCGCGAGCCGGGCGTGAGGTCCTCGAGCGGGGCCTCCATCGAACCGAGGTGGAGGATGTCGCGGACCTTCGCGCGGAGGCGGACCAGGTCGCGCAGGTACTTGGCGGCGACGGGGAACTGCAGGATCGCCTCGTTCATCCACCCGAGCTGGCCGCCGAAGAGGAACTGCTCACCCTGCGCGATGGCGAAGAGCTGCGGGCTTTCCATCACCTGCGTGGGGGTCGCCCGGCCCATGACGAAGGTGTAGCCGCTGTAGATCGCGGCGTGGAGCGGGACGTAGTCCTCGATGGGCGGGACGAAGGCGAGGTAGAGGTCGATGCGGTCCATGAAGGCGTCGGCCATGAGCTCGCTGGAGAGGAAGCGAGTGGGGTCCTCGTCGATCATCGGCTTCATCGACTCGAGCGCCTGGTCGTAGCCCGCCCAGTACTGCGTCCCGCCGCCGAGCGCGTGGCCGTGGCCGGCGTGGTAGCAAAGCGAGGGGGGCATCGCGGTGATCTGGTCGAAGTAGACGCCTTCGACGCCGTAGTGGCGCCAGAGCATGCGGGCTGCCTCGCGCCACTGGCCCTGGGCCCAGGCGTCGCCCGGGCAGAGCGCCAGCGGGTAATCGTCCTGGGGCGTGTACATCTCGAAGTAAGGCTGGCCGTTGGACTCCAGCGAGGCATGCGTGCGCTCGTCGTCGAAGGTCTCGCGGTCGCGGTAGATCAGGCGCCCTTGGCAGTAGGGCATGATGACCACGCCGAGGGACTGCAGCTCGTCCTTGACCTGCTCGAAGCCGGGCACGGTGGGCGAGTGGGCGGGGAAGTTGCTGTGCCAGGAAAAATTGTGCCAGTGGTACCAGTGCAGCCCGAAGGGGGAGCCGAAGAACTGGTGGAGGTCGAGCATGGCCTTGCGCAGCTCCTCGGGGCCGGTGGGCTCGAAGCTGGCGGGGTGGAAGCCGTAGCGCGAGAACCACAGGTCGAGGCCCAGGAGCGCGGGCGAGGCGTCCTTGCGGTCGGCCAGGCGGCCGCGGCGGCACCAGCGCTGCTTGGTCGCCCATTCGCGGTGGATCTTCGCGGCCTCGAACCACGTGCCGGTGAAGCCCTGCAGCACGACGGGGTACGGGCACTCCCAGCGCGAGAGCATCGACGGCCAATGGTTGCAGCGGAGCTGGATCGCGGGCGTCTTGCCGGCGGCGAGGCGCTCGCCCAGCGGGGCGACGGCCCAGGGCACCGCGGGGCGCGCGGGCTCGCGCACGTGCCAGCGCTCGCACTCCCAGGGCGCGGGTTGATGGCCCTCGACGTACTGCGCGTCGATGCCGGTGTGGTGCGTCTCGGGGTCGAGCATGCCCAGGTAGAGGCCGTTGCGCTTGTGGAGCCAGGCCGCCATCTGCGAGGAGTTGGCCGAGCCGGGGTATTGCCCGATGTAGTTGGTCATGTCCTCGAGCGGGTTGCGGCGGAGGACGCCCCAGTTCTCGGGGTAGAGCAGCGCGTCGTCGTGGGGCGAGGTGGGGTCGCCCAGGCCGCGCAGGCGCGGGAAGGTGAGGCGCTTGATGGCCCAAGCGTCGGGAAGGTCGACCGATGCGCGGAACTCGATGCGCGGGTGTTCGGCCCCGCCGAGGATGCGCAGGGTGAGCCGGCCGGGGACGGAGGAGTCGGGCAGCGGAAAGGACCAGGCGAGCGTGAGGGTCGAGCCGTCGGCGGTGATGGTCGGAGGCGCGATGGATTCATCGTCGGAGTCGAGCGCGAGGTCGGCCCGGTATTCGTGGCGGTTGATCCACCACTCGTGCTGCTGGTACGGGAGCGTCGGCACCTTCAGCGCGGGCAGCGGGTCGTCGTAGCGCACGGGACGGATGAGGCCGAGTTGCCAGAGCCCGGTCGGGGGCGAGCCGGCGGCGAGGAACTCGTACCCGATCGGCGCGAGGCGCAGCGAGGTCGGGCGGCCGAGGTCGTCCAGGGTGAGCGTGAGGGTCTTGCAGCGGACGGTGTGCATGGGGCGGAGTCCAGGGCGGACGAGGCGTGGGGAAGCGGGCCGGGGAATCAAGCCGGGGCCGAGATCAACGAATCAATACTCGATCCGCGCGAAGAGGAACTGGCGTTGATGCGGGATGCTCGCCTCGATGGTCTGGCCGCGGAGGGCGATCGTGCCGTGGCCGGCGAGAACGGTGCAGACGGGGTGCTTGGCGATCTCGAGGCCGGGCAAGGCGGGGAGTTGGCCGGCCCAGTCGGGGGCGTTGTGGGTCTCGCGGAAGAGCAGCAGATAGCCCGTGCCGCCGCTGCCGGGCGCGGGGGAGAGCGAGGCCAGCCCGGTCCAGCTCAGCCCGTCGGGTTCGTCGCCGAGGGGGAGGATCGTGCCGGCGAAGATCGCGTCGCGGTGATGGCGCCAGACCTTCACCAGCGCGGCCACCTCGGCGCGGTACTCCAGCGGGAGGTTCTGGGCCTCGAACCAGCCCAGCGGCTGGGCGAACATCACGCTCGCGAAGAGGTAGGCGGGCGAGTAGCGCGCGGGGGCGAGCGGGTCGTCGGGGTAGCGTTGCGGGTTGCGGGTGTTGTTGAGCAACTCGAGGCGCAGGCGACGCGGGTCGACCCACGGCGAGAGCTTCCAGAGGTTGCGCAGCGTGTGGTGCGGCCAGTAGCGGTGCCAGTCGGTGTAGCGGTTCTCGACGAAGAGCGGCCCGAGGCTCATCTGCCCGAAGTAGCCGGGGCGCTCGCCCGCGGTGATGTCCATGTCGAAGGTGACCGCGCCCGCGGTGTCCTCGCGCACGGCGTCGACCATCTGGTGGAACCGCCGCTCGGCCAGGCGCGAGCGGATCGCCATGTAGTCGATCTTGAAGTAGGTGACGCCCAGCGTGCGGTGGAGCTCAAGCATTCGGTCGGCGTCCTCGCGCCAGCGTGCGAAGTCGTCGCCCGAGTCAGGGGCGAACCAGAGCCCGAAGGCGAGGCCGCGGGCCTTGGCCTGGGCGATGATCGGCTCGAGCCCGTGGGGGAAGCGGTTTTTGTCGAGGTCCCAGAAGTTCGGGTCCTCGCCGCGGAAGTTGTCGTAGATGTTCTTCCCGTTGACGTTGTCGGCCAGCCGGCCCCTGTGCCAGCCGCTGTCGATCTGCAGGACGTCGCCGCCCAAGTCCGCGGCCGCATCGACCTCCTTGCGGTAGAAGGCGTCGTTGACGACCACGTCGCGCGAGCGGTCGCCCCAGTAGTTGACGAGGAAGCGGGCATCCTGGCCGGGCGTGTAGCGGCGAAGGTGGCGTTGATAAGCCTGCAGCGCGGCGGTGCAGCCGGCGCGGCCGCCGGAACCGCCGGAATACGTCAGCACGATCCAGCGATAGCCCGGGCCGGCGACGAGCGTGTCGGGCGTGCTGCCGCTGGCCGGCGCGCCGTTGCCATGGCCGAGGAAGGCCCAGCGCCACGGGCCGATCCATTCGGGCAGGACGTGGAAGTCGACGGGGTTCGGCGCGGGGCGGACGTGCGGGAGCGGGGCCTCCTTGAGGAAGATCAGCCCCGCGTCACGGAGGTTGTCGTGGAGGACGAAGAGGTTGCCCGCGAGCTGCAGCCCGGCCTCGCTGGGATGGAGCAGCCAGGTGTTCTCGGCGACGAGTTCGTTGTGATGGTCGGAGCGGTCGCGGAAGGAGACTTGGGTCAGCCGAAGGTGCGGGGCGGCGGAGACGAAGTGTTCGAGGGCGTCGAGGATCGGCTTGTCCCCCCCGCCCTTGGAAGGCGGCGCTTCGACGGGGACACCGGCGGCGGAGGCGTCAGCCGCTTTTCCCGCGGCGGATTTCGTCGCGTTCGTCGTCGGCTTCGCGCTGGCGCTGGCCGCGGCTTCAAGCTGGATCGAGACGCCGCTCGCGCCGGGGAAGAGCTGGAAGCGGTAGGTCAGCGTGAGCGTCCTGCCCGTGGCGGTGAGCGTCGCGCGGAGGGAGGGCTCCTCCCACGGGGTGGCTTGGCCCGATTCAAGAGAGAAGGCGCAGACGCGCGGCTCGTCGGGGACGGGCGAGGCGGGATAGGGCGCGGGCAGCTTCACGGGCTCGCTGATCCATTGCACGTCTGAGTGCGCGTTCGCGGCGCGATCGAGCAGCGAGGTGGCGTAGAGCAGCCCGTTGTCGATCCGCCAGCGGCGCTCGAAGTGGGCGTTGGCGATGACAAGCTCGGACGCGGCGGGAGCGTCGCCCGCGAGACGGATCACGCAGTCGGCCAAGGGTGTGGAGGGCATGGCGGGATGATAAGGCGGCGGGCGGGGAAGTGCAGCGCGGCGCGGGCGGGAGTGGGCGTGCCACATCGCAGCCGAAGGCTGCTATGTGCGGGTCACCGATTCATGCGACGTGGTCGGGGCGCTGTGGAGTTTCAAGCAAAGCAAAAGGAGCTTCGTGCGATTGGCGTAAGGGTTCACCGGCACATGGCAGCCTTCGGCTGCGATGTGGCACGGGTCGGGGCCGTGCTGGTGGACCCTCACTGCGGGCTCAGCGCCGGCAGCCAGCGGGTGCTGATCTGGTCGGCGGGGATCTCGGGGTGGGCGTGGCGGATGGCGGCCGCGACCACGCCCATGAACATCGGGTGCGGGTGGAGCGGGCGGCTGGTCAGCTCGGGGTGGAACTGCGCGCCGATGAAGTACGGATGGTCCTTCATGGGCAGCTCGAGGATCTGCATGATCGGGTGCTCGGGATGCATGCCCGAGAAGACCATCCCGTGCGACTCCAGCGTGGGGATGTAGCGCGGGTCGACCTCGTAGCGGTGGCGGAAGCGCTGGCGGATGACCTCGCGCTCGTCGAAGAGGAAGGCCGCGAGGGTGTTGGGCTTGAGGACGACGTCCTTCCCGCCCAGCCGCATGTTCCCGCCGAGCCCTTCGATCTTCTTCTGCTCGGGGAGGATGTCGATGACGTGGTCGGTCGCGACGGTGTCGAACTCGCTCGAGCCCGCGCCGGAGAGGCCGCAGACGTGGCGGGCGAACTCGATGACCGCCATCTGGAAGCCCAGGCAGAGGCCCAGGTAGGGGAGCGCGTTCTCGCGGCAATACTGCACGCAGGCGATCTTGCCCTCGGTCCCGCGCACGCCGAACCCGCCGGGGACGATCACCGCGTCGAGCCCCTCGAGCCGCGAGGCGGCCTCGGCGGCCTCCTGCCCCTCCTTCATGCGGGTGGTGTCGATCCACTGGACCTCGAGGTCGGCCGAGAGGTGGGCGCCGCAATGCTCGAGCGCCTTGTCGATCGAGGCGTAGGCGTCGCGGAGGGCGGCGTATTTGCCGGTGATGCCGATGCGGGCGCGGAAGCGGCGCTTGCCGACGAGCAGGTCGACGAAGGTGCGCCAGCGCTCGCGCGAGTGGTCCTCGTGGACGACGTTGACGCGCTCGTGCATGTCGAGCAGGCCGAGGATCTCGCGGTCGAGCCCGGTCTCGCGCATGGCCTCGGGGATGGTGTAGATGCTCTTGCGGTCGTGCATGGAGAAGACGCGCTTGAGCGGGACGTTGGAGAACATCGCGATCTTCTGCATCACCGAGGCGACGACGGGGTTCTGGGCCCGGCAGGCGATGATGTGGGGCTGGACGCCCGCCTCCATGAGCTTCTTGAGGCCGAGCTGGGCGGCCTTGGACTTCTGCTCGCCCAGGGCCTTGGGCTCGATGATGTAGGTGAGCGCGACGAAGCAGATGCTGGTGGGCCCCTCCTCGAAGGCGAGCTCGCGCAGGGCCTCGATGTAGAAGCCGTTCTCGTAGTCGCCGACGGTCCCGCCGACCTCGATGAAGACCACGTCGGCGTCCTGCTTGACCGCCAGCTCGCGGAGCATGTACTTCACCTCGCCGGTGACGTGCGGGATCATCTGCACGTCGCGCCCGAGGTAGTCGCCCTTGCGCTCCTTGTCGAGCACCCGGCGGAAGATCTGCCCGCTGGTGGTGTAGTTGTCGCGCGTCAGGTCCTGGTCGAGCAGACGCTCGTAGGTGCCCAGGTCCATGTCGGTCTCAAGCCCGTCGTCGAGGACGAAGACCTCGCCGTGGCGGTAGGGGTTGAGCGTGCCCGAGTCGATGTTGAGGTAGCCCTCCATCTTGATGGGGGCGACCTTCAGTCCCTTGTCCTTGAGGAGCTTGGCAAGGGAACTGGCGAAAATGCCCTTGCCCAGGCCACTCATGACCGTGCCGAGGACGGCGACGTACTTGTGGCGGCCCTTCTGGTAACCAGGAGGGAAGGGGTTGAAAAACTCGGTTTCTTGGGATTTGTTGCCGGTGGCCGCGAGGATGTCCTGCGAATTGGGCATGTCTTACCGTACCGCGCCGAGGCCGGCGGTTCAAGGGTTGTTTGGGGCGTGGACAAAAACTGATCGTTGTTCCGTCGCTGAACGTCGTTTATTCGGCTTGGCCGGGCCGATCATTTGTTCGCCGCCGCCGCACGGGCCTTGCTCCAACGGTCGTACCAGTCGACCAGTTCGGGGGTCGGGGCCCAGTCGTGCAGGGTGACGCGCTTGCGCCCCGGGAGGTAATTGCCCAAGTGCCAGCCGTTGGGGTGGTAGATCATGAAGTCCCCGGCGTCCATCGACGCGCGGATCGAACTGGGCATCCGCTGGCAATACTCGACGCCCGCCCGCTCGCGCTCCTCGTCGGTCGCCGTCTCGCCGGGCATGGGGTGCTCCGCCGCCGCCTTCTCGCCGGGCAGGTCGAACCGCCGGAGGTAGCTGCCCGGAACGTACCACGTGCAGTTGTCCTCATAGAGCGGGCAGTTGATCTGGTTGAACCAGAGCGGATCGACGGTGATCCGGCGGAACTCCTCCAGGTCGGGCATGGCGGTCGCCCTGTCGCCGTCCTCGCGGATGTCGCGGTGCCACCCCGTCCACCACGGCTTCTCCACGGGTTCGAGCAGCAGGGCCATGCGGTCGGCCTTCCCGTTGCTCAGCGTGTGGCGCGGGGTGAGGATGCGCTGGATGGCCTCGACCAACGGGGGGAACGTGGCGTAGTCGAGGAAGGGCTTCATCTCCTCGGCGGTGAGGTGGCTGGCGATGGGCTGGAGCCGCTGGGCCTGCGGGCCGGACTTCCCGCGGGCGATCTCGGGGACGCGGGCGGCCGCCTTGCGGAGGTCGCGGATCAGCGAGGGCGGGAGGATCTGGCGGAAGATGACGTAGCCGTCGGACCGGTAGCGGTGGATCATCTCGTCGCGGAACTCGAAGGGCATGGACGGGCTCCGGTGCGGGGGATCGGGCGGGGGCGCGGACGAGATGGATCGTACCATTCGACGGTGGGCCGATGACGGATGCGGTGATTCTTCGCGCAGGAACCCCCTTTCCGGGCGAGTTTGCACCCGGTAAGGCTTTGGGGGAGAATCCCGCCGTCCGGGTCGGGTAGCCGCAATGGCGACCTGACCCGGGGGCCGCGGCCTCCTTCGTTCGCCCGGCTCATCCAGCCCCCGGTGCAACAGCCCCCGATCCACGCCCCACCCGGATCCACGGCAGCCAAACAACTCACCCACCTGCTGGCAGCCACCTCTGGCGGCCGCGACCCAAAGAGACCATGAAACTCAAGACCCCCCCGCCCCCGGCGATTCTTGCCGCATTGCAGAAGACGGGGAAACTCGCCGGCCCCGCGGACGCCTTCCGCATCTCCATCGCGACCGACATCAACCACTTGGGCAAGTACTCGCCCCAGTGGGTCATCGCCACGCCGACCGTGCTCTGGGTCTTCGACGAGTCGAGCCCCGCCGAGCCCCTGCTGCAGATCAACCTCTCGGAGATCGAGGAGTTCCGCACCATCGCCGTGGTCGGGGCCGGGCTGCTGCAGGCCAAGACCGCGGGGATGTGGCTCGACCTGGTGCGCTACTCCAACCACCTGAAGTACCACTTCGGGCGGGCCGCCAAGCGCCTTGAGCAGCTCCGCGAGAACGAGCCCTTCGAGATCGTCGAGGAGGACGAGGTTGACCCCCGCCGATGCACGGTCTCGGGCATCCTGCTCGAGTACCCCGGGCAGACCTCGCCCTTCGCGGTCAAGCGCGGGCGCGTCTTCCAGCGCGTCGTGCAGCTCATGCGCCCCTACTGGGGGGCCGCGGTCCTCATCATGTTCCTCCTGGTGCTCACGCTGCTGGTCGACCTGACCATGCCGCAGCTCACCAAGGTGCTCATCGACGGCGTGATCAAGCAGGACGCCGCGGTGACCAAGGTGTTCCCGCTGAAATACCTGAGCGGCGTCGACCCGACCACCATCCTGCTGATCGTCGTGGGCATCCTCGCCCTCCTCCAGATCACCCGCGCCATGATCGTCATCATCAACGGGCGCATCGGCAGCCGCGTCGCGACCTCCATCACCTTCGACATGCGCGGGCGCCTCGTCGACCACCTCGAGAAGCTCGGGCTCGCCTACTACGACAAGCAATCCACCGGCTCGCTCGTCGGGCGCGTCTCCTACGACACCGAGGCCGTGCAGGGCTTCGTCGCCCAGATCACCGGCGGGTTCCTCTTCCAGATCCTCATGGTCATCATGGCGGTCGGCGCCATGGTCAGGCTCGACTCGAAGCTGGCGATGTGGACCCTGCTCCCCGCCCCGTTCGTCATGGCGGGCACGTTCTTCTACTACCGCTGGGTCTACCCGCACTACGAGCGATTCTGGGACCGCTCCAGCAAGCAGGCGGGGATGATCAACGGCATCCTCTCGGGCATCCGCGTCGTCAAGGCCTTCGCCCAGGAGAAGCGCGAGTTCGACCGCTTCCAGACCTCCTCCGCCATCCTCCGCGACGCACGCCGGACCCTCGACGCCTCCGCCGCCACCTACTACCCCATCTTCTCCCTCATCTTCTCCTCCGGCGGCTGGATCGTCTGGTACGTCGGCGGCAAGGAGGTGCTCCAGGACCGCATGACCCTGGGCACCCTCATGGCCTTCTTCGGCTACATGGGCCTCTTCTACGCCCCCCTCAACAACCTCACCAACCTCTCCGGCTGGCTCACCAGCTTCTCCACCCAGATGCACCGCATCTTCGAGGTGCTCGACACGCCCATCACCGTCCCCGAATCGGGCAAGCCCATCTCGCTCCCCGTCATGCAGGGCGACATCGTCTTCAAGAACGTCACCTTCGGCTACTCCCGCCAGACCCCCATCCTCAAGAACGTCAGCTTCCACATCCGCCAAGGCGAGATGATCGGCGTCGTCGGGCGCTCCGGCTCGGGCAAGACCACCATCATCAACCTCATCTCCCGCTTCTACGACGTCGACGAGGGCTCGATCAGCATCGACGGGGCCGACATCCGCCAGATCACCCACGGCGACGTCCGCCGGCAGATCGGCGTCGTCCTCCAAGAGCCCTTCCTCTTCCGCGGCACGCTCTGGGACAACCTCACCTACGGCAAGACCGACGCGACCATCGAGGAGGGCATCGCCGCCAGCCGCGCGGGCAACGCCCACGACTTCATCATGAAGCAGATGCAGGCCTACGACACGTGGGTCGGCGAACGCGGCGCGGGCCTCTCGGGCGGCGAGCGCCAACGCCTCTCCATCGCCCGCGCGCTGCTCTGCGAGCCGCGCATCCTCATCCTCGACGAGGCGACCAGCAGCGTCGACTCCGAGTCCGAGCTCGCCATCCAGAACGCCCTCGCCGAGCTGGTGAAGGGGCGGACCAGCATCGTCATCGCCCACCGGCTCTCGACCCTGCGCAACTGCAACACCATC
>JAPLMQ010000024.1 GCA_026386955.1 Planctomycetota bacterium
ATGACATGTGGCACCAGACGCATCTCGCGCAGTCATCTCACTTCGCCGGCGAAGGCTTCGCCCCCTCCACCAACGGTCCATACAACTCGGGACGACGCAGCGCGGGGCGGATCGAACACGCCTCCGCCTTCCAACTCACCATCTCCGCATGCCGGAAGACCTGGGCGATCCACCCCTCGACCGCCTCCCCCTTCGCCCCCGGCGCGACCGCCACCGTCTTCCCCCAAGGCGGGATGATGATGCGCGACGTCCCGTCGCGCTGCCCGTCCCCTCCGTGGCCGATGGGGTTCGACACCACCACCGCCACAATGTCGCTCACCGCCGCGGCGTCGGCCTCGGGCCCGATCGCCCCACGGGCGTTGGGATACAAAATCACCTCCGCGCCGCGCAGCGCCAGCGTCCGCGGCACCTCCGGGAAATAGCCGTCGGCGCAGGTCATCACGCCCAACTTCCACCCCTCGATCTCGAAGAGCCCCAACTCCTCGCCGGGCGTGAAGAGCAGCGTCTCTCGCCACGGAGCCGAAGCGGGGCCGTTGTCCCACAAATGCGTCTTGCGATACCGCAGCACCTGCCCCGCGGGGCCCAGCAGCGCGATGCAGTTGTACGGCTTGCCCGGCGTGGCCGACGTTTCCAACATCCCCGCCGCGACCCAGAGGTTCCGCCTCTTCGCGATCTCGCTGAACCGCTCGGTCATCGGCCCGGGGACAGGCTGGGCCTGCGCGACGATCGCCGCGGCATCCTTGGGCATCAGCGTCAACGCATACTCCGGCAAGACGTAGACGCCCGGCCCCTCGGCCTCGGCGGCTTTTTTCGAGTAGGCGGATGGCCGCGGCAAGCCGGCCCTCGACCGTCGTCGCGCTGACATCCATCTGCAGGCTGACGAGCTTCAGCTCGGCCTTGGCGGGCGGCGTCGGCGTCGCGCCGGTCTCTGCCGCGCTCGCCACGCCCAGGCCGATGCCCAGCATCGCGAGCAGCGCGAAGGCGACGATCCAGGCGGCGGGGGGGATGAGCATCAAGGGGAGATCTCCGAACAAGCCTTCTCAATCAGAGCCGGACACTGTGTGTCCGACCATCGGGCGCGAAGCGGTACTCCGCTCGCGCGACGTGCCGCACACGCGGGGGCTGCACGGTCTGCAATCACGTCACGTCGACACTTTTAGCCGATGGCGTCACCTGCTTTCCTCAACGCGAGGGCTTCCGACGAGTCGCGCGAGCGGAGTACCGCTTTCCGCCCGATCTTCGGACACACAGTGTCCGGCTCTGATCAGAAGCAACTGCGCGACACACTCATTCTCCGCTCTTCTCCCCTCCTCACTCCTCTCCGCTTTCTCACTTTGCCGCTGCGATCCGATACCCAACCCTCTTCACCCCCGTCACCGCCGTCGGCTGGTCCTTGTTCTCCAACAAATCCACCATCACGTTCCGCTCCACCGCGGCGCTCAGGAACGCGTCCTTCCACTCCGTCGGCGAGAGCTTCACCCGCCGGGGCTTGTCGAACGTCAGCTCCACCGCGCCGGTGAACCGCGTCACCCGCACGGCCTTGACGTTCTCCGTATACGCCTCCGTCGCCGCCGCCCATTTCCCATCCGCCTGGAACTCGATGGTCGTCTTGGGCTCGCTGCCGAAGTCGACCGCGCCGTCGAGCAGGAAGACCGGGAACGTCTCGTACAACTCCGACACCTGCTCCTTCCCGTCGCCGGCGATCGTCGTCTCGACGCTCACGCCCTTGTTGTCGATCTTGAACTCGCGGGTGTAGTCGTACTTCCCGGCAATGGCCTTGGGCTGCCCGGCGATCGTCGCGGGGATCGTCCCCGCAACCTTCACCGTCGCCTTGTCGCCCTGAACCTCCACCGTCGACTCGGGCTTCTGGATCCGCGCCGAGGTGAAGAAGGTGCCCTCGGCGTTCTGCCCGCTGACGGCGTGCAAAGGCCAGGTGCGCCAGGCGGGGAGCAGATCGAGCGGGCGCTCCCAGTGCTGCCCGCCGCGGCGGGCGAGGAGGACCGAGCCGGTCGCGGGCGTCCAGAAGGCGGAGAGCTGCCCGCCGCCGAAGCCCATCGGCGCGTTGAACTGGAACAGCCCGTCGTCGGGGCTCTGCCCGCCGATGGGGCCGGCGTGGATGATCGCGGCGAAGGAGGGCTGCCGCGCGACGATGAAGGCCTTGCCGAAGTCGCGGATGAAGTTCTCCCCGCGCTCGAAGGGCCCCTTGAGCATCGGCGAATGCTTCTTCTCAAGCTCCTCGAGGTGGGCCAGCGAACCCTTCTTGTAGAACTCGTAGCCCGGGTTGACCGAGGCGGGGAAGTTGTAGATCGGGAAGATCGCGTAGGTCCAGGGGCCGCTCCCGATCTGCTCGTTGGTCTGGAAGGTGTTCGGCCCAGCACGGTGGTTCTCGCCGATGTGGGCGTTGAAAGTCTGGGCCCGGAGCGCGCCGCCGCCCTCCAGCTCCTCCTTCTTGGGCACGGGCGTGAGGTAGGCGATCTCGTCGGTGATCATCGCCGCCCCGCGGTCGCGGTTCGCGTAGTCCCACTGGTCGTTGTTGGCCGAGCCCGAGGTGCGGTTGTTGAAGGCCGAGGGGCCGATGTACTTCCCGTTGGGCTCGGGCAGCAGCAGGTGGGCCCGCAGGCGGTAGACCTTGGCGACCGCCTCGTTGGCCCACGGCCAATCGTTCATCAGCGCCGCCCACGTCGCGAAGTAGTTGGTCGTGCCCGAGAAGTTGATGTCCAGCCCGCCGCGCTCCACCCAGTAGCCCGCGGGGTGGACGAAGTGCGGGTCGACGAAGAACTTCTTGGAGTGCTCCTCGACGCGCTTGGTGAATTCGGTGTCGTTCAGCGCCCGCGCGACGTACGAGAGGCCGACGGGGACCATCATGTCGAGGTTGGCCTCCTCGCCCTGCGGGGCCCGGCTCATCACGCGCTCGGCGAGCTTGCGCAGCCCGTCCTCAAAGGCTTTCTTCGCCTCGGCGGGCAGGAGCGTCTTGAAGTCCGAGTAGCCCGCGGCCGTGCGCACCAGGTAATAGGTCAGCCGGTCGGTGCGCCCGTAGGCGGCGTCCTTGTCGACCAGCGCGTCGATCATCATCATGTTGACCGCGGCGTTGACGAACGCCCGCATCTTCAGCCCGCGGTTGTTGTGGAACGGGTTGCCCGGGTAGTCCCACTGCACGAACGACATCGTGGCCTCGGTCAGCCCCGGCGGGGAGAGCACGCCCCGGGGCGACTCGATCTGCGCGAGCGTGAAGAGCTCGGGCGGGGCGTTGACGGCAGGCGTGCCGCGCTTCGTGCCCACCAAAGGCTGGACCGTCAGCGTGTAGATGTAGTTGCGGTAGAGGTAGTCCGGGTCGGTGCTGCCGGGCTTGGCCTCCATGTGGCCCGTCACGCCGTGGTCGAAGTCCTTCGCGGTCAGCGTCGCCATGTAGTTGCACAGGGCCTGCTGGTAGGGGTGCGTGCGCGGGAGCTTGGCCGGCTCGGCCGGGGCGGGGGCCTGCGCGCCCGCGGGCGCCGCCATCGCCGCCAGGGCAAGCAGGACCATCGCGCGGCGGGCGATCGATTGGCGGAGCGAGTGGCGAAGCGCGGAGGCGCGGGTGACGTTGCTGCGGTCGGCGTGTGGCGTGGACTTCATGGTGTGCCTCACTGAAGGGGGATCGAACGTGTCGGTCGGGGGCTGCGGAGAAAGTCGATCATCAACGAGTCGGCGACGGCCTCGCACTCTGGGTTAGCCGGAAGCGCAAGCGACGGGACAGGGGTCGAACGATTCACCGCTGCGCCGGAGCACGCGGTGCCTTCTGGGTTGGCCTCCCGCTCCGTAGCCCCAACGGGGCGCTTCAGCCAGAGCCCAGGGCAACGCCCTGGGTTTTCGTGGCCTTGATGAATCAGAGCCCTGAAAGGGCGACTCAAAGCTCAGGTCGACGCGGCCATTGAATCGCCCCTTCAGGGCTCGATTCCCCGTTGCCCGTGGTGACCCAGGGCGTTGCCCTGGGCTTTGGCTGAGCCGCCCCGTTGGGGCTTCAAATCCGTCGCTCCGAACCGCAACGGTCAACACGGGGCATTTGAGGACATACGTAGTGAAACGAGGGCTTCGCCCCAGGCTGGTATGAAACGGGCCTTTGGCCCTCCAGAAATGCGCCTGTGTTTTGAGCATCACAACAAAGCCTTAGGTCACTGCTTGGTGCGTGGACGAGCGCGCGGACGAGATTTCGCGTGGTCGCTCTGCTGGATTTTCGCGAGGCTCACCGCCTCCTTCGGCGCCACCGGCGGCATCAGGATCTCCGTCGGCGCGACCCGCAACCCGTTCATCAGATCGATCAACGTCCGCGCCGCCCGGGCCACCAGCGTCTCGACGTCGACCTCCCACGTCGTCATCGGCGCGGGATAAAAAATCCCCGAATCCCGGTTGACCATCGCGAAGAGCGTCGCCTGCCTCGACAGGTCGATCCCCTCGCCCAGCGCCGCCGTCGCGACGCCCTTGGCGATCACGTCGTCCGGGCAGATCAGCGCGTCGGGGCGCGGGCGGCCTGCCCACACTCGGCGAAGCAAATCGAACCCGTAGGCCTCGTAGCCCAGCGTTTGCGAAGGCATCTCCGCGGGGATCGGGCAGACCGAGAGCCCCAGCGCCGCCGCCTGCGAACGGACCAGCGCCTGGTCGGCCCGCAGGTGTTCGTGCCGTTCGAGCACGGCGATCCGCTGCCGCCCCGCGGCCCGCGCCGCGGCCAGCGCGCCGGCGATGAAGGTGTCGCGGTCGACGTCGAAGGTGTGGTGGTCGTCCGCGCCCTTGCCGATGTGGACGAAGGGGATCGCCCGGGGGAACCAGTCGGGCGACCGCGCGAAGCTGTGCGGGAACCGCGCCT
>JAPLMQ010000216.1 GCA_026386955.1 Planctomycetota bacterium
CACGCCGGGGACGCCTCGACGCTGCGGCGCTGCTGCGAGCTCGCCGTGGAGCGGGGGGTGCGGGTCGGAGCGCAGGTCGAAGAGTTCGCCATAGGGGCGCTCGGCGTAGTGCGTCAGCCGGTGCGTCGCCGTGCGCAGCGACCACATCCGCTCGCCCGAGACGTTCAGGTCGCGGTGCTCCGTCAGCGCGTCGGGGCGGTGCGTCTCGGTCTCGCCCTCGAGCAGCCCCAGGCACGATCGCCCCTGCACGGCCTCGGGCGCGTTCAATCCCGCCATCGCCAGCAGCGTCGGCGCGAGGTCGATCGTCTCGACCAGCGCGTCGGTCGATCGCCCCGCGGGCAGCCGGCCCGGGGCTGCGATGATGCCCGGCACGCGCAGGGCCGCGTCGAACCAATAGGCTCCCTTGGCCCAGATCCCGTGGTCCCCGCCCATCTCGCCGTGGTCGGACATGAAGACGACGACTGTGTCCTCGGCCATGCCGAGTTCGTCGAGCCCGCGCATCAGCCGGCCGAACTGGTCGTCGACGTGCGAGATCATCCCCCAGTAGACGCTCAGCGTGTTGCGGATCGCCTGCTCGCGCGAAACGCCCTTGTCGCTCCATCCGGTCTTGGGGGCCTTTGTCTTGTAGTGCGGCGGGAGGTCGTCCCACTCGCCCGCTCGCTCGACCGGGAGCGGGATCGAATCGGGCGGGTACATCCGGTCCCAAGGCGGCGAGGTCACGAACCGGCTGTGCGGGTCCCACGTCCCCGCCCAGAGCATGATCGGCCGGCCGCTTCCGCCGTCGCGGTGCCGACGAAGGACGTCGAGGCTCTGCGTCGTCACCCACGCGGTCATCGTCTTGTCGTCGTCGAGCGTCGACCACGACGAGCCGTGGGCTTCGGGGCGATTGACTGGGTTGGCCATCGCCGCCTCTTCATAACGGGTCGGGTGGTTCTTCTGGATCCAGCGGAGGTAGTCGCCGTAGGGGTCAAGCCCGGTCCAATAGCATTGCTGATGATGACATTCCTGGAAGCCGTAGTAGCCGGTGCTGGGCAGGACGGGGTGCGGCATGGAGCAGCGAAGATGCGTCCGGCCGACGACGGCGGTGTGGTAGCCCGCGCGGGAGAAGTGGTCGCCGAGGGTTTGTTCGCTGGTGGGGAGATCGAAGCCGTTGTCGACCACGCCGTGGGCGGAGGGGTAGCGCCCCGTGAGAATCGACGAGCGCGAGGGCATGCAGACGGGGCCTTGGATGAAGAGGTTCCGCAGGAGCACGCCGCGTGTCGCCAGCGCGTCGATGTGCGGCGTGCGGATCTGCGGGTGGCCCATGCAGCCCAGGAGGTCTGCCCGCTGCTGGTCGGTGCAGTAGATGAGGATGTTGGGCTGCCGGGCGGAGGTGGGCATGGCTGGCCTTTCGCGGTGATGTGAGTTTACTCCGCGATCGCCTGATCAACGGTGGAGAATGACGACCCATCCCACGGGTACGATGGGCATGGCACCAAACCAAGCACCAATAACGAGCCTCGTCCCTCCCAAAGGATCACCATGAACAGACGCCGACTCGCGGGACTCGTGGCGGGGCTGCTCGCGATCGGCGTCAGCCTCTCCGGCGGAATTGCGCAGGCCAAGGCTCCGCACATCTACGATCCGGCCGACGCAGATGAGAGCGCGATGCTCGCCGACGAAGACGACGCGCCGCCCTCCACACGGCCCGCCGGCCCCGCCTCGGCCTCCGGCGCGGGCCAAGACCCGCTCGCCGCCGCCGCTGCCGCCCTCGCGGGCAAGGCCTCGGGCATCTCGCTGCTGCAGGCCTCGATGCCTGAATCGCAGGTGCGCAAGCTCATCGCCAAGGCCGCGCCGGGCACCGCCTTCGTCGTCGAGCCCGGAGCCGTCTGGACCCTCACCGCCACGCTCAACGTCCCCGCGGAGGTCACGATCATCGGCTTCAATCCCGGCCGGGCCCGCACGCCCACCTTCATCAAGGGCTTCGACGGCCCGCTGATGACCATCCACTCCTTCGTCACGCTCCACGGCATCGTCCTGCACGGCAACCGCAAGCTCTTCAAGGGCGACGGCGTCGTCGCCACGGGCAAGGGCAACAGCGGCGTGCGCGAGGTCCGCCTCATCCGCGTGGGCATCTGCGAGAACGAGGGCGACGGCTACGTCATGGAGGTCCCCCACTACCACTCCCATTTCCAGTTCTGCAACTTCGACCACAACAACGGCTACGCCACCGTCTACGGCGAGGTCCGCTCGCACCACACCGACAACTTCTGGGAGGACTGCCACTACAGCATGAACGGCAAGGGCGGCGTCGCCTTCCACGGCGTGGAGACCGACTCCATCTGGGACAACTGCGAGTGGTTCCACAACGGCGGCCCGGCCTTCGAGCAATTCGAGGTCACCCGGAAGACCGGCCCGGGCGAGATGGGCGTCCACCCGCACGACGGCGCGGAGGTGATCAACATCCGCAGTTGCATCTTCCGCGAGTGCGCCGGCCCGGTCTGGCTCCAGCGCGGCGGCGAATCGTCGGCCATCGCCTTCGAGGACTGCCGGATGAAGCACAACGGCGACCCGTCGGAGTCGGGCCCGACCAAGGACTCGGGCAAGACGGCCGAGCAGCTCCTGGGGCTCACCGCGCCGGCGTCGGGGCTCTTCCACGTCGAGGGCGGGCAGCTCTGCGTCGAGCTCCGCGGCGGGCTGGCCTACGACAACGGCCCGTGGCTCTTCTCCGCCGGCCCCAAGGCCAAGCCGGGCTGCCGGCTCACGGTCGGCGGTGCGGGCAAGGCCGGCTGCTTCTCGGGCGGGACCGAAAACCCCGCGGGCTTCGCGACGATCCTCGACCGCTCGCTGCTCAAGCCCGAGGCGGTGATCCATGTGAAATCAGGCATCGCGCTCGACCCAACGACGGGGGAGACGGTGAAGTTGGGCGGCGCGGGAGCGGGTTCGAAATGAGCCTGTCCGCCGGCAGTCAGAGCAGGCTCTCCACATGCCTCTTCAGCCCCACCTCGATCGGCGTCGCCGGCGTCGCGGCGTTGAGGGCCCTGAGGCGGGAGAGGTCGTAGATCCGGTGGCAGAGAAACGAGGCCGAGTCGGGGTTCGCGGCCAGATGGGCTTGGACGGGAACTTCCTCGACCTTGAGCGGGACACCCAGCACGTCGGCGATGATCTGGTAGTACCGGCGTGACTCGACGATGTCGGGCCCCGCGGCGTTGAGGATCTGGCCGTTGGCGCGGTCGATCGTCGCGAGGCTCAGGACCAGGCGGGCGAGGTCGGGGGCGAAGATCGGCTGCTGGAGGAAGTGGCCCCCGCCGACGAGTTTGAGCGTCTCCCCGGCGCGGAGCTTGTCGAGGAGCTTGGGGTCGCGCCCGTGCTGGGGGAGGCAGCCCAGGAGCGAGCCGGGGCCGTAGATGTGGCAGGGGCGGACGACGGTCCAGGGGAGCCCGCCCGTGCCGGCGGCGAGGAGCTCGAGTTCGCAGGCACGCTTGCCCCCGCCGTAGCCCGCGGAGACGAAGTGCTGCGTCTCCTCCGGCTGGGGAAATCGCCGGCGGGCAGGGTCGAAGACGAAGTCGGTGGAGATGAAGACCAAGCGGGCCGCCCGGCGGGCGAAGGTGGCGAGATCCTGTCGCACGTCTGCGACTTGGAACCCGATGCAATCGACGACGAGGTCCCACGCCCCCGCGGAGGCGAAGGCCTTCTCAAACGCGGCGGCGTCGTGCCGGTCGGCGACGAGCGATTGCACGCCGGCCGGGAGCGGGCGTTGCCCGCGGGTGAGGATGGTGACCGTCCAACCCGAGGCGAGGGCCTCGCGGGCGAGGGTGCCGCTGACGAAGCCGCTGCCGCCGAGGATGAGGAGCTTGGGCATGGACGAAAGCGTAACAACGAGTCGTGCGCGTGGACAGCGTTGAAGGCGGGCGCGGCGATCAGCGGTCGTCGATGTCGCTGCGGACCGAGACGAGGGTCTGGTCGGCCACGACCTGCAGAGGGACCGACGACTCGTCGATGCTCGCGTCGGCCTGGTCGGTGACGCGGATCTTGAGGCGGTATTTCCCGACGCTCAACCGGGCGGGCAGGCGGACGATCTGCACGACGAAGAAGTCCTTCCGGCGGTTGAAGGATTGGTCCTTCACCTCGACGGGCGACTGGCGCCAGACGGCCAAGCCGTCGGCCTCGCTGTACACGCGGCGGCAGAGCTTGAGCGTGTGGATGTGGACCGGCGGCTCGTGGCGGAGGCCTTCGAGGCGGGAGCCGAGCGTGGTGGCGTCGGGCAGGGCCTGCCCGGAGGCGAGCGACTTGCGGATCGAGGTGACAAGGTCGTGGAACTTGTAGACCTGGTCGGTCTGGGCCGGGTTGAGGCCGTTGAGGTCGGCCGGGTCGAGGGTGTTGCGGGCGGGATCGACCAGCGAGAGCGCCGCGGCGGCCATGGCCTTGTTGAGCGCGGGGTCGTCGCTGCGGCGGACCTCGTCCATGAGGCGGGAGACGACGGCGCCGCGGTCGAGCGGCTTGCCTGCGGGCGCAGTTGGGTTGCCGGCGTTGGAGACGGTGGCCAAGGAGGCGACCGAAAGCGGGGCGACGATCACCGGCTTGGCGGCGACGACCGGCGCTGGCGTCGGCGCCGCGGGCACAAGCGGCGGCGCGGCGGCGACTGCGGGCGCCGCGGCCGGCGCCGGCGTGGCGGGCTTGGCTGCGGGAACGGCGGCGGGCGCAGCGGGCTTGGCGGCAGCGGCCGCGGATGGACGCGTGTCGAGCCAGATGACTTCGTTCGATGCCGGGCGCGGCTTGGAGTTCGGCGGGTCGGCCGCGGAGGTTTCAGTGGGGGTCGGGGCGGCGGCCATGGCCTTGCCGAGGCGTTGGGCCTGCAGTTCGGCGGCGGCGGCGAGGTCGGTCGCCGGGTCGCGGGCCGGCGCCGCGGCCTGGGGGGCGCGCGGCGCGGGACGGGCAGCGGCAGGCATCGCGGTCGGGGGAGTGGCGGCACGGTCCGTCGGGCGCGCGGCCAGCGGCGCACGCGGTGGAGCATTGTTTGCGGCCGGCGCGGGCCGGGCCGGCGTCTGTGGCCTGGGCGCTTCGGTCAGCGATTCCGATTGACAACCCGTCGCCGCAGCCATGGCGAAACACGCAACAACCGACAAGCGCATGAAGGGAGCGAACTTCATGAAGCCTCCTGCTTTTTTGCGGCCAAGTTGGCCGCCGGTTCATCCTGAACCTGTCCGCACGTCCAAGAAGATATCGGTCCATCGCACCGCTGTCAGCAAAGTTTTGGCAATCTGGGCAAAATCTGGAAAAACTCGGCCATTGTTTTCGTGGATCTTGTGGGAAGAGGTCGAAACAAACAATCTTCGTCAACGAGAAAGAAAACCCAGGCACGCGGTGCCTGGGCTTTAATTGGCAAGGATTTACATCTCTGCGGCTTTTACCGCACCGCGTCCTGCAGCAGCGTGCAGAAGCATTCGAGGTTCAGCATCGCCTCGCCGCGCCCCGTCTTGGAGCGGACGTCGGAATCGACCGCCTTGTCGAACAACTCCGCCGCCCGGCGGGGCGTGATCCGCCCGAGCATTTTGCCCAGCAAAAACTGTCCCGGGCCGAAGAACTTCAAGTCGCGGGCGATCTGCGCGTCGGGGACGCCCTCTCGCTTCATCATCAGGGCGAGGTTGAGCTTCCTCACCAAGTCGGCCACGAAGTAGGCCACCAGCACGTCGGGCTGGCCGGCGTTGTCGATCAGGTGGCGGACCTCCTCGACGACGTGCCGCCGGTCCGCCGCCGAGCCGGTGAGGATCTCCATGATCGCCCCCTGCACCCGCCACGCCTCCTCGTCGCCCGACCGACCGACGACTTCCTCGACCAGCGCGGCCGTGACGGGCTTGCCCTCCCCGGCGACGACCGCGAGCTTGGCGAGCTCGGAATCGAGCAGCCCGAGGTTGACCCCGAGGCGCTCGATCATCGCCTTGATCGCGCCAGGCTCGACCTTCGCCCGATGGACGCGCGTCGCCCGTTCAGTCAACCACGTCGCGGCGTCGGCGGGCTTGGCGGCCTCGCACTTGACGATCCGCCCGACCTTCTCGATCTGCTTGTCGAGGTTGCCTTTGTTCCACTTCACAGAGCGGAGCACGAGCGAGGCCGTGTCGACCGGCGCCTGGGCGTAACGCTCCAGCGCGTCGCGGTGGGCGGTGACGAAGACGTCGGCGTCATCGACGATGACGATCTTGGGCTTCTGCATCAACGAATAGCTGCGCAGCTCGTCGAGCACGTCGGCGAGCGCGGCCGACTTGCCGTCGAACGAGAAGATCTCCGCCTCGCCGGGCTCCCCCCCCGCCTCGAGCTCGGTCCGCAGGGTCTCGAGCGCCTCGCGCTTGAGCATCTCCTCCGCGCCGTAGACGACGCAGATGCGATTGGCGCTGGTGGCGCGGGCGGTGTCGGAAGGGGTGCGTTTGGCCATGGGCGATGGATCGTCGTCGTGTTGCGGGAGGCTGTCAACGTCAGACCGGGCGCAGGTGATTCGGGAGTGAATCAGGATCGCATCTCAGGCCGACATCTCCCCCTGATCGATCCGCTCGCGGGTGTCCGGGGCTTCGTCGGCGCTGGGGATCGACCGTTGCTCAAGGGTCACGGGATCCAGGCTTCGGGCCAGCTCGACCAGGGCGAGCAGCATGCCGACGAAGACGCTCAAGAGGCCGACAGTGAAGAAAAAAATCGCCGCGAAATGGGCAGGAGGCAGGATGAGTGCCACGCCGATCGCCATGGAGCAGGCAAGCATGCAGAGAATGCCGACGATCAGGCAGATCAACGCGCTTCGCAGGAGGCGGGCCCGTCGGAGAATGCCGTCGACCTGTTTTTCAAGCAAACCCAGGCGGTTTCTCAGCCTCGTCCCGTCGGGACCGGACCGTGCCTCGGCGCTGAGGGCGTCGATGCGGTCGAGCATGAGGAACCGCTCATGATTGAAGCCTCGCAGGCGCGTGACGACCGAAGCAAGACGGTTGTACAACGCGAGGCAGAGCAGTCCGCAGGCCGAGATCATGACCACGGGGGCGACCACTTGCTGGATGACTTGGATGAGGTCGGGCATCGGGCGGAATCCGGCGGCGAACCCGCGAATGAAGGCGCTCACCATACGCGGGATCGTGGCGAGGCGTCAGCGCCGCGAAGACCCCCCGGCAGGCCACGTCGCGGGTTGTGTTCCAGGCGCGAGCCAGTCGGGAGTCTTGATGCGCGAAGAGAGGTCCCACGCGGTGAGGTAGAGCGATGCGGTGAGGCTCGTCGCCGCCCGCAGCCGCTCGACGCCGAAGGCCTTCACGGCGGGCGAAGGCGTCCACGGCTGGACGTCGCCGGGCGGGAAATCCTTCTCCATCGCGTAGACTTGGTCGACCATGGCGTTGCTGCGGGCGATCTCACCCGTCAGGTGGACAAGCAGCGCCGGGATCACCTGCGGCTCGCTCGCGCCGTCGACAGGCCCCGCCTCGATCTCCGGCCGACCCAGCAGCGCGTCGACGCGGAAGTGGATCCCGCTGCGTGGCGAACGATTGCCGGCGTCGGCGCGCCCGTCGTAATGCATCGTCACGTGCAAAGGCTGGGTCAGGTCCTCCGCGTAATGGGCGAGGATCCCCGCGTAGACCAGGCAGCGGGCCTTGATCGCCGGGTCGTCGGGCCAGCGGCGGTGCTCGGCGAAGGCGACGGCGAGGCGCTGCGTCCATTCCGTCACGGCGTAGGGCAGCAGGCCGACCTTGTTCGGCTCGACGTTGCGCTCGCGGCACAAGGCGAGGAAGCCGTACCGGTTGGGTGGAAGCGAAAACGCGGCCGGTTGTGTGGCCCCTGGCGTTGGCGTCGTCGCCTGCGTCGCGGGTCGACTGGCCGGCGCTCCGCCGGGGAAGACCATTTCAAGGTCGAAGAAATGCTCGGGCCCCTCCTGGGCGGTGAGTTCCGGCGCGAGCGGGCTGCGGAAGGCATCGGGATCGAGCGATGCGCCGACGATGGTGCCGACGTTCTCGCGGAGGAAGGCCGGGAGGGTGGGCGGGAGCGACTCGACGGCCGCCCGGGTGACGCGGGCATGCCCCTGCGAAAGCCAAGCATGGGCGCTCGCGGGCGTCAGGAGAAGCAGCCCGATCATCACCACCGGAACGGCGGCCCGAAGACGGCGTGAAACGGGGTCAATCATGGGGCAATCCTAGCCGAAACAACATGGAAGCCGCGTATGGTTGCGCGGCCGCCCCGCAGTGCAGCCGCGATGCCTCGATGCTATCATCGTCCCCTGTCCGTGTGCCGCCGCAGCATCTCCGCAGGGTTGGTCGACCGGCGAACCTCAAAACGAAGCCAGGGAACTCCGGATTGATTCGGAGGGTATGCCATGAAGCAGTTCCGCGTGTCAGGCATCGACAACCGCACCAACAAGCCGCTCCAGGCGCTGGTGGAGGCCAACGACGAAGCTCACTGCTACATCGTGGCCCGCTCCCGCTTCTCCAGCATCGAGAAGATCGAGAAGATGACCGGCTCCCCCGGCGCCGCGCCCGCCCGCGCCAAGGCCGAGGCCGAGGAACCCGACATCGACCTGGGGGAGACCGACGAAGATGATGACGACGACGACCTGCCCGACCTGAGCACGTTCGACGTCACCTCCCCCACCCGCCAGCCCGGCGGGCTTCGCGGCATCCTCCGCAAGTACCAGGGGCAGAAGATCGGCATCAACATCGACGAGCCCGATAAGTTCCGGGTGGCCAAACTCGTCGCCGTCGCGGACGACTATTTCTCGGTCCACGTCGAAGGTGGAAACCTGCTTTATCACTTCCAGATCCGTGGGGTGATCTCGGCCATGGAGAAGGTCCAGTCCAACCCCAACGAGCAGGTCAAACAGCCCGCCCTCTTCATCGAGGTGCCGCGAACGATGATCTTCCGCGGCGTCATGGCGAGCATGTCGGGCAAGCCCTGAGCGGCTGGACGACCGGCCGCCCCCGCCTCGACTCAAGCCGGCCCACGCGGTTCTCGGCCCCACCGGTTATCAGAATCCCGCCCCCGGACTCGCCCCGCCCAACCCCCCGCCCCGCTGAACCGGGCCGGCTTATGGGACGGGCTTTACAGCACTGAAGTCCTTGCAATCACCTCCGCCTGCGACTATAAGTAGTAACACCTCGCGGGTGATTCTTTCATCCCATTTTGCCCACCAGCCCGCTTGGCCGTGTCACCTGTCTAACCTCATTTCAACGGAACCCCTGTACGTAGGCTTGAAGCTCGCCCGCCATCATCGAGGTCATCAGCCCCTCGTCCTTCAGTCAAGCCACCGCAGAGGGTTTCACAATGCAGTCACGCGTCTTTTTGGCGTTCTCGTCCGGCGATCGCGCCGCCGCGATGAAGATCTGGAAGTCCTTGGCCGGCCCCGAGGTCAGCCTGTGGATGTCGCCCCGCGCCCAGAACCACGACAAGCCCGATCCCGAGAGCATGGAGGCCCTCGCCCGCTCCCACGCCCTCCTGCTGATCCTCACCCCCGATTCGGTCCAAGGTGACCGGCTGACCTACGAGATCAAGCTCGCTCGGCAGCACCATCTCTCGATCATCGTCGCCGTGGTGGGCGACACCGGGCCCGACCCGCGGTGGAAGGACCTGCTCTTCATCGCGTCGTTTGTCCGGCTGACGGAAGGGCTCAACGCGGAAGACCTCGCTGACGTCAAGAAGGCCGTGGACAAGGCGCTCGAGCCGCACGCCAAAGCGGCGGCGGATCGCGCCACCGCTGCCGCCGCGGACGATTCGCACGCCGGTGCGGTGATCGAAGCGACGGTTGCGGACGCCGGCAAGGCCGCCGCCCCCGGAGCAGGGCAACCCGGCCGCGCGAACAGCGCTGTTCCCGGCAAGGCGCCCAAGGGCAAGAAGGCCGCGCTCGACCCCTGGGAACGGGCGATGGGGCGCTTCGACGAGGATGAGGAGCGCGAGATTCCCAAGGCCCCCCGCCCGATCCGCGCGGAGAGCGCCAGCGTCGACGCTGTGCTCCGCCACACTTGGCAGGTCTCGCCGCCGTCGAAGGCGGTCAAGATCACCGCGGCCTCCGTCGGCTCGTTGCTGGTGATCGGCATCGCCTACTACCTGGCGCTCCGCCAGCCCTCGCACGTCCCCCTCCCCCCCGCGCCCAAGCAGCAGGTGGCGACGGCCGCCCCGTCGAACGAACCACCGCCGGTGATCCCCGACGTCTCCGTCCCCGAGAACGAGCGTCTCCCGGGCCCCGCCCAGTTCCTCTACAAGCCCGGCACGACCGAGGC
Organism: Planctomycetota bacterium; assembly: GCA_026386955.1. Taxonomy (GTDB): domain Bacteria; phylum Planctomycetota; class Phycisphaerae; order Phycisphaerales; family Phycisphaeraceae; genus JAPLMQ01. The sequence goes on from JAPLMQ010000216.1 coordinate 10,209, forward strand.
CGCTCCGCTCGAACTCCCCGCGGGGCATGACGACACGGAAGCCGCCCCCGGCGACAAGTCCAAGCCGAAGGTCGAACGCATCACCCGTCCGAGCAGCGCAATCCCTGCCGCTCCGGCGCCGGCCCGACCCACGACGCCGACCCCCGCCCCGGCACCCGCGGGCGGCGAACCTTCGCGCAAGAGCACGACCCCCGCTTCGCTCGCCCCCGCCACGCCCGCCGCCCAATCCGGCGCGGCCACCGTGGCTCCGTCGGCCTCGATGCCCCCCGCCGCCCCGGCAACCCAGCCCGTCTCCGATGCCCCCACCGCCGCCGCGACGCCCCGCGCCCTCGCCGCCCGAACGAACCCGCTTCGTGACGCCCTCGGCCGCGGGTCTGCGGCGTTCGCCTCGACCGTCCGCACCGCCCTCGATCAGAACCTCGCCGGCATGGGCGATCTCCCCGCCCGGGCCCGTGATGAACGCACCGCGCTGCAAGGCCGGATCAACGACGCTCTCGCCGCCACCGCAGCCGCCGAG
>JAPLMQ010000233.1 GCA_026386955.1 Planctomycetota bacterium
CAAGCGACGGGACGGGGGTCCATCAATTGAGGTCCGGGATGTGTTCCTACAATCGTGCCCAATCCCGCATCGCCTTGCTCCGTTGTGGTCTGATCGGCTTTCCGGAGCTCCGGCCTGGCCTTGGATTGTTCGACCCCTGTCCCGTCGCTTGCGCTTCCGGCTAACAAGACAAGCCCAACCGGAGTGAGCCCGCCTTCGTTTCGTCCCCCGATCACCGAGAATCCCCCATGATCCAAGTCTCCCACCTCACCAAATCCTTCCCCGGCCCGCGCGGGCCGGTCGTCGCCGTCGACGACGTGACCCTGCGCGTCGAGGCCGGGCAGTTCGTCGCCCTCCAAGGCCCCAGCGGCTGCGGCAAGACCACGCTCCTGCTCGCCGTCGGCGCGCTGCTGCGCCCCGACTCGGGAACCATCCTCCTCGAGGGGCGGAACCCCTACGCCCTGGGCCCCGACGCCCGGGCCCTCTTCCGCGCCGCCGCGGTCGGCTTCGTCTTCCAGCAGTACCACCTCGTGCCGTATCTCAACGTGATCGACAACGTGCTTGCCCCGACGATCGCCCGCCCGATCGCCGGCGCGCGGGCGAAGGCCGCGGCCCTGCTCGGGCGCTTCGGCCTCGAGCCGCGGGCCGACCACTTTCCATCCCAGCTCTCCGCGGGCGAGCGCCAGCGCGTCGCCCTCGCGCGGGCCCTGCTGCCCGACCCGCGCGTCCTCCTGGCCGACGAACCCACGGGCAACCTCGACCGCGAGAACGCGACGGTCATCCTACAGGCGATGACCGAATTCGCCGCGGCGGGGGGCGCGGTGCTGCTCGCGACGCACGACGCCCAGGCGGCGGCCTGCAGCGGCTGCACTCTCCGCATGGAGCGCGGTAAACTGATTAATATGGCGGCGGCGCGGAGTAATTGATTCCGCGCCAAAACCGCCCCGCTCCACGCCTCGGTCGCCCCGCTCCAGCATCATGAAGATCACCCTGCAATACTTCGGCCAGCTCCGCCACCTCGCCGGCCGCGACGAGCAACCCCTCGACGCGCCCCCCGCCGCGAAGCTGCCCGACCTCCTCGCCTCCGTCGCCAAGGCCTACGAGCCCGCCTTCGGCCAGATGCTCCTCAACAGCCGCGGCCAACTCTCCGCCAGCCTCCTCGTGCTCGTCAACGACGAGGCCGCCCCGCGCGGCCAGCCGCCCGCGCTCGCCGAGGGCGACCGCGTCGCGCTCATCCCACCCATCGCGGGAGGATGAACGCGGAGTCGGCGGCGGCGCAGGTCGGCGCGGACCGGCGCGGACCGGCGCAGGTCCGCGCAGACCCGCGCGACACGTGTCCGCGGAGATTTTTTTCGTCCGGCGCCGGATTTTTGGAGTCCCCCGTCGCGGTGGACCGCGACCCGGGCAGAAAGAGACCCTTCAAGGAGCAGCGGAAGAGCCCGGGGTGACGATGGGAAGGACGTCGGCGGCACAGGGGAAGGACAATTTACACCCTCAAATCAGCAAGTTTCCAGCTCTTGACGACACGAACCGCGCGCCGCAGACACACGAATTCATGCACCAATCTCCGACGAAAAACCGCAACTTATAAAAGCCCGTCTTTGCCCACAATGTTCCCACCACCCGCCCCCGCGCACCGACCCCCATGCCCCCCGAACTCCCCCCCCTCACCGACGACGAACGCCAGACCTACGAGTGGCAACTCTGGGTCCGCGGCTTCGGCGAGGAGGGGCAGCGCAAGCTCAAGGCCAGCACCGCGCTGGTCACGCGCCTCGGCGGCCTGGGCGGCGTCGTCGCCACGCAGCTCGCCGCCGCCGGCGTCGGCCGGCTCATCCTCGCCCACGGCGGAAACCTCAAGCCCAGCGACCTCAACCGCCAGACGCTCATGACCCACGACCACCTGGGCAAGCCGCGCATCGACTCCGCCGCCCGCCGCCTGCGCGAGCTCAACCCGCGCCTCGAGATCCGCGCCGTGGAGGAGAACGTCTCGCCCCAAAACGCCGATTCGCTCGTCGCCCAGGCCGACATCGTCTTCGACTGCGCCCCGCTTTTCTCCGAGCGATACGCGCTGAACCGCGCGGTCGTCGCCGCGAAGAAGCCGATGATCGACGCCGCCGTCTTCAACCTCGAGGGGCAGATCGCCACCATCATTCCGGGCGAGACGGCCTGCCTCGCCTGCCTCTACCCCGAGGAGCCCGCCGCGTGGAAGCGGCAGTTCCCCATCTTCGGCGCCGTCGCCTCCACCGCCGCCTCGATCGCCGCGATGGAAGGCATCAAGCTCCTCACCGGCCTGGGCACGACGCTCGCCGGGCAAATGCTCTACTTTGACCTTGGAAACATGCGGTTCGACCGCCTCCCCGCGCCCCGCCGCGCGGACTGCGCCGTCTGCGGCCATCTCCCCGCGACACCCTCAATCTCGGAGAACCCGTGACGCCGCGACAACACGAACGTCTGGTGCCACATGTCATCGTACTCGTGACATGTGTCTTGGAAGGACGTGAATCGCACGCCGCACGCAAGCGGCACCCCACGCAAAACCGCTTATTTCAAGGCGTTTCCGCAATCTCGTGACGTGATCAACCAGACACCCTGAGCCGTCCGTCCGCCGGCACATGTCACGAGTACGATGGCATGTGGCACCCGGAACCGGCCACGTTCGCCGCCGCGGGAATCGCCCCTGTTCCGAAGGAATCAGTGACCCATGCGATCCTCAACCCTCATCGCGACCTTGGTTCTCCTCGCGACGCTCGTGCTGGGCGTGATGGTGATGCGCCACTCCAGCGCCCCGCCCTCGTCGCCGCGCGAGGCGACGCACCTTTCGCCCGCGACCCAGCCCGGCACCCAACCCGCCGCCGCGCCTTCCACCCAGCCCGCCGCCCGCGTCGCCTCGCTCCGCCTCGCCTGCGCCGCGGGCGTCAGCCAGGCCGTCACGCAAATCGCCCATGATTACGAGGCCGAAACCGGCATCCGCATCGACACCCAGTTCGGCGGCTCGGGCAACCTCCTCTCGGGCCTGCGCGTCTCGGGCGAGGGCGACCTCTTCCTCGCCGCAGACCAGTCCTACATCGACGCCGCCCGCAAGGACGGCCTGGTCCGCGAGGCCATCCCCCTCGCCCAGCAGATCCCCGTCATCGCCGTCGCCAAGGGCAACCCCAAGAAGATCCACACCCTCGCCGACCTCGCCCGCGCCGACCTGCGCATCGCCATCGCCAACCCCGACGCCGCCTCCATCGGCAAGGTCACCCAACGCCTGCTCGACGCGAACAACGCCCGCGAATCCATCGAAACAGCCGCCCGCGACCACGGCGTCTTCAAGCCCACCGTCAACGAGATCGCCAACGACGTGAAGCTCGGCAGCGTCGACGCCGGCATCGTCTGGGACTCCATCCCCCGCATGAAGGAATACGGCCAATCCATCGACGCCGTCGCCGTCGACGGGGCCGAAAAGTTCTCCGCCCCGCTCATCATCGGCGTGCTGAAAACCGCGAAGAACCCCACCGCCGCGCTCCACTTCGCCCGTTACCTCTCCGCCCGCGACAAGGGCCTGCCCGTGCTGGAGCGCATGGGCTTCCGCGTCGTCGCCGGCGACCTCTGGGCCGAGCGCCCGCGCCTGCTGGTCTTCGCCGGCGCGGTCAACCGCCGCGGCATGCAGGAGACGCTCAGCGCCTTCGAGGCCCGCGAGGGCTGCGAGATCACCACCGTCTACAACGGCTGCGGCATCCTCAACGGGCAGATCAAGCTCGGCGAGCGCCCCGACCTCTACCAGACCTGCGACATCTCCTTCATGAAGGAGGTCGACGACAACTTCGACCAGGCCCACATCACCTCCCGCACCGACATCGTCCTGCTCGTCGGCAAGGGCAACCCCAAGTCCATCAAGACCCTCGCCGGCATGGCGGGCGAGGGCCTGCGCGTCGGCCTCTGCAACGAGAAGCAGAGCACGCTCGGCACGCTCACCGCCAACCTCCTGCGCAAGATGGAGATCTACGACGGCGTCTGGAAGAACGTCGTGGTCACCACGCCCACCGCCGACATGCTCGTCGCCCAGCTCCGCACCGGCTCGCTCGACGCGGCCGTCGTTTACAAAGCCAACACCGTCGGCCAGGCGGAGAACCTCGACGTCCTCCCCATCGCCGACGAGCTCGCCGAGGCGAAACAGTCCGTCGCCGTCGGCAAGAACTCCGACCACAAGCAGCTCGCCGACCGCCTTTCGCAGGCCCTGCGCAGCGTCGAGTCGCGCGACCGCTACCAGGCGGCCGGCTTCCAATGGATCGACTCCGAATCGAAATGAGCGATCCCACGAACAAACCCGAGGCCGCCGCAGCCGCAACCGGAAGCGCTCCGCCCCCCTCTCCCCTCCGGGGAGAGGATGGCCGGTACCCCGGCCAGGTGAGGGGTGGGCGCACAAACAACAATGTCTCCCCCGGACTCGCGACGCAGCCCGCGACATCGCAGCCCCACCACGTCGCCTCCGACGCCCCCTTCTACGCCGGCCTCGCCATCCTCTCGGGCTTCTACGTCCTGCTCATCGTCGCGATGCTCGGCTCCGACTTCGCCTACACCTCCCCCGAGCATTTCTCCAAGGCCCTCGCCAGCCCCGAGATCCGCTACTCCATCCTCCTCTCCCTCTTCTCCTGCAACCTCACCGCCATGCTCAGCCTCGTCGTCGCCGTCCCCCTTGGCTACGTCATGACGCGCGTCGCCTTCCCCGGCAAGGCCGTCGTCGACGCCATCCTCGACATCCCCGTCGTCCTCCCCCCGCTCGTCGTGGGCCTGAGCCTCCTGATCCTCTTCCGCACCGCGCCGGGCAGGCTCTTCGAATCGACCTTCGAATCGCTCACCGGGATGCACATCACCTACGCCGTCCCGGGCGTGATCCTCGCCCAGTTCATGGTCGCCGCCGCCTTCGCCGTGCGCACCATGCGGGCCACCTTCGACCAGATCCCCATCCGCCACGAACAGGTCGCGCTCACGCTGGGCTGCTCGCGCTGGCAGGCCTTCCGCCTGGTCGTGCTGCCCCAAGTCGGCCGCGGCGTGCTCACCGCCGCGACCATCGCCTGGGCCCGCGCGCTCGGGGAATTCGGCCCGATCCTCATCTTCGCCGGCGCGACGCGCCACCGCACCGAGGTCCTCTCCACCACCGTCTTCCTCGAGCTCTCCATCGGCAACATCGAGTCGGCCGTCGCCGTCTCGGTCCTCATGGTCGCCGTCGCCATGGGCGTCCTGATCCTCATCCGCACGCTGGGCCAGGGGGAGCGCCGCCCGGGCAGCATCTCGGGAAGGGGGTTCGGGGCATGATTGAGATCCAAAACCTCTCCCTGCGCAACGGCAGCTTCGCCCTCGACGGCATCTCCCTCGCCGTCCCCGCCCACCGTTTCGCCGTCCTCATGGGCGCCACCGGCTGCGGCAAGACCACCCTCCTCGAAGCCATCTGCGGCCTGAAAACCGTGGCCTCCGGCGCGATCCATCTCGCCGGGCGCGACGTCACCCGACTCCGCCCCGCCGAACGAGGCGTGGGCTACGTCCCGCAGGACGCCGCCCTCTTCGCCACCATGAGCGTCGCGGAAAACCTCGGCTTCGCCCTGCGCGTCCGCCGTTGGCCGGCCACCGAAATCCGCCAGCGCGTCGACTCCCTCGCCCAGGAGCTCGGCATCGCCCACCTGCTCGACCGCCGCCCGCTGGGCCTCAGCGGCGGCGAAGCCCAGCGCGTCGCCCTCGGCCGGGCCCTCGCCGCCAGGCCGGCCGTCCTCTGCCTCGACGAGCCCCTCAACGCCCTCGACGCCGACACCCGCCAGGAGATGGTCGACCTCCTCAAGCGCGTGCAGGCCAGCACCGGCGTCACCGCCCTGCACGTCACCCACGACCGCGCCGAGGCGAAACAACTCGGCGACGTGCTGTTCCAATTCAGCGAAGGCAAAGTCACCGCGGCGAAGCCGGATTGATTTGATTTGGTCTTGTTGGCTGGACGCGCAAGCGACGGAGGTAATCTTCGTTTTCATCGAACGGAAATCTGATCAGAGCCGGACATGCCTTGTTGCGATGCTCGAAACACAGCCTCTTTTCTGGAGGGCCAAAGGCCCGATTCATACCAGCCTGGGGCAAAGCCCCAGGTATAGGTGCCCTCCAAACATGGAAGGGCTGAAGGCCCGTCTTAGCCTGCGTCCGAAGGCCAATTGAGACGGGCTTTCAGCCCTCAAATCCAAGGAAGCCAAGAGTCCTAGGGCTTCGCCCTAGGCTGGTATGAAACGGGCCTTTGGCCCTGAAAAACAAGCGTCGCAACAGAGCAAGCCGGAAACTGCGTGTCCGGAGTTCGGGCGAAAGCGGTACCCCGCTCGCACGAAAATGGACCCGAAAATAATTTTTTGGGATCGCGTTTTTGTCGCTGAAAATTCAACACTTACGGCCGTTTGTCCGGATTTGGCCGGACACTTGTGCGGGTCTTACGGGGGCGGTGCGCGCGGATCGGTTCCGCGCCACGCCCGAAGACGAACGTCCCTTTTTGCCTTCGCCAACCCCAGGCGCAGGCAATGGATACAAGCCGTGAAAACCGCAAACCCGCAGTTCGCGAATCAGGCCTTGGTCGCCGCGCATGAACCCTTCCCCGGGTGCCACGGGCGGCTTGCCCGCCCGTGCCTTGGGCCCTCGGCCACGCGGAGGGCTCTCGCCTTCGCCGCATGGGCACTGCTCGCGCTGCTCACCTTCGCCGCGACCGCCCGCGCCCAATCCCCCTCCGACTGGGCGATGGAGCGCCACGACCCCAGCCGGTCCTCCGTCACCGACCAGCCCCTCGCCATGCCGCTCGCCCTGCGCTGGCGCTGCGAGCCCGCCCAGCCGCCCGCGCCGGCCTGGCCCGAACCGGGCAAGAACCTCAACCGCACCGACTTTGACTACGCCCCGCACCCGATCGTCGCCGGGGGCAAACTCTTCTGGTCATCCTCGGCCGACGACACGCTCCGCGCCCACGACGCCGCGACCGGCGAGCCGCTCTGGCAATTCACCGCCGACGGGCCGCTGCGCTTCGCGCCCCAGTTCGCCGACGGCGCGCTCTACCTCGGCTCCGACGATGGGCGCGTCCACTGCCTCAACCCCGCCAACGGCAAGCCGCTCTGGACCTTCACCGGCGGCCCGCGCCCCGAGATGATCCTGGGCAACGGGCGCATGATCTCGCGCTGGCCGATCCGCACCGGCGTCCTCGTCGACCGCGGCGTGGTCTACTTCGCCGCGGGCATGTGGCCGGCCGAGGGCGTCTTCCTCTGGGCCCTCGACGCCGCGACCGGCAAGGTCATCTGGTGCAACGACACCGCCGGCGCCGGCGACGTGCGCGTCGTCGGCCACGTCATCGAGCCCTCGCTCTCGGGCATCACCCCGCAGGGCGCGATCGCCGCCACCGCCGACCGCCTTGTCGTCCCCATGGGGCGCGGCGCCCCGGCCACCTTCGACCGCGCCACCGGCAAGCTCCTGAAATTCCACCCCGGCGACACCAACGGCTTCGGCGGCACCTGGCTCACCCTCGACGGCGACATGTGCTTCGCCTACGCCGCCTCGTTCTACTCCGGCCTCGCCATCAACGGCGTCCCGATCGAGACCATGGAGAACGTCAAGGGGCCGCAGGTCTTGAAGCCCCTGCAGATGTCGGGCTTCGGCATGCCCAGGATCGGCTCGTTCGTCGGCTCGTGGGGCTTCACGCAGTACGACGCGAAGGTCAAGGCGATCGTCAAGGACAACCGGCTCACCGCCCGCGCCGCCTACGGCCTGCTCCGCGCCAAGGAGACGCTCGTGCTGGGGTACGACGGCAGCGTCGCCGCGGAGGGGACGCAGTCGCAGCCCGCCGCGACGATCCGCGTCGCGGTGGCGGGGAATGACTTGGCGATCCACGCCGTGGTCGTCGACCACCGCGTGTCGCGCGACGCCGAGAAGCCGTGGAAGGGCTCGTGCTTCGAGCTATTCGCCGCCTCGGCCGCCGCGGCCTCGACCCGCGCCGCGCAGACCCAGGCGGGCGACATCAACCTGCCCGCGAGCGGCATCGCGCAGCTCATGATGATTCCGGCTGTGGCCGGCGCGGCGGGCGACGCCCCCGCCGCGGCTTTCCTCCCCACCAAGGGCAAGCCCAAGCCCGCGGACGACGTCCGCATCGTCACCACGCCCACCGCCGACGGCTACGACTTGGCCGCGCTGGTCCCGCTCGCGACGCTCGGCCTCGCGCCCGACGCAAAGGCGATCGACCTGGAGTTCCAAGTCACCGGCGTGAGCGACGCGGGCAAGCTGAACCGCGACACGCTCTTCGGCAGCCCGCTGGCCTACCAGGACCGCAGCAAATTCGGCCAGTTCCGCGTGGGCGGCGAAAATGCCGGCGGAGCGGACAAATCCGCGCTGACGCTCGCCAAGCTCCCCGCAATCGCCGACGCCAAGGCAATCGCCGCGGCCCTCGCGACGATCGCGCCGCACGAGATCCGCGTCGCCGAGCAACGCGAACTCTGGCGCGCCCCCGTCCGCGGCAAGGCCTACGAACTCGCCGTCGCCGACGGCCGGCTCTACGCCGTCACCGACGCCGGCCAAATCTCCTGCTTCGCCTCGGCTCCCGCCGTCGCCCCCGGAACTTCCGCTCCCGGAAACGCGGCTCCCGCCGTCGCCCCCAAGCTCATCGCCGCCCCCATCACCCGCGCCACCGCGACCCTCGTCGATCCCACTCCGCTCGCCGCCGGCCTGATCAAGCAAATTGCCGACGCGAAGCTCGACGTCGGCTATGCCCTGGTCGTGGGCACGCACGAATCACTCAGCCTCGCCCGCGCCCTAGCCGAGCGCACGCAACTCGACGTCGTGCTCGCGTTGCCCGACGCCAAGGCCGTCGCCGCGGCGCGGGATTATTTCCTGAACCAGACCGCGCTCTACGGCTCGCGCGTCCACGTCCTGGCCGTCGACCGCCTCGACGCCCTGCCTTTCCCGCGCTGGTTCGCCAGCGTGGTCTACCTCGCGGGCAACGTGAAGGCCGACCGCGGATGCCTCGCGGAGTGCTACCGCGTGCTGCGTCCCGCGGGCGGGCTGATGGTCCTGGGCACAACGCCTCGCGACGCCGCGCCGCGGCTCCTCGCCGAGGCGGGCGTCCCCGCGAACGAGATCGACGCGGCGGGCCCCGCCGCGAAAGTGGTCCGCGGCCGGCTGGCCGGCGCGCTCGACTGGGACACCAAGGAGACCAACGACAAGCTGGTCCGCTGGCCGCTGCGGCCGATCTGGTTCGGCGGCACCGGCCCCGCCAAGACGCACAACCGCAAGTACCAGGCGCCGACGCTCGCCACCGCCAACGGGCGCTTCATCGAGAACGGGCAGACGCACGTCACCGCCGTCGACGCCTACAACGGCGCCGAGTGGTGGAGCGTCCGCAAGCCCGTCGAGGCGGTCGGCGGGCACTTCGGCTCGTCGATCAACGCCGATGACCGCTTCGCCTACTTCACCGTCGCGCCCTACACCAACCCGGGCGAGAAGCGCCGGTTCTGGGGCTGCATCGCGCTCGACGCGCGGAGCGGCAAGCAGCAGGCGATCTACGCCCCGAAGTGGAGCGCCCCCCCGAGCTTCACGCTCGACAAGCCCAAGACCTGGGCGATCGAGCCCATCCCCTTCGCCGACGCCGCGTGGAACCCGAAGCTGAACCAGGCCGGCGGCGAGGCCGGGCTCGACACGTCGGCGGGCAACCGCGTCACCGTCGCCCGCGACGAGAAGGGGCTGGTGGTCACGCTCGTCGCGCGCCCGGCGGCGCCCGCGACGCGCGAGGAATGGCTGGTCGGCTTCGACCTCCGCCCGCCCGGGCAACGGCTGGGCCTTTGCCAAGGCGTCTGCTGGACCTACCGCGTGAGCCTCAAGCGCGACGTGCCCGGCGCCGCGCCGACGGTCCTGCCCGCCGTGGGCGAAGGCCACCCGGCGCTGGCCGCCTCGGGCAAGGTCGAAGGCGGCGCCTCGACCATCACGCTTCGCCTCGCCTGGGCCGACGTGCCTTCGCTCGCGAACAAGCCGCCCGCCCCCCCGGCTTCGCTGGGCTTCGCCGCGGTGGTCGATTTCTTCAAGGGCCCCGCGGTCGATCTCGCGGTCTCGCGCGGGTCGAACCTCGCCGAGCGTTTCCAGCAGGACACGGCCGAGGCGCTCAATGCCGGCTGGCCGAACCTGGTGCTCGACCCCGCGGCAACGAAGGACCTCGCCGAGCGCCCGACGATCCTCGCGGGCGGGCTCGCAGGCGTGGAGAACGACGGGGCCGATCTGGGCGAGCCGCTGCCCTTGGCGAAGTGGCAGATGCAGAACCGCGTGACGCCTGGTTTCGCCGCGGCCCAGGGCCTGCGCACGCACCCGCTCACCGGCGAGCAGGTCGAGAAGATCTGGATCCACGGCGACGGCTGCTCCGCGGCCACCTACGCCGACGCCGGCATCCTCTCCCGCGCCGCCAACGCGGGGTTCTACGACTTCGTCGACGACAGCGGCCTGCGCAGCTTCGGGGGCGTGCGGCAGAGCTGCGGGTCGAGCGTCATGGCGGCCCAAGGGGTCTGGTACATGGCCAACGGCGGCTCGGGCTGCGAGTGCACCTACGCCTTCCTCTCGCAGGTCGCCCTCGCCCCAGCAGACCGCCGCTCGCACGAGGACTGGGCCCAGTTCGCCGACTGGCGCGCCGACACGCAGGTCCGTCAGGCGGCCCTGAACTTCGGCGCGCCAGGCGACCGCCGCGACGAGGCGGGCGTCCTCTGGCTGGGCGTCCCGCGGGCTTCGGGGCACCGGTCCGCGACCTACGGCATTTATGGCTGGGCGCCCTACCACGGCGTCTGGCAGCAGCCCGCGCCGTCGGTCCTGCCCGTCGACCTGGCGATCGAGACCTTCCCCGCGGCGGGCCCGAACGCCGGGCCGTTCCGCGTCAACGCCGACCGCGTGGAGATCGCCGGGACCGACAAGCCGTGGATCTACGCCTCGCAGGTCCGCGCGATCCGCAAGGCGACGCTCAAGGTCGACTTCTACCCCGCGCTCGCCGCCCGCCCCGCGGGCGGCCCGGTCGCGCTCGACGGCAAGCTCGACGAGCCGGCGTGGAAGGCCAAGCCGCAGGTGAGGCTGGCGATGAGCCAGTCGAGCGTCGCCTTCGCGTACGACGACGAGAACCTCTACATCGCCGGCCAGCGCGACGCCGCGGTCGACCGCAAGGGCGAAGCCCGCAACTGGAACGGGCTGGCCTCGGCGGTGAGCGGCGACGCCTGGGAGGTCTACCTCACCGACGCCTCGCAGCAGAAGGTGATCCACCTCGCGACCAACTGCGCCGGCGCGCGGTCGACGGCCCTGGTCTCCGGCCCGGGCCCGGAGAAGGCGGGCGTCACGCTCGCCTGGCAGAGCGCCGTCGTCGCCCGCAACGGCGAGCCATTCGTCGCCGAGTTCGCCATCCCTTGGGCGACGCTCTCGCAGCAGGGCATCGACAAGTCGACGCTGCGGGTCAACGCGCAGGTCGGCGACCACCCGTTGGTCTCCGAGGCGATGGTGCGCCTGGGCGGGTACGGCCGATCGCGCTGCCAGAACTTCGTGCCGCTGGGGCTGGGCACGCCCCCCGCCAAGGCCGCACGTCGGTTCACGCTCCGGCTGCACTTCGCCGAGTTGGAGGACCTCGCGCCGGGCAAGCGCGTGTTCGACGTGCTGGTGCAGGGCAAGCCCGCGCTGGAGAGGTTCGACGCCGCCGCCACGGCGGGCGGGCCGAGGCGGGCGGTGATGCGCGAGCTCAAGGGCATCGAGGCGAGCGAATCGTTGACGCTGGAGTTCGTGCCCCGCGGCGAGGGGAAGGATGCCTTGCCGTTCCTGAGCGCGATGGAGTTGCAGGAGGAGACCCCGGTCGCGGCGAAGTGAGCCCCCGCTCACATCAACCCGCGCGGCAGCGCCTCGATCCAACCCTTCTCGAAATACTTCTCGCCGTTGACCGTGATCTCGATCCTCACGCTGTGGCGGAAAACGTCGGCGTCGCTGCTGGTGACGGTGCGGGCGTCGACGCTGATCGTCTTGCCCGGATATTCGAAGTGGCAGCGCGCGTCGGCGCGGATCTCCGCCTTGGCCGGCTCGCGGCCGGAGACGGTCATCTCGGCCGAGTGCGGGCGGTGCGGGCCGTAGCTCTCCTGGTAGCTCACGCTCGCGGTCTGCTGGGTGATGTTGCGGGCGACGCTGAAGGCCGGCGGCTTCAAGTCCTCGCGCCGGGGCAACGGGTGGATCGACGCCTGCAGATCCATCGCCCCCGCGGCCGGGTCGACTCCCTTAACCACCGGCAGCACGACGTGCGACGGGTGGGCCGGGCCGCGGTGGATCGCGTGAGTCGCGGCATGCGGGCTCGGCCAGATGTTGAGCAGGTCGCCCCCGGCGATCATCATGCGGATCCGATGCCCGCGGACGAAGCGGTAAGCGCATGCCAGCAGGTCGATCGCCACGGCGTGGACCTTCCCGGGCTCCAGCGGCGCGGGGTTCTTCGCGTCGCGGTAGGCCAGGTTGAGGTAGCCCTTGGTCACCAGCGCGCTCGTGCCGTCGGGTGCGACATCGCAGAGCTTCACCATGACCATCGCCCCCGGCGCGGTCGAAGAGACGTGCAGCTCGGCCCGCGGCTGCCCGATCACCTCCGTGTCGTCGTCGAGCGGGTCCGACGTGTAGACGAGGCTGTCGATCTCGTCGTGGCGCTGGTCGAGGGGCATGACCCAGTTGATGGAGTAAGGCCCGCCGCCGTGCATGCCCGTCGCGGCGCCGACGCGCGGGTCGTAGGTGACGAGGTCGTGCCCGGGGTCGCTCGGCGGCGCGGAGGCGAGCTTGCCGCCCGCGGCGAAGTGCATCGACGTGGCGGCGGCGCGGGGGATCGGCCAATCGCGCTCCCCGCGGAATCGCCCGTGGTCCTCCACGAGAATGTGCTCGGGCTTGCTGTACTCGCGCACGAAGAGCGTCACCGGCGCCGACTTCATCACGCCCGTGTCGATGCCTTTCAGCCATTGGTCGAACCAGCGCACGGCCTCGCGCTCGAAGTCCAACCGCGGGCCGGGCAACGCGCCGTCAGGCCATTGGTGCCCCCACGGCCCCATCAGCGCCTTCTTGGGCACGCTCAGCTTCGAGAAGATCCGCATCAACGGCGTGACATACCAATCAGCCCACCCGTCAACGACATAGACGGCACACTTCACGCGGTCGTACTTGTCGCGCAGCGAGCGGTCGCGCCAGAACGGGCCGTCGTTCATCTGCCGCATGAAGGGCACGCCCCAGGGGACGTTTTTCTCCAGACGCTCGCGCCAGGTCGATTCCCAGCGATCGCCCAGCTCCTCGGGGTCGGGTGGGGAGAAGTTGAAGGCGCTCATGATCGAGGCGTAGTTCATCCAGATGTACGGGCGCGGGGCGTAGCCGGTGTTGGTCCACTCGGTGTAGGGGTCGTCGCTGCCGGAGCGGGCGATGATGGCCTTGAGTGAGGGCGGGGCCGCGGCGGCGATCTGCAGCGCGACGACCGCGCCATAGGAGATGCCCCACATCCCCACGTTGCCGTTGCTCCAAGGCTGGGCGGCGCACCACTCGACCATGTCGTACCCGTCCTGCCGCTCGGCGTCGCAGTAGACGCTGTCGGTCGATCCGCCCGAGTTGCCCGTCCCGCGCACGTCGAAGAGCACCGATACGTAGCCATGCGCGACGATCGGCGGCGGGCCGCCCAGCCGGCCCTTGTTGTAGGGCGTGTAGCCCATCACAACGGGATACCGCCCCGGGTCGGCCGGGCGATGGACGTGGACCGAGAGCAACGCCCCGTCGCACATCGGCACGTGGAGCGTCTCGCTGCGGACAGCGGGCGACGAGGCGGTCATGGGGTTCTCTCCGTGGCCGGGCATCGGGCCGACCCGGCGCGCGGATGATACCGCGGGGGGAATCAGCCAAGCCAAAATCGAAGGCGGGATCGGTCGCGTCGCAAGGCGCGGAGGACGTTGTCTCAAATCCCCGAAACCCCCTGAATCCCCGCATTTCGACGGATTTCAGCCGAATTCAACACGATTCGCATCAGGGCAAACGCATATGGCTACCCGGCGATGAGTTTGAGGAGGAAGTCGTGGTCCCAGGCGGCGATCTTGCGT
>JAPLMQ010000218.1 GCA_026386955.1 Planctomycetota bacterium
CCCGCGGGCGGGCGACGCTGGTGGGCGACGGGAAGAAGACCGAGTTCGAGGTCGTGTTCCCGGCCGCGTTCGCCGCGGCGCCGTTCGTCGTGGCCTCGGCCGACGCACCGCTGGGCATTGGCGTGCAGTCGGCGAAGCCCGACCGGTTCGTCGCGGTTTTCGCGCAGCCGCCCGCGGCGGGGGCGAAGGTGACGGTGACGTGGATGGCGCAGGAGTGAGGGTGGGCGGACGGGGATGGCGATCTGGGTTAGCCGGACGCGCAAGCGACGGCTTGAGCCGTCCGATGCTCCTGAACGGTCCGGTCAGCCGGGAGTCCAAAGCCGTCGCTTGCGCGTCCGGCTAACCCAGAGCGGCGCTGCTCGACGCGGTCCCTCACGCCACCGCCACGCTCACGAGCCGACGAGGCCGCTTGAGGCTGCGAAGCAGCGCAGAGTCGTCGTCCGCGGCCGAGCCGGCGCCGTCGATGTCGGCGGGCCGGAGCGTCCAGCGCGAGGCCGTCTGCGGAAGCGAGGCGTTCGCGGCCGCGACGAGCGCCGCCGGCGCGGGGGCCCAACGGCGCTGTGCATCGCCCGAGACGACCGAATCGATCCTCGCCTTGCCTGATTCGCCCTGCGCCAGCGCGCCCGAGACAACCAGCGCCTCCGAGGACGTGGGCAGAGCCCCGGCGACCACCAAGGCCGCCATCGCCCCCGCGGGCAGCGCCGGCTCGCCCACGGGCAGGCTCTTGCCCTGCTGGTCACGGGTGAGCACGACGTCCTGGACGTTCACGCCGCCGTTCTGGTTGGCGTCGCCGGGGGCGAAGTCGATCCGGAAGTCGAACGCCCCGCCCGCCGCGCCGTCGCCGGAGGCGAACGCGCTGGACCCGCCCAGCGGGGTCGCGCGCGAGGTGGGGTTGACCCACTCGCCGTCGAGGGCCGCCCCGCCCGTGTCGGCGACGGTGTCAGCCAAGTGGAGCAGCAGCTTGTCGACGCCGACCGCGCCGTCGAGCGTCCACGTGGCCTCGAACGAGCCGTCGGCCGCGGTCCCCGTGCTGAACGCGCTGATCGCGTAGGCGGGGACGTTCACGCCGCGGACGGTCAGGTCGCTTTGGCTGACCTCCACCACGCTGCTGAAGCGCAGCGTGACTTGGTCGACGTTGTTCCACGGCAGCGGCGCGAGCTGTGCGCCCGAGCCGGCGGGGATGGCGTATCCGTCACCGTCGCCCAGCCCCTCGGCCGCGAGGAAGGCGAGGAACCCACTCGACCACGCGGTGCCCTTCACCAGCACCTCCGTGACCCGCGGCGCGAGCGGTGCGAAGGTGACGGCGAAGGTGTGGTCGGCGGAGACGTCGTCGAAGGTGTAGTGATCCGCGAGGGTCACGGCCTGGCCGTCGACGAGGAGTTCGAGGATGCGGTAGCCGGCGTCGGGCGTGATCTGCAATGCGAGGTCCTCGCCCGTGCGGACGACGCGGTCGCCGGGCAGGTCGACCTGGCCGTGGGCGCCCGCGGAGACGTGGACGATGTTGAGGTCGGCCGTGGGGTGCATGCCGTCGGTGTCGAGCAGCGAGAGGGCGGGCTGGCCTTGGTCGAGCGAGGCCAGGTAGACGCTGCCGACGGCGCGGGCCTGCAGCGTCACCTCGCCCAGGATCGGGATGGTGACCGTCGCAGGGCGGTCGGCCCCCGCCGCGGCCCAGGCGCTGATGAGCCATTGGTCGCCGTCGGCGCTTTGGCGGACGATGACGCGGGCGTCGGCGTCGCCCGTGGGGAATTCGTAGGCGGGCAGGTCGGTGGAGAACCGCTGCATGTCGGGCCCGGGCAGCAGCGTGCCGTCGCTGAGGAAGCCGTCGACGTGCGAGAAGAGGGCCTGGGCCTGCCCGAGGCTCATCATCTGCTGGAGCCAACTGGGGGGCGTGGCGCCCAGGTCGGCCCCGAAGCCGCCGGCGGGGAAGCTGAAGTAGCCCGCGACTCCGCCGACCATGCCGGCGAGGTAGAGCGACTTGAGGAAGCCCATGTAGTGGGCGTCGTCGGAGAAGCCGTACTGCGGGCCGTAGCCGCCGTTGACCCAGTTGTAGGCGAGGGTGTCGCCTAGGGCGAGGTGCTGGGCGGTGGAGTTGAGGGCTTGGGAGAGCAGGTCTCGCGTGCCGCTCCAGCCGGTGTTGAATTCCTTGTAGTAGAGCGAGCTGTTGGGCAGGTCGGAGTTGCCGTGCATCGACTGGTAGTCGAAGACCCACTGCCAGTAGGTGCTGTAGACGCCGCGGTCGAGCCGGCCGTCGTCGAAGTAGTGGATGTAGAGGTCGCGTGCGGGCTCGGGGACGGCGGCGCGGACGGCGTCGGAGATGAGGTTCTCCTGGCGGGCCTTGCTTTGGGAGAGGTAGGTGTACCAGTCGGTCGCGCCCTTGGCGGCCATGACCGCGGGGTCGAGCGGCAGGTAGTTGCCGTTCCACCCAAAGACGTTGAGCGAATACTCCCCGCCGTTGAGCAGGACCAGCGGGGCCCCGTTGGCCTTGGCGACGATCTTCGCCAAGGGCGCGGCGGCGATGGCGCCGGCCTGCTCGTAGACCGAGTTGGGCGCCTCGGGGCTCCAGACCTTGTTGCCGTTGGTGTCGAGGATGAACTGGCCGTTGGAGTCGCGCAGCCAAGTCTCGGGCGGGAGGGTCGCGATGAACGAGGCGTCGAAGAGCGGGCGGTGGACCAGGACGGCGAGCGAGCGGTGAGTCGGGTCGGCGGCGGCGTAGGCGACGCGCTTGGAGATGTCGCTGTTGGGGTTGTCGAGCCCGTCGACGTAGGACTGCGTCGCGTCGCCCAGCTCGATCGCGTAGCCCCACTTGTCCGAGAGCTCGATGGCGGCGTCGTAGGTCAACTGCCAGCCCCAGCGCGAGAGCGGGATCATCGTCGCGCTGTCGGCGAAGCGAGGCTGCTCGGGCTCGGCCTGGAGCAGTTGGACGGCGGTGGAGAGCATCGTCCGCGGCTCGAGGGGTTCGAGGCGTGGGGGCACGGCGCCGGCGGGCGAGCGGCCCGCGAGGGCGCGGGGCAGCCAGTTTCGGAGGGTTCGGGCGAAGGGGGAAAGGGGCGAGGGGTTGCGGCTCTTGACTCGGCGAACGTCGTGGTCGCGCTGGGTCATCTTCTTTCTCCAAGGTTCAAGACGGTGGGACTGAGGCATTGCTTCGCGGGGTGCCACGGGTGGCTTGTCCACCCGTGGAGGGCTGGCGTAGGGGCCGAGGACTTGAGAATGCGACGGAGAAGGTCCCGCCCCAAGGCCTCGGTTTTCCGTTTCTCTCCACGGGTGGGCAAGCCACCCGTGGCACCCGGGGCTCTTTCAACCCACGTCACTTCTTCGCGGGCGCGGCCACCTCCACGACTCCGGAGACGGTGAAGTCGGTGCCCACCGTCTTGATCGTCGCCGGCAGGGTCTGCCCCGCGAGCAGGTCGATCCGCAGGTTCCAGCACTCGGCCTGCGTCTGGAAGCCGTCCTTCCAGGGTTTCTCGGAGAGGACAATCGTCTGTGGCTTGGCGAAGGTGATGATCGCCGCCCCCTTGAAGCGGTTCAGACGAACCTTCTCGACGTTCTCGGTCTTGCCCGCGCGGGCTTCGGCCCAAGCGCCCGTGCCGGCGACTTCGAACTCGATCTTCGTCGCCGCCTGCGCCGCGGTCTCGCGCAGGAAGACGGGGATCGTCTCGTACAGTTCGGCGAACTGCTCCTTCCCGTCGGAGGTGACTTGCGTCTGCACCCGCAGCTTGGCCTTGTCGAGCGTGAAGGTGCGCTCGTACTGCAGGCCCGATTCACCCAGCGCCTTGCGCTCGGCGTTGTACTTGGGCACGTTGCCGGAGGCCTTCACCACGGCCTTCTCGCCGGTGACGGTCTGCGTCACCTCGGGCTGCTGGATGCGGGCGGAGCTGGCGAGCTCGTCCTTGGACGTCAGCCCGATGACCTCGTGGTTGGGCCAGTCGCGCCATTCCGCGTAGTTGTCGTAGACCGCGCCCTGCACCCCGCGGCGGCGCCCGGCGATGACCACGCCCGTCGGGGCCGTCCAGAAGGTCGAGAGCTGCCCGCCCCCGTAGCCGTAGGGCAGGCCGTTGTGCCCCACGGGCCGGCCGACCGGGCCGGTGTGGACCGCGGCGGCGTAGGTGTCGAACTTGGCGATGACGAAGGCCTTGTCGAACTGGTGGATGAAGCTGCCGGGGCGGAGGTAGAGCGGCTTGAGCAGCGGCGAGTCCTCCCGCTGCAGCTTCAGGAGCCTCGCGTACGAGCCGGGCTTGTAGTGCTCGTAGGCCTGGTTGATGATGCTGCTCCAGTGCGACTCCCGCCAAGTCATGTTGGCGGGCTCCACCGGCTTGGACATCGCGTCGTTGAACCTGGCCGCCACCGCGGCGGACGAGGCCTTGACCACCTCCTCGGCGGGGATCTTGGCGAGGTGGATGGCGTCGTCGCTGACCATGGCCGAGGCGTAGGCGCGGTGGGCGAAGTTCCACTGGTCGCGCGGCGGGTCGCCCGAGGTGCGCGAGCTGGGGTGGCTGGGCCCGCTGAAGCCCTCGCCGTCGGGGTCGGGGAAGCAGAGGTGGGCGCGGAGGAGGAAGGACTTCCTCACCGCGTCCTGCACGAAGCCCCAGTCGCTCGCCAGCGCGGCCCAGGTGGAGAAGTAGAGGCTGATCCCGTTGTAGGAGGTGTCGAAGCAGCCGTTGTCGACGAAGTAGCCGGCGGGATTGAAGAACCGCGGCTGGGAGAAGAGCTGCTTGCTGTACTCCTCCGCCACCTTGGTCACCTCCGGGTCCTTCATCGCGCTCTGCACATACCAGAGGCCGACGGGGGCGAAGAGGTCCATGTCGGTCATCTGGCCGGTGGGGCCCCACCCGGCGATCCGCATGACGTGCTTCTTGATGCCCTCCTCGAAGGCGGCGCGGGCCTCGGCGGGGAGGATGTCCTTGACCACGCCGTAGGTGTAGCCGATCCAGATGAGGTTCCCGCCCAGGTAGTCGGCCCGGTTCGCTCCCTGCGGCGCGTGCTCGTAGAGGTAGTCGAGCATGGCCACGTCGGCGGCGGCGAGGACGAAGGCCCGCAGCTTCAGGGCCCGCGAATTGCGGTAGGGGTTGAGCGGATAGTCCCAGTTGGCCATCCACGCGAAGCTCTGGGAATGGCAGACGATCGTGGGAAGGATCAGCCCCTTCTTCGACTCCATCGAAGCGAGCGTGAACGAGGCCGCGGGCAGCTTGAGCGGCGGGGCCTGCATCGGGAAGAGGGAGAGGAGCCAGAGGCGATAGTCCTGGTCGGCGTCGGGGAGCGGGGCCGAGGGGATCTCCTGAAACTCGACGGCGAAATCCTTCTCGGTCAACGTCGCGAGATAGGCGCGGAGCTTCTTTTGGTAGTCATGCTCCTCGGGGAACCGCTCGACGTCGGTTTCGACTTGCTTGTACTGGGCGTGGACCGACTGGCCGGCGAGAGCGACGAAGAACGCCACGGCCACCGAAATGAAAAGACGTCTCAAGGCACGCACCTCCGCTCAGGGACAACCGAACGTCACGTGGACATCCCGTTCGAGGAATGTCCGAGTCGGCCCCCGCCCGCGTCCACCGCGGGCCAACGGAATCGATGGTACGGAATGATTCGGGTTTGTCAGTCGGGGAAACTCCCCGATGTCGAACTTTCCGGTCCCCCATTTTTCACGGCGTTTCTGCGACCCGGACGGCGCCCCCCCGCTAGGCCAACCGCCCCTGTTCCCGCAGACGCCCTCGCGCCCCGGCGCAGGGCCGGCAGCCGGGGAAGGTGCAGAGCAGGACGTCGGGCTTCTCGGAGAGGATCTCCCCCACCCGCCGCAGCACCGCCTGGCCCGACATGAGCTGCATGTTGCACTTGCCCAGGCCGCGGAGGTCCCGCACCTCGCCGTGGCGGCGGAGGATGTATTCCGCCCCGCCGAAGGCCAGGCTGCACGAGGAGGAGGAGTCGATCTGGTGCTCGATGATCTTGCCGTCGGGCATGCGGATCTTGAAGAGCGGCAGCGGGTCGGGATAGACGCTGACCTTGGGCACCTTGGCGTATTCCTCCGCGATGTGGAGCAGGCTGTTCGAGGTGTGGGTCACGCCCAGGAGGAGCACCTTGCCGCCGAGCTGGGCAAGGCGGTCGATGGGGCTGCCGATGCCGAAAGCCCGCACCTTGAGGTGGTCCTGCGTGAGGGCGACGGCGTCGGGGCCGATCACCGCCACGGAGTGCGACGGGTGCAGGCTGCGCACGGCGTTGGGGCGCTTGCGGCCGGCCTCGGGGACCGCGCCGGTGTGGCCGGGCGTGACAGCGGGGTCGAAATACGGCAAGGGGATCGGGCGGGTGTAGTTGAACGTCGGCAACATCAGGTTGCCCTTGGGCCCGATGGCCGAGAGCACGGCGCCGACGACGCTGTCGGCCCCGCCCTCGACGCGCCCGAAACTGCTGAGCGAGCTGTGGACGATGACGCTGTCGCCGGTCGAAAGGCCCAGCTCGCGCAGGGCCGCCTCGATCTGCGCCTGCGTCACGGTGGGGATCGACGTTGTCATCTCAAGCCTCCATCCAGCGACGCACGGCCTCGTGGGCGATCTTCGCGCCGGCCCACACATCCTCGACCGCCACGGATTCGTCGGGCTGATGGTAGGTCCGCGGGCTCTCGCTGCTCACCACGCCGAAGGAGACGGTGGGGATGCGGGCGTGGTTGTGCAGGACGAAGACGTCCTGCTTGCTGACCACGCCCACCACGGGCGGGCGCCCGAGCACGGACTCGGCCGCGTCGGCCATCAGCCCGACGATCGACGAGCGGGCGTCGATCAGCGCCGGCTCGAACCACGGCTCGCGGTAGCTCAGGTCGTAGAGCGCCGCGTCGGGCCCCAGCGCCTCGGCGACGCCGCGCTCCAGCCGGGCGCAGATCTCCTCCCGCGCCTCGCCCGGGACGGTGTAGAACGCGATGAGGAAGAACGGGCCGTGGCCATCCTCGCGCCGGACGAACCGGACCGACGAGTGGCGGATCGAGCTGTGCTCGAAATAGGGGCGCTGGAAGACCTTCTCCCGTTCGACGCTCAGGGCGGCGCAGGCGGCGGCGAGGCGATGGGCGTCGCGCTCGAACAGCGCGGGATCGATCGGACGCTTGGGGCGCAGGTAGAGGTTCGACCCGCCCGAGTTGCCGATGAAGACGCTCATGTCCATGCCGTCGAGGTAGATGCCCGCCTCGGCGGTGACGCCCGCGAGGGCCAGCAGCAGAAGGCCGTTGCCCACGCCGTGCTCCTCGTCGATCGTCGAGGCGAAGATGATCCGCTTCTTGAGCGGCTTGCCCCCGGCCATGAAGGCCCGAATCAGCGTGAGCATGGTGGCGACGCCCCACTTGTCGTCGCAGCAGCCCAGGCCGCGGACTTGGCCGTCGCGCACCTCGCCCAGGAACGGGCTGAAGGTCCACGCGGCGTAGTCGAAGATCGGCACGGTGTCGCTGTGGGCGGCGACCAGGAGGGCGGGCGCGTCGGCGGGGCCGATCTCGGCGATGACCGTGGGCCGGTTCTTGTAGTTGCGGTCGGGGCCGCAGCAGAGCGGGTGGCTGAGGAAGCCCGGCACGTCGGCGGGCTCGAAGGTCCGCACCCGCGCGCCGGCGGCCCGCATCTTCGCCGCCAGCCAGCGCTGCGACTCCCCTTCCTCGCCGCCTGAGGGGAAGCTGCGGCTGGGCAGGCGGATCAAGGCGCAGAGGTCGTCGATCAAGGTCTTCTTATGGCTCTCGTGAAGCAACTTCCGCACTCCTTAGGCTCAAGATGATCGCGGCGTTCCGGGTGCCGCATGCCATCGTACTCGTGACAAGGGGGAACACGGAGAAGGCCCGCCTGAAGGCGGAACTCCGAACCCCAGAGCCGTGGCCTTACTTCAACCGCACCAGCACGATTCCCGCGACGCCCAGGGCGCAGCCCAGCCAGACGATGGGCTTGTACCGCTCGCGCAGCACCAAGGCCGAGATCAGCAGCACGAGGACGATCCCGCCGCCGGTGAAGGAGATGTAGACGACCGCTGTGCGCAGGTGTTGGAGCAGCGCCAGCATGGAGAGAAACTGGACGCAACTGGAGAGGGCCTGCCCCGTCGCGAACGGCCAGGCCCGCCAGTTGATCGACTGGCCCAGCCAGCGGAGGAACGCCCCCAGCACCAGGACGGCCGCGATGTAGTACGCGAGCATGAAGCCGAAGCGCTGCGTCATGCCGGCCTCGGGGAGCAGGACGCCGACGTATTTCTGCGCCGTCTGGCTCACGCCGAAGCAGGCCAGCGCGCCCAGCGCGAGCGGCAGCCAGTGGAATCGCTCCCCCTCCGGCCGGGCGGACTTGCCCAGGTGGATCAGGGCCGTCCCCGCCAACGTCAGCGCGATGCCCAGGCTGCCCCACCAGGGAGGAGGTGCATCCCAACCCAACGAGACGCCCAGCGCGATCGGCAGCAGGATCGACATGGAGGAGATGGTGATGACCGGCCCGGTGGCGCGCTGCCGGAGCGCGGTGAAGACGAAGCAGAGGCCCAGCCCCCCGCCGGCGCCGCCGACGACCGCGACCGCGATCAACCGCGGGTCGGTGAGCTGGCTGATGGTCTCACGCGGGGCGGCGATCATGCCCATGACGAAGGTCAACAGCAGCGCCAGGAGCATCGCCAGCAGCGCGAGGGGCGCGGGCTGGATCTGCCGCCGGACCGCCGCGAGCGGGACGAACGTCGCCACCAGGAAGGAGGCGATGGCCGGGATGAAGAGCCACTCGTAGGCCATGGTGCGCCTGGTGCGCCGAAATGCGGGTCACGCGGTCGCCACAGCGAGGGCCGACATGCGACGAGCCGGTGCGGCCTCCGATCCGTGATCGTCGCCGAGCGCGGCGCGGCGTGCAATACTCGACCGGCCTCGCATGAATGAGGAATTGCTTCCAAGGGAGGCCCTGTTTGGCCTGGACATCGTGAACAAACCGAATGTGAACCTGGGCAATTCACATCGAAGATGCTTCACGAATGCACTGGCGAGCGGTCGAAACAGGAGTCAATATCCGGCAGTCGACGGTGCATGTCGACGGTGCATATTGATTCGACGGGTGGCGTGGGGTTCGTTGCGGAAAGTCGGAACGCGGCTACATAGGCCGCATTTCGGGGGACATCAACCCAATCTGGTTTGTTTCGTGGGGTCTGACCAAGCCGATGCCGTGGGCATCAGCTAGCACTCTGTCTGTCCATCTTTCGGTGGTCTATCTTTGTGGGGGCCGTTGCCATGACGAGGCGTATTTGGGACCGGTTTCGGACGGGCGATCGCAAGCACATCTCAAAGCAAGCCGCGGGGCACCGTTCCACCGCGCTGATGGAGGCCTTGGAGTCGCGCGTGCTGCTCTCCACGGTCGCCCTCGTGCAAGACTTGAACGACCAGGGGCAGACCTCGCTGCCGGGCAAGATGGCCGTCGTCGGCTCGACGCTCTATTTCACGGCGTCGGACCCGATCCACGGCGCCGAGCTTTGGAAGAGCGACGGCACAGTGGCAGGCACCACCTTCGTCAAGGACATCAACCCGGGGACAGGCTGGTCGTCCATCGATTACGTGACCGCCGCGGGGGGATTGCTCTTCTTCACCGCCAACGACGGCGCGCACGGGGCCGAGGTCTGGCGGAGCGACGGCACCGACGCGGGCACGTTCCTGCTCAAGGACATCGTCGCGGGGACGGGCAACGCCAACACGCAGAGCCTCGTCGCCGTCGGCAGCACGGTCTTCTTCTACGCCAACGACGGTGTCCGCGGCGCGGAACTGTGGAAGAGCGACGGCACGGTGGCGGGGACCGACATCGTCAAGGACATCTCCCCGGGCGCCACGGGCTCGTCGCCGACCTATTTCGCCGCCTTCAACAACGCGCTCTATTTCAAGGCCACCGACGGCGTCTCCGGATCGGAGTTGTGGAAGTCCGACGGGACCGACGCCGGCACCGTCATGGTCAAGGACCTCGTCGCCGGTTCGGCCAGCGGCAATCCGGGTGGCCTGACCGTCGTGGGCAACACCCTCTTCTTCTACGCCACCGACGCGGCCCACGGATATGAGCTCTGGTCGAGCGACGGCAGCGCCGCGGGCACCGCGTTCCTCAAGGACGCCCGCCCCGGCACGACCTCCTCCAATCCCGGCAACCTCACCAACGTCGGCGGGACCCTCTACTTCTCCGCGACCAATTCCGGGGGCGGAGCGACGCTCTGGAAGAGCGACGGCACCGCGGCGGGAACCGTGGCGGTGCAGGTGATCTCGGCCGCGTTCCAGTCAAGTGGCACGCCCGACTACTTCAGCGCGGACGGCAACCGACTCTACTTCATCGCCGGCGATGGAAGCCATGGCACCGAGCCTTGGACGAGCGATGGGACGGCGGCGGGCACGTTCATGCTCAAGGACATCAATCCGTCCACCACCACAAACTCCGTGCAGTATGGATCCTTCGCCAACGTGGGCGGGCAAGCGCTCTTCTACGCCAGCAACGGCACGACGGGCGACGAACTCTGGAGGAGCGACGGGACCGCCGCGGGAACCGTCGTGGTCAAGGCCATCGTGGACGGCGGCCCGACGTCGTCCCCGCCGTTTTCGTGGGCTTCGTTCCAGGGCAAGTTCTACCTCTCGGGCACGACCTACGCAGGCGGGGCCGAGCTTTGGACCACGGACGGCACCTCCGCGGGAACCGTTCTTTTCACCGACCTGAACCCAGGCACGAGCTCGTCCAACCCCGCCTTCGCGGCGTTGCTCAACGGGCAGGCCGTATTCTCGGCCACCAGCCCCGCGCTCGGGCGCGAGCTGTTCAAGAGCGACGGCACCAACGCGGGCACCGGACTCTTGCTGGACATCTTTCCCGGTGCGATCGGAGCCATCTTCAGTACCACGGCCCGGCTCGGCAACAACATGCTCTTCACGGCGAAGTCCCAAACCAGCGGAATAGAGCTGTGGAAGACCGACGGCACGGCGGCGGGGACCTCGCTCCTCGTGGACATCAGGCCGGGCATCGGCTCGTCTTTCCCGAACTCGTTGTACGCCGTCAAAGGCGCCGCCTATTTCTTCGCCTACGGCGCAACCGGCATCACGGAGCTCTGGAAGAGCGATGGCACGGCGGCTGGCACGGCCCGCATCGCCGACGCGGACCCCGGGGTGCTTGTGCCCGCGTCCTTCACCTTTGCCAACGTCAACAACACGGTCTATTACACCGCCTCCGACGCGGCCTCGGGCACTGAACTGTGGAAGAGCGACGGCACCACCGCCGGCACCGTCCGCGTGGCCGACATCAATCCCGGCGCGGGCTCCTCCTCCCCGGCGAACCTCGCCAACATCAACGGGACGGTCTACTTCTCCGCCAGCGACGGCGTGAACGGCGCGGAACTCTGGAAGACCGACGGCACCGCCGCCGGCACGGCGATGGTCCGGAACATCAACCCCGGCGCGGCCGACTCCTCGCCCTCCTCGTTCTTCATTTACGGCGGCGCGACCTATTTCTCCGCCGCCACCGCCAGCCTGGGCGCGGAGCTCTGGACGACCGACGGCACCTCGGCCGGGACTTTCCTCGTCCAGGACATCAACCCCGGCGCGGGCTCCTCCTCGCCCAAGCTGCTGCTCGACATGGGCGCCAATGCGCTCCTCACCGCGACCACCGACGCCTACGGCAACGAGCTCTGGAACTTGACCGGCTCGACCAACACCGCCCCCGTGCTCAGCGGGGCCAACGCGCTCGCCTCCTTCAACGAGGACGCCACCCCCACCCCGACGCTGGTCTCCGCCCTCATCGCCGGTCAGGTCGCCGACGCGAACGGCCCGGCGAGCGGCATCGCCATCATCGCCGCCACCAGCACCTCGGGCACGTGGCAATACAGCCTCGACGGCGCCAACTGGCTCGCGCTGGGGGCCGTGTCGCCCGGGTCCGCCCGGCTGCTCCGCGCCGACGCCACCACGCAGGTGCGGTTCACGCCCAACCTGAATTTCAACGGCACGATCAACGGCGCGCTGACGTTCCGCGCCTGGGACACCTCCGACGGCTTCGCCAACGGCGCGGTGGGCGATTCGGGCCTAAGCGGCGGCTCGACGGCCTACAGCTCCGCGTCGGCATCCAGCTCGATCACCGTGAACTCCGTCAACGACGCGCCCTCGTTCACCAAGGGCTCCGACTTCGTCATGAACGAGGACGCCCCGGCGACGACGGTCGTCGGCTGGGCCACCGCGATCTCCCCCGGGGCCCTCAATGAGTTCGGCCAAGCCTTGACCTTCACCGCGGTCGCCGGCATCCCCAGCCTCTTCAGCGTCCAGCCCAGCATCGATCCCGTCACCGGCAACCTCACCTTCACCCCGGCCCCCGACGAATTCGGCAGCACGGTCGTGTGGGTGACGCTCACGAACAACGGCGGCACCGCCAACGGCGGCGTCAACACCTCCGCGGTCCAGTCCTTCACGGTCACCGTGAACCCCGTCAACGACGCGCCGTCGTTCACCAAGGGCCCCGACATCACCGTGAACGAGGACGAGCCAGGGACGGGCGCCTTCGGCTGGGCCACCTCGATCCTCGTCGGCCCCTACAACGAGGCCGGCCAGGCGCCGATCTTCACGGTGGTCGCCGCCACGCCGAGCCTCTTCAGCGTCCAGCCCAACGTCGACCCCATCACCGGGATCCTCGCCTTCACCCCCGCCGCCAACGCCTTCGGCAGCACCACCGTGACGGTGAAGCTTTTCGACAACGGCGGCACCGCCAACGGCGGGGTCAACACGTCTGCCACGCAGACTTTCACGATCACCGTGAACCCCGTCAACGACGCGCCCTCGTTCACCAAGGGGGCTGACGTCACCGTGAACGAGGACTCCGGCGTGAAGACCGTCGCCGCCTGGGCCACCGCGATCTCCGCCGGCGCCGCCAACGAGTCCGGCCAAACGCTGGCCTTCACCTCAACCGCCGCCACGCCCAGCCTCTTCAGCGTCCAGCCCAGCGTCGACCCCGTCACCGGCAACCTCACCTTCACCCCCGCCGCCAACGCCTTCGGCAGCACCACCGTGACGGTGAAGTTGGCCGACAACGGAGGTGTCGCCAACGGCGGGGTCAACACGTCGGCGACGCAGACCTTCACGATCAACATCCTGGCGGTCAACGACGTGCCGTCGTTCACCAAGGGCGCCAACGTCGTCGTGAACGAGGACTCCGGCGCGAGGACCGTCGCAGCATGGGCGACCAGCATCTCGGTGGGCCCGACGAACGAGGGCGGACAGACCCGCACGTTCACCGCCACAAACAACGCCACGGCGCTCTTCTCGGTCCAGCCGGGCATCGACTCCTCGGGCAACCTCACCTTCACGCCCGCCGCCGACGCCTTCGGCGTCGCGACGGTGACCGTCACCCTCAAGGACAACGGGAGCACCGCCAACGGCGGGGTGGACACCTCGCCGGCCCAGACCTTCACCATCACCGTCAATTCCATCAATGACCAGCCCACATTCACCGCCGGCCCCAACATCACGGTGAATGAGAATGCCGGGTTTGTCCGGATCGCCAACTGGGCCAAGTCCATGTCGCCGGGCGCGGCCAATGAGTCCGGCGACGTCCTGAGTTTCCAAATCCTCAGCTGGACGAATGTTTCATTGCTCTCGATCCTGCCCTCGGTCGATCCCACCACCGGCGACTTGACCTTCAACACCGCGACTGACGTCAACGGCACTTCGACCTACACACTCCGACTCAATGACAGCGGTGGGTCCGCCAACGGCGGCAACCCCTTCTCGGCGACAAAGTCGTTCACGATCACCGTGCTCCCCGTCAACAACGCGCCGGTGGCCGCCAACGACACCTACACCCAGGGCCTACGCATCTTAATCCGCACGAATGACAGGACTAACGGGTGATGGTCCGATGCAAGAGGGGTTGCCAAGCCCTCAGAGCAAGGACGCTCCCCCATGGCGGACTCTCCGGTCAGTTCCATCCACGTTTTTTTCGGCGTCCTGCCGGACCCCCGGGTCGACCGCACCCGCAGCCATGACCTGCTGGACATCCTGACGATCGCGATCTGCGCCGTGGTTTGCGGGGCCGAGAGCTGGGTTCAGGTCGAACTCTTCGGCAAGTCCAAACAGGCCTGGTTCGCTGGTTTCCTCAAGCTGCCCGAAGGCATCCCCAGCCACGACACGTTCGGCCGCGTCTTCGCTTCGCTCAACCCGGTGGCCTTCGAGCGCTGCTTCCTGGACTGGACGGCGCATGTCGCCCAGGACCTGGCCGGGGAGGTCGTGCCCATCGATGGCAAGACCCTGCGGCGCTCCTTCGACCGTGCCGGCCAGAAGAGCGCCTTGCACCTGGTCAGCGCCTGGGCGGCGGACACGGGCCTGGTGCTGGGCCAGGTGGCCACGCACGACAAGAGCAACGAGATCACCGCCATCCCCGAGCTGCTCAAGCTCCTGGACCTGCGCGGCGCCACCGTGACCATCGACGCCATGGGTTGCCAGACCCAGATCGCCCGGCAAATCGTCGAGCAGGAAGGGGATTACGTGCTGGGGGTCAAGGAGAACCAGCCCACGCTCAGCCAGGAGGCGCGGCGGGTGATGGAGGAGGTCCGCACCGCCCCCGCGCCCCAGCCCGTGGACTACCACGAAACGATCGAGAAAGGACATGGCCGGATCGAGGTCCGCAGGGTCTGGTGCACGGACCGGGTGGGCTGGCTGCGTGGGCAAGAACATTGGGAGGGGCTGGCCACGATCGCGCTGGTTGAGTCGGAACGGACGGTGGACGACAAGACGACCAGGGAGCGGCGGTACTACATCAGCAGCTTGGAGGGCGTGAGCGCCAAGCGGATGTCGCACGTGGTCCGCCAACACTGGGGGATCGAGAATGGGCTGCACTGGGTGCTGGACATGGCCTTCGACGAGGACCGCTGCCGGATCAGGCTGGACAACGCGGCCCGGAACATGGGCCTGCTGCGCAATCAAGAGCAAACGCCTCAAAGCCGGATGGGATGATGCCTACCGGATCAAGATTCTCGCGGGGGCCGGTGATTTAGATGCGTAGGCCCTGCACCTACACCCTGGCCGAGGACCAGGCCTTCACCGGGTCCGGGCCGGCGGTCTATAGTCTGCTGGTTGTCAGCAGCGCGGGCGATTCCATCGGCCAAGGCGGGATCTACAGCTATTCCGGCGCTTCTGGGACATTCCAGGCCGTGACCAACTTCGGCTACGCCCCGAGCGTGGTGTTCACGAGCAGTTCGAACGGGGGTGATTTCTGGGACGTCAATTTCGCCGCCCCGGACCATGTGCGCCCCACACCCGGCACCTACCTCAACGCCGCGGCCATACCTGTCCAACCTGCGGGCACCCCCGGCCTGAAGGTTTCAGGCCAGGGCCGCGCTCCCAGCTCCATCACCGGCCAATTCACGATCTACACCGCGACCTACAACGCCTCCGGCGTCCCGACCAGCCTGGCGGCTGATTTTGTCCAGTACGCCAACGGCGCCGCGGCAGGGCTGCGCGGGAGCGTGTCGTACAACGACCTTCGTTTCTCCGGTGTCCTGGCCAACGACACCGACGTCGACAGCAGCAACCTCAGCGCAATCCTGGTCGCCGGCCCCGGCCACGGAACACTGGGGTTCAACGCCGACGGTTCCTTCGTCTACACGCCCGCGCCCGGGTATTTCGGCCCGGATGCTTTCACATACAAGGCCAACGACGGATCCGTTGATTCCACCGTCGCCACCGTCAACCTCAATGTCACCTACGCGAACGACGCGCCGGTCCGCACCGCGGGGTCCGTCGCGCCCCTGACCGTGCTCGAAGACGCAGGGTCGACCTCCCTGGGCCTTGGCGGCGTGCAGTACGGCCCGGGCGGCGGGCTCGACGAAGCGGGCCAGACGCTCACATACAACGTCACATACCTGCCAAGCGTCTCCCTTGGACGCATCTTCCTCGCCGATGGGCTGACCGCCGTGACGACGACCTCGTCCTACACCCTCGCTCAGGCCCAGGGCATGCTGTTCCGCGCCAACGCCAACGCCAGCGGGTTTGGCACCTTCAACTACACCGTCACCGACATCGGAACCTCCAACGGCGTGTCCGACCCCAAGACGCTCACCGAGGCGATCGCCATCACAGTCACGGTGGTCAACGACGCGCCATCCTTCAACATCGGAGCCGGCACGGCTACGAACGAGGACGCCGGCGCGGCCTCCATCGCCGGCTGGGCCACGAACCTCTCCAAGGGCCCGCCCGACGAAGTCGGCCAATCGCTCTCCTTCCAGGTCAGCAACGACAACGCTTCGCTTTTCTCCTCGCAGCCCGCCATCGCCGCCGATGGCCGGTTGACGTACGCCGTCCGGCCGGACGCGTTCGGCGCCGCGACCGTGACGGTCACCCTCAAGGACAGCGGGGGCGTCGCCAACGGCGGGGTCGACACCTCCGCGCCCCAGACCTTCACGATCACGGTCAACCCCGTCAACGACGCCCCCTCCTTCGCCGTGGCGGCCAACGCCTACGTCGACGAGGACGCCGGCCCGCAGTCGATCGCGGGCGTGGTCGCCGCCATCTCCGCGGGCCCGGCCAACGAGGCGGGGCAGGCGCTCACCTTCACCGTCGGCAACAACAACAATTCGCTCTTCTCCGTCCAGCCGGCCGTCGATCCGACGACGGGGCTGCTCACCTTCACCCCCGGGCCCAACGCCAACGGCGCGGCGACCGTCACGCTCTCGCTCAAGGACAACGGCGGGAAGACCAACGGCGGTGCCGACACCTCCGGCACGCAGACCTTCACCATCAACGTCGCCCCGGTCGACGACGCCCCCTCCTTCGTCAAGGGCGCCGACGTCTCCGTCAACGAGGACGCCGGCCTGACCACGATCGCCGCCTGGGCGACGCAGGTCTCGACGGGCCCCGCGAACGAGTCGGCCGAAATCCCCACCTTCATCGCCACCTACGCCAACTCCGGCCAGTTCGCCACGGCTCCCGCGATCGACCCCGCGACCGGGAACCTCTCGTTCACGCCCGCGCCCAACTTCTTCGGCAGCGTCGACGTCACCGTCACCCTCAAGGACGACGGCGCTCTCGGAAACGGCGGCGTGAACACCTCGCCCGCCCAGGCCTTCACCATCACCGTCAGCGCGGTCAACGACGCGCCGGCGGTCACGGGCCTCTCGGCCTCCCCCGCGACGCTCCTCTCCGGCGCGTCGACGACGCTCACGCCCTGGGCGTGGCCGACATCGACAGCGCGGTGGCCGGTGTCTCCTTCTACCGCGACGCCAACAACGACGGCATCCCCCAGGCGGGCGAGCTGCTCGCCACCGCGGCCACGGGAGGGCCCGACTGGAGCGCCACGGTCTCCACCGCGGGCTTCCCGGTCGGCGCCTCGACGCTCCTCGCCCAGGCCACCGACGCGGGCGGGGCCGCCGGCAACGTCGTGTCGGCCACGGTCAACGTCACCAGCTCGCCCTCGATCACCATCGCGGACGTGACCTCCGCCGAGGGCAACTCGGGGCTCATGACCTTCGCCTTCGTCGTCTCGCTCTCGGCGCCGTCGGCCCTCCCCGTCACGGTGCAATACTACACCGCCAACGGGACCGCCAGCTCCGCCAACGACTACGTCGCCGCCACGGGCACGCTGACGATCCCCGCCGGCCAGTCCTCGGGAGTGGTCAACGTCAGCGTCCGCGGCGACGCCACCTCCGAGCGCAACGAGACGTTCGTCGTCAACCTCTCGACCCCCACAAACGCCGCCCTCCCGGGGGGGACCAAGGGCACCGGCATGATCGTCACCGACGACGGCGCGGAGCTCTCGTGGAACAGCCTCTTGTCCACGCTCCCCGCGGCCGTGGGCCCGGGCGGGACGTTCCAGGCCACGCGCGACTTCCTGGTCTCGGGCGCCGCGGCGGCGCAGAACTTCGCCCTCCAGTACCGCCTGTCGCAGAACAGCGTCTGGGGCGACGCCGACGACATCGTGCTCACCTCGAGCCCGGTCGACACCGTCACGCTCGCGGCCGACAAGACCGTCGGCTCGCACGCGGCCACCCTCACGCTCACGATCCCCTCGAACTCGTTGCCCAAGGACGTGGCCCAGGCCAGCTACAGCTACCTGCTGGGCAAGGTCGACAGCGGGGGCGTGGTCCCGGAGAACGACCTCAACAACGTCATCGTGGTCGCCGCCCCGACGACGCTGCGGAACCCCGACATCTCGTGGACCGGGCTGTTCACCTCCCCCGCCTCGATCGACCCGCTTGGCAAGCTGACCGTCACGCGCAGCTTCCAAGTCAGCACCCAGCCGGTCACGCCCAACTTCGTGCTCGACTACCGGCTCTCGCTCGACAACGTCTTCGGCAACGCCGACGACATCGTCCTGGGCACCGAGACGATCTCCTCCGCGGCCGACAAGTCGGTGAGCATCAAGAGCAAGACGCTCACATTCACCATCCACGCGGCCACCGCGCCGAACAACTACGTCGTGCTCGCCAAGGCCGATTCGACGGGCACCGTGAACGAGTCTTCCGAGGCCAACAACGTCATCTCCTCCGCGTCCGCGCTGGCCGTCGTGCAGCCCGACGTCTCCTGGAGCGCCCTGGGCGTCACGCCCGCCGCGGTCGACGCCGGCGGCAAGCTCGCCTTCAGCCGCAGCTACCAGATCGCCAACTAGGCGGTCGGCCCGACCTTCTCCATCTCCTACCGGCTCTCGCTCAACTCGGTCTTCGGCGACGCCGACGACATCGTCCTTGGCACCGAGACGATCTCCGCCGCGGTCGACAAGGTGGTGGGGACCTACACCAAGGCGCTCAGCTACACCGTGCCGGCGGCCACCGCGCCGGGCACCTACGTCGTCCTCGCCCAGCTCGACTCGCTCGCCGCCGTGGTCGAGTCGAACAAGGCCAACAACCTCTTCGCCCCCGCGCCGGTGGTGGGCGTCGTCCGGCCCGACCTCTCCTGGAACAGCCTGACCACCGCCGCGGGGACCTCCGGGAAGATCTCGGTGACCCGCAGCTTCCAGGTCTCCAACGTGGCCATCACGCCCAACTTCACCCTCGACTACCGCATCTCGCTCAACGCCATCTACGGCGACGCCGACGACATCCTGCTCGGCAGCGAGACCATCTCCGCGGCGGCCGACAAGACGGTCGGCGCCAAGTCCAAGACGCTCAGCTTCACCCTCCCGACCCTGGTCGCGGGGCAGAGCTACTACCTCTTCGCCAACCTCGACGCCGGCGGCGTGGTCGTGGAGTTGAACGAGTCCAACAACCTCTTCACCCGGTTCGGAACCGTGCCGACCTTCAGCACGGTGGTCGTCCCCTCGCAGATCGCGGGCGGCGCGACGCCGTCCTCCTCGGGCAGCCAGTCCGGCGGCGCGCAGTCGTCGCTGGCGTGGCTCAACGGCTCCGAGCCCAAGACGTTGGTCGACGTGCCTGTGATCGCCTAGGGCCTCGACTGCCCTCGGCTGGCTGACGGGGCGAGGCCCCGTGGGGCCGGGGATGACCCGGGAATGCAGGGCGCGGCGCCGGCCGGGGCGATTTCGCATGCGACGTCCCGCTTGCGCAACACAAGGCGCACTGGCTCCGGTTTCGCGGGCCATGACCACGCGGCGAACCTGCTAGACTCGCGCGCATGCCCCAGGTCCTCGAACCTTCTCCCCCCGCCTCGGCCTCGCGCACGCTCACTTTCCGCGGCGTGCCGCTGCCCGCGCTGGCATTGCTCATCCTCGGCCCGCTGCTCGTCGCCATGATCAACCTGATGATCATGTTCGCCCTCACGCTGCAGGCCGTGCTGGCGGGAATTCCACCCAGGACGCAGGCCTGGATCGGCACCCTCTACGCCGCCGCCTACACCGTCAGCGCCTACCTCGCGGGACGCTGGACCAAGCCAAGCCGCGCCATGACGATGCTGGTCACCACCACCTTGGGCGCGTCCGCGATCGCGACCGCCGCGTTCCTCGCGCCGCCCTCGGGCCTCTGGCTGCCGCTCCTGCTCGGGACGCTGGTGGGCATCAACGCGGGCCACTACTTCGTCCCGCTGCAGGCCCGCATGGGCGACGTGCAGGTCTTCCACACCGTGGCCTGGAGCGTCGCCTGCTACAACGCGTCGTGGGGAATGGGCGACGCGCTGGGCCCCTTCGTCGTGGGCGTGCTCAAGGGCTTGAGCGTCGGCTGGCTGGTGCTCGCGGCGTGGGCGATCGGCCTCTTCCATCTCGCGCTGGTGGTCGCCGCGGCTCGTGCGCCTCATCCGGCCTCATCGACCCACGCCATGGCGTCGGCCTTCGCCTCGACCCGCCGCCAGCGGCTGGCCGCGTCGGCCGCCATGCTGGTCATCATCGCGATGTACCTCGGCCTGGTGATGACGCTCTACTCGGGCCTGGGGCACGCCCGCGGATGGTCGGAGCGGCAGATCGGCCTGGGCTTGGCGGTGCTGGCGGTCCCCGTGCCGCTGACCGCCCCGCTCTTCGCGCTGCTGCGGCACAGGATGCAGCAGCCGTGGATCATGCTGGCGAGCATGGTCGTCTCGGCGGCGTCCATGGCCGCGCTCCCCATGACGGAAACGTGGCTGGGCTCGCTGGCCTGCCTCGCCGGCGCGGGGATCGGGCTCGCCTGCGTCGCGTTCCACGCCTTCTACTACTCCAACGCGGCGCCGACCGACCGGGCCCACGCCATCGGCGTCAACGAGAGCGTCGTCGGCCTGGGGTCCGTCGCCGG
This sequence comes from Planctomycetota bacterium, assembly GCA_026386955.1. Classification (GTDB taxonomy): domain Bacteria; phylum Planctomycetota; class Phycisphaerae; order Phycisphaerales; family Phycisphaeraceae; genus JAPLMQ01. The sequence continues at coordinate 20,605 of JAPLMQ010000218.1, forward strand.
CCCGCTCGTGCTGGGGAACCTCGCGTGGACCGATTTCACGTCGGTGCTCCCCTACCGCGCCGCGGCCGGGGCGATCGCGCTGGTGGCGGCGGGCATCGCCCTGGAATTCGCGTGGAGCCGCAGTCGAAAGAGGGAGTGAGCGGACCCCCGCTTCAGAACTCGCCTTCGTACTCGTACTGCGCCGCCCACTTCTCGTAGCTCTCGACGCGCGACGGGTCCGCCTTGCTGAAGCAGTAGTAGCCGCCCTTGCTCCTGCCGCGCAGCTCGGCGTTGCGGGCATCGAAGAAGCGGATGTCCAAGCTCCACCGCACGAGGTCCGACGTGTTGTCCAGCGAACGGTGGTAGGTCAGTTCGTTGAACATCAGCACGTCGCCGGGCTGCATCACGCAGGAGACGGGGTCGATGTCGCGGAGGTCCTCCGGCCCCAGGCCGACGAGGCCGTTGCGCTCGACCGTCACCATCGGCCGATAGCCCTGCTTGTGCGAGCCCCGCGCCACCTGCAGGCAGCCGGAGTTCTCGTCGACGGGGACGAGCGGCATCCAGACGCTGATCTGCGGCGTGTCGATGCCGGGCACGTAGTTGGGGCTGTAGTGCGCGTCCTGGTGCCAGTCGATCGTCTGCTTGGTCTGCCGCGGGGCGCGCGGCCGGCCGTTCCACGTGCGTGAGGCCCAGAGTTCGTCTCCGACCAACGTCCGCATCATGCCGACCATCGCCGAGTGCTGCCAGATCTTGTAGACCGCGGGGCTGGCGATGATCCGCCGCCACGAATTGGAGTAGGTCGCGGGCAACTGGTCGCGGAGCAGCCCGTAGCGTGTCTCAAACGAAGCGCCGGAGCAGCGGTCCTTGATCATGCCCTTGGCGAACCACTCCTGCGCCTGTTGCTCGACGGCCTGCTCGAAGACGGCGCGGAGGCCGGCAAGCGTCGCGGGATCAAGCACGCCGCGGACCAGCAGGAAGCCTTGGTCGGCGAACGAGGCCACCTGGGCGGGGGTGAGCGAGCCGGATAGGGACGGGGCCTGCGGGGTCATCGCTTGTGTTCCTGTGTGCAAAAACCGCGTCATTCCCAGGGAAGAAAGCAGACCTTGATCGCCTTGCGGGCCTCCAGCAGATCGACGCCCTCGCCGTAGCGCGACAGCGGCAGGCGGTGCGTGACCAGCGGCGCGAGGTTGAGCTTGCCGGCCGCGATCAGTTCCACCGCGTACTCGGCCGAGGCCCGGAAGTGGCCCTTGTAGCCGCACAGCCGCAGGCCGCCGTGCCGCGGGGCGTAGGTGTAGTCCTCGCGCTGAACGCCGAAGAGCGCGAGCGTGTCGATGGTCCGGTCCATGAGGAAGGCCACAGACGACCTCGCCCCAACGCAGTCGACCGCACTGTCGAGCCTGCAACTGCCCGAGGGACGGAGGGGAAACTCGGCCTCGCTGACGGCGGTCGGATCAAAACAGGCGTCGGCGCCCAAGCCCACCGCCACGACTCGCCGCTCCTCGACCGGGTCGAACCCGAACACGGAGGCGGCCCCCTCCGCGCGTGCCATCTGCAGGGCGATCAACCCCGCGGGCCCCATGCCGGTGATGCCCACGCGCCGGCCGCGGACGACGCCCATGTCGCGCATCATCCGGAAGACGGTCGCCACGCACATCGCCAGTTCGATCGGCGCGACGGCCTCGGGCGATACGTTCGCGGGCACGCGGATGACGTTGTCCGCCAGGTGGACGACGAACTGGGCATAACAGCCTGGGCGATCATGCCCCGCGTCGCGCCAGGCGCTGACGCGGTCGCCCACGGCCAAGCCGGTGACGCCCGGCCCGATGGCGTCGACGAACCCGGTCGCCTCGTGGCCCGGCTGCCCCATCGTGTAGGGGTACTTGAATTGGTGGCCGATGAACATCGGGTCGTTGTGCCGCAGGTGGAGGTCCCATTGCGGGCACGTCGTCACAGCCTCGATGCGCATCCGCACCTGGCCCGGCCCCGGCTCGGGCAAGGGGACTTCCATCACCCGGAACTCTTTGGGCGCGGTGACCTGCAGGATCTTCACGGCCAGGCTCCTTCATCGTTGGCGAACGACCGCGGCGACCTCGCTCATCGTACTTGACGGGAAATCCCGCTGAAAAGCTCGCGCAGCCGGCTCATCTGGGCGGGACCGAGATACGGCGGATCGACGGCGCGCAGGTTCTCCTGCAGCCTCGCCGCCGTGCGAACGCCCACGCAGCAGGTGCCGACATCGTGCCCGAGCACGTAGCGCAGGCCGGCTTCGGGGACGGAATGGGGACGCAGGAAATCGAGCAACTCCGCCTGGGTGTAAGGCGGGCGAGAAGGGAGATTGCCCTCGGCGACATGCCGCCTGACGCACTCCAGCGCCGCCGTCGTGCTGACCAGCCCCGATTCCTTCGACGCCTGGTTGAGCGGCATCATGACGACGGTGCCCACGTCGTGCTGGTGACACAGCGGCAGCACCGACTCCACGGCCGTCTGCAGCAGGAAGTTGATCGTCAGCATCACCACGTCGAAGGCGCCGGTCGGCACGGCGCGCTGGAGCACTTGGTGCGTGCCGTCGCCTTCGGAGAGTTCGCTGATGCCGATGAAGCGCACCTTTCCCTGGTCGCGCAGCTTCACCATCGCGTCGTAGCAGCCGTCGTTCATGAAGCGGTCGAGGGTCGCGAGCGAGCGGATGCCGTGGCCAAGGAGGATGTCGAGCCTGTCGCGCCGCAGCCGGCGCAGGCTTTCCTCCGCCGAGGCGACGAGCCGCTGCGGGCTGCCCGTGTAGTGGGCGTCCGTGGCGTGGCTGTCGTAGGGGCGGTACTTGGTCTCGACGAGGATCTCGTCGTGGCCGACCAGGGCTTGGCCCAGGACGGTCTCGCTCAAGCCGTCGTCATAGCTCTCGGCCGTGTCGATGAAGTTGATGCCCGCGCCGATGACCGCGTGCACGGTCTGGATGAACTGGGCAGGGTCCTGCGCGGCCCCGCGCGCGGCGCCAAAGCTGAGTTCGGAGACGTTCAGGCCGGTTCGGCCCAATCGGCGGTATCGCATGGCGAAGGCTCGGTTCTATCGCAGGGGGGAGGACCTCATCGCGACGGAAGTTTACCTGAGGCGAGGGCCGCGCATTGGGCAATGCCCTTGCGTGGGCCGCCCGAATTGGGCGTCACGGCGCATCCGTTTTTTCTTCGAGCAACTTCAGAAGTTTTTCCCGCCCCAGGGTGTTCAACGCCTTGATGTTGCGGCGCGGAATGTCGGCCAGCGTCTGGGGATCCTCGGCCACTTCCTCGACGCTCACTTCCCGGAGCAGGTGCAGCATCGGGTAAGGGGACCGGTTCGTGTAGTTCTGGACGGCGTCGGCCGGCACGCCCGCGAACTGGTAATCGGGATGGAAGCTCGCGATCTGAATGACGCCAGTGAAGCCCAGCCGCTCGACCAGGTCGTCGGCCTCGCCCAGGAAGTCGTTGTAGTCGAGGAAGTCCCTCATCGCCGCGGGGTGGATGAGCAGCGTCGTCTCGACGCTCTCCCGCGGCGCGGCAGCCAAGGCCTTCAATTCCTCGGCGAGCGCCGCCAGCAGGTCCGTCCCCTCGCGAGCCTCGGTGACGACGTAGCGGATCGTCTCTTCGCGGAAGGCCTTGCGGGCGAAGGGGCAGAGGTTCAGACCGATGACGATCGACGCGATCCAGCGGCGGGTGTCGTCGACGACGGGTTGATGCTCCATGGTTCGGAGGCTCCGAGCCGGGCTCTGTTGAGGCGAAGGCTGAGACAGCGCGATCACACGGCCAAGTCACGGGCAATCATACATGGCGGCTTGTGCGGCCGGCACCTGTCGCCAAACCTCGGCTGCCGAAGCATTCCGGCACTCATCGACGCAGGTCGCCGCGGTAACATGCATCGCACGGATTGATCGCCGCGGCCCGCACTACCCCGCCAACCCATCGAGACCCCACCCATGCCCAAACCCATCAAGGTCGCCGTCTGCGGCGGCGGACGCGGCGGCACCGCCCTCGCCGCGGATCTCACGTTCATGGGCTGCCGCGTCAATCTCTTCGAGCTGCCGCGCTTCGCCGCCTCGCTCGAAGCCATCCGCCAGCGCGGCGGCGTCGAGCTCACCGGCGACACGCAGTCCGGCAAGACCGGCCTCGCCCGCTTCAACGCCGTGACGACCGACGCCGAGGAGGCCGTGAGGGGCGTCGACCTGATCCTCCTGCCCGTGCCGGCCTTCGGGCACCAGGCCTTCTTCGAGGCCATCGCGCCGCACCTCCGGCCGGGGCAATCCATCCTCGTCAACACCTGCTACTGGGCCTGCCTCCGCTTCGCGCCCCTGCTCAAGAAGATCGGGATCTTCGACGAGATCACCCTTGCCGAGGCGCTCATTCTCCCCTACGCGAGCAACGTCGTCGGCCCGGCCCAGACCTTCATCCACCGCACCAAGAAGCAGGACATCGCCCTCGCGGCCTTCCCCGCGACCAAGACCGACCAAATCCTCGAGATGGTGTGGGCCTTTTACCCGCAGCACAAGAAGGCCCCGAACGTGCTCTGGACCAACTTGGGCAACCTCAACACGCCCATCCACGCCCCGCTCACCATCCCGATCGCCGGCATGCTCTTCGACCGCTTCACCGACGGCAGGCAGGGCGGCGCGAAGTTCTACGGCGAGGCGACCACGCCCGGCGCGCTGCTCGTGGCAGCCTACGACCGCGAGCGCCTCGCGATCGGCAAGGCGCTGGGCGTCGAACTCCAAACCGAGGAGGAGATGATGTTCCGCATGTACGGCTACAAGGGCAAGGACCTCGCCGACGCCATGCGGAAATCGGAGCATGCCGACATGTTCACCGACGTGGCCTTCCACCACGGGCTCCTTCTGGAGGACCTCCGCTATTTCTACGTCTCGATGGCGGAGCTCGGCGAGGAGCTGGGCATCCCCACGCCGGTGACGCGCTCGATCCTGACGGTGATGAGCACCATGGTCGGCATCGACTACACGCAGGAGGCCACGACGCTCAAGGACATCGGCCTGGCCGGGCTGAGCGCCGAAGAGATGGTCCGCTTCGTCACCACCGGGAAGGCGTGAGGGCGCGTCAACGCGAATCGAGGGCCTGCAGGCAGGACCGCTCATAGCCTTCGACCATCGAGGCCAGGGGAAAATCGTTCCGCCGGCGCAACGCCGCTGTGCGCAGGGGCGAGAGGTCGGCCTCGATCATCGCCCGCATCGCGCCGGCCAGGTCGTCGACATTGTCGCTCTCGAACATCCGCCCCCAGCCGCCGCTGCCGACCTGTTGCAGGTGGCCCCCGATGGCGCTGGCCAGGACCGGCAGCCCGCTCGCCATCGCCTCCAGCACCACGTTGCCGAACGACTCCTCCCGACTGGTGGCGACGAGGAACATCGCCCGGTCCAGCATGCGGTATTTCTCCGCGCCGACCGTGGGCCCGACCAGCTTGACGATGCGGTCCAGCCCGGCCGCGTGGACCTGCGCGCGGAGTTGTTCGTCGTCCTTGCCCCCGCCGGCGATAACGTAGCGCAGCCCGCGCCGCTCGAACAGCTCCCGCAGTCGGGCGACGGCGAGGACCGCCAGCGCCTGGTTCTTGTTGGGGTGGAGCTTGGCCAGGTGGAGGACGAAGGGCTCCTCGGCCAACAACGGCGTCGCCACGGAGCGCGACGCCGCGAGCAACCGGTCGTGCTCGGCCGCGTCGATGCCGTTGAAGACCAGGTCGATCGGCGGCGGATTGGAGCCGACCAGTTCCCGCACGCGCGCCGCGGCCCAATCGCTGATCGCCACGATGCGGTCGGCGTGGCGATACCCCTCGGCGATCATCCCCGACACCCGCGGCTTGCGGAGGTTGTGGTACTGCAGGCAAAGGTCGCTCCCACGCGGGCTCGCCACGACCTTGAATTTCACCCAGCGGCGGAGACGGGCGGCGACATAGCCTGTGGGGTAGGAATCGAACGCCAACACCACGTCGAAGGGATGGCGGCGGTGATGCCGCCACAACGAGGCCATAAACGTCTCGGCGCAAAGATGCATCATCGGAGGGCGGCGGTAGCGCTCCACGACGTAGGGCAGTTCGGGGCGCGGGCCCGGGGCCGCCTGGGCCAAGGCGGACACGTCATGTCCCCGCGCCTGCAACCCGCGCAGGATCAGGTCCGCGTCGCGGTCGGCGCCGCCGATCAGCGGCGGCAGATGGGGGGTGAACAAACAGACCCGCATGGTGCGGACTTCCTGTCAACGGCACCGGCCAAAAGGCCCGCGCCGAGATGCCTCGTTCAACGTTCGATCGTCGATTCCACCCACTGATCACCCAACCGATGACGACTTGCTGTGGACGTCGCCTGAATGCCGCAAGCGTACGGCAAATCCATCTTCCCCGCGTTGGAGTTCGCCGCGTCGAATGCGAACGCCATCACCCCAGCCGCCTCGTGGCTTCATGTCTGTCTTTCCCCTTCCACCTCATCGAGTAATTCCTCAAACCGTTTCGCGAAGATCTCCAGGTTCGGAGAGGTCACGTACGTGTCGTGGTCGCCCGGCACGCGGATGGCCGCGCGGCTCCCGCCCAGCTTGGCGTGGAGCGCTTCGCGCGGATCGCTGCCGGGGTAGGTCTGATCCTGGGCGAGGAAAAAGGCGGCGGGCGGGCCGCCGGGCTTGGCGCGGAAGCGCCGGATGGCGGCGCTGGTCGTCTCCTCGACATAAGTGCGATAGTCGTCCGAATCCCGGCGCGCGGGGACGATCGCCGCTCGCAACCACCAACGAAGCGTCCGGACGTGGTCGCGCACGGCATCGGTGAGGCGCTTGCGCGCGCTGAGCCGGCGCGGGTGGAGCGACAGGTCGGGCGAATCGAACAAGGCGACGATCGACACGGGCAGGCCGGCGCGCCGGAGTTGCAGACCCATCTCCCAGGCGACGATCCCGCCGACGCAGAATCCCGCGAGCATGTACGGCCCGGTGGGATCCATCGATCGCACTTGGGCTACAAGGTTGGCTGCCATCCCCGACACGTCCCGTGGCGGCCAACCTTCGCCACCCAGTCCCGGCCAACGCAGCCCGTAGACGGGCCGATCGACGGGCAAACGGCGGGCGAACCGCACCAATGTGGTCAGCGCAACGTCCCCGCCGTGTACACAGAAGATCGGGCGGCGCGTCCCGCTCGTGCGCACGGGCACGATCAACGAATGGGTCTGCGACAGAGATTGACCGGCGAGTGCCAGGGCCAAGCCCTCGATCGTCGGGCTCTGGAGAAAAGCCGGCATCGACAGGTCGCGCCCGAACTCCTCCGTGATCCTCGACAGGAGTTTCGCGACGTGGATCGAATGCCCGCCCAAGTCGAAGAAATCGTCGCGAATGCCGACGGGACCGCGTTGCAGGACTTCATGCCAGATCGCGGCCAAGCGTTTTTGCACGTCCGTTCTCGGCTCTTCGCCTGGGGCAACCGTGCGATCTTCGCGCGGCGAAGGAAGCGCCGATCGATCGATCTTCCCTCCGGCGGTGCGCGGCAGCGACTCGAGCGACACGAACCAGGCCGGCACCGCATGCGATGGCAACACCCGCCGCGCCGCGGCCCGCCACTGCGCGGCGTCGACAGCCCATCCCGCATGGGGCACCACGTAGGCCGCCACCTCGCGACCCTCGTCTTCGCCGGTGACGGCGAGGATCGCGGCCTGGGCCACGCCCGGCAGCGCGAGCACCGCCGCCTCGACCTCCTTCAGGTTCACCCGCAGCCCGCGGACCTTGACCACATCGTCGCGCCGATCGATCCACTCCAACGAGCCGTCCGGCAACAGCCGCCCCAGATCGTTCGACAAGAAGCAACGCTCGCCGGAGCCTTCGGGATCGCCCACGAAGGCCTCGGCCGTAAGGTCGGGACGGCGCCAGTAGCCCAACGGGAGAAACCGGCTGCGCACGCAAACGCGCCCGACCTCGCCGAGCGGAGCAGGCCGGCCGGCGTCGTCCACGATCAGCGTCTGCGTGCCGGGATAGGCCAGCCGCAGTGGAATGACGGGGCCGGGAATCGAGTCAGCTGGTTTGAGGAGGGCAAAGCGGATCATGCCGGTCTCGGTGGAACTTAAGCCGACCATGAGTTGCCGCTCTCCGCCCGTTCGCGCACCAAGCCGGCCACGGAAGAGATCGAAGTCGTGCGTGTGGGCCGCCTCCCCACCGAGGCGGATGAATCGCAGGTCCGGCAAGGATTCATTCGCCGGCAACTCCGCGAGCAGTTGGCGAAAAAGGGAGGCCGTCGTGTGCAGCACCGTGACCCGGCGGCGCGAGACCCAATCAACCAGATGGTTCGCGCCATGCCTCCGGACCGAGATGGGCAAGAGCGTCGCCCCACTCAACATCGCGGCGAAGAGGTGGCTGGTCGAGGCCGCCAATGAGGTGGAGTGGAGCAACGACAAGCGGTCGCCCGGGCCGATCCCAGCGGCGTCGATGTAGCCGACGGCGTTGTGCAACAGGTCAGCTTGCGGACGGGCCACGCCCTTGGGGCGGCCGGTCGAGCCCGAGGTGTAGGCGATGCAGGCCAAGGCATCGGCCGCCGTCGGCCTGAGGACCGGTCCGCGGATGCCCGCCAAAGAGTCGGCGACGGCTGGAGGTTCGATCGCCACGGTGGCCCCGGGAGCCAATCGCTCGGCCCGTTCGTGGTTGGCGGAGTCGACCAGGACGATGGAGGCATGCGAATCATCCAGCACGCCGCGCAACTGCTCGTCGGTGTTCTGCGGGTCAAGTGAAACGTAGGCCTTGCCCGCCTTGAGCAGGCCGAGGATGGCGCCGACCAGCGGCGCGTCGTGGTCGGCCAAAATGGCGACGGGCTGCAGAACACCGCCGCAGCGGCCAACCACCGCCCGGGCCACGCGATCTGAATGCTCATCGAGCTCGCGATAAGTCCATGCATGCGAATCGCCTTCGATCGCCGACCGATCGGCCATCGCCTTGGCGACGCGGGCGAAGGCCTCCTGCAGGCTGATCCCTTCGCGGAAATGGGCCAAGGGAGCCGCGCTCGGCGAAGCCTGAGGAATCTGCGGGATCGGTGACGCGGGTTCGGGCATGGTCGTCGCGATCATCCTTGATTGCCGTCCTGCGGCCCGCCGTAGATCGTCTGGAAGCGGCTGAAGAACTCGCGGTCGGCGACGCCATGCTCGGCCGGTCCGATGCCCGAGGCCTTCCAGCCATTGAAGGGGCTGACCGCGTCGGCGTCTACCGTCGAACGGTCAAGCTTGAGAATCCCCGCCCGCGCCTCCGCGAGGAATCGCCGTCGTCGTTCCTCGGAAGCGGAAAACAGGGCGGCCGCCAAACCCTGCCGCACGCCGTTGCAGAGCGAGATCGCCTCGTCGAACGACGCCGCCCGCTGCACCACCAGCACCGGGCCGAAGGATTCCTCCTGCGCGAGTTCTCCGTCAGACGGCGGATTGACCGCGATCGTGGGCGGGAGATAGGCCCCCTCGCGGCAAAGCTCGTCGTGGTCCGGCTGGTCGCAATGCGGAACGATCATCCTCACGCCCAACGACCTCGCCAGCAATTCCGCCACCGCGTCGCGCCGAGCGGCTGAAACCAATGGCCCGACCTGCGTGGCCTCGTCGAGTGGCCGCCCCCAGCGCAGGCGGCGCGTCGCGGACGCGATCAGCTCGATGAATTGATCGGAGACGCGGGCGTCGACAATCACGCGCCGGTTGGCCGTGCAACGCTGCCCAGCGAATCCGAACGCCCCCATCGCCACCTCCGCGGCGGCCTGCTCCAGGTCCGTGTCGTTCCAGACGATCGCCGCGTTGTTTCCGCCCAGCTCGGCCTAGAAAGGCTTGTGCCGGCCTAGGCAGATTTCCCCAAGCGCGAAGCCCGCCGCCTCGGAGCCCGTGAGCGTGACGGCGTCGATCCCCGGCTCGCCCGCGAGCCATTGGGCCGCCTCGTCGCCGCCGTGAACCAGGCCGACCAGCCCCGGCGGGCATCCTGCCTCCGTCAACCGGGCCATGACCGCGTCGGCCACCCTCGCCGCCATCGGCGAGGGTTTCCACACCACCGCGTTGCCGTAGAGCAGCGCGGCAGCCAACTTTCGCGACGGGCACGGCCACGGGATTGTTCCACGGCGTGATGGCTGCGATGACTCCCAACGGGGACCGTCGCGCGACGGCCACGGAACTCGTCTGCTGCGACAAGGGCTCACTTGCCTGCCCAGCGATGGCGAGCAGGAGAGCTTGGGTTCGGGCGATTTCCGCCGAAGCCATCGTCACAGGCTTGCCGATCTCGCGGGCGATCTGCACCGCCAAGGTGTTCGCGTCTCGTGACAGCCATGCGGCAAACCGCTGCAGCAACTCGGCGCGGGCCGCGATCGGAGTTGTGGCCCATGCTCGCTGAGCGTCGACCGCATGCGCCACGGTCTGCGTGATCACCTCTGATTCCGAGGCCTGACACATCAACGTCGCGCGTGACGTCGTTCCACCGTCCGCAGCCAGCGACCCGCGCACAACATCCACCGGCGCAAACCGCACGGACCGGGCCTCCAGATATCGCCGGTTGATCGCGGCGTGAAGCGGGTCGTCGCTTCCGACCCCATCGCTCGCGATGGTCACGGCAAACCCGCGCTGGTACGCGTCCAGCGCGGTGGCGCGCACGCATGCATGCAGATGGACGCCGGCAAGCACCACTGCGTCGCATCCCAGCGCTCGCAAGTGCCTCTCCAGGTCCGGACTATCAAAGCCGCTGAAAAACGTCTTGGAGACGATCCTCTCGCCGGCGCGGGGCGAAAGTTCGGCCGGTGGGGCGTGGCCCGGCTCACCCTCGACGCAGAGCCATCGGCCCGCCGATTTCCAGTGAGGCATCCTGCGGTCGTCCTCGCGCGACACAGTCGTCCAGACGTGGATCACCGGGACGTCCGCGCGACGGCAAGCCTCCAGCAGCCTCGCGGCCTGCGCCACGATCTGCGCCGCCGCGGGACGCAGTTGCCTGTTGGCGAGATAGTCGTTCTGCAGGTCGATCAGGAGAAGTGCGGTCTTCATCGTCGGCCGGAACTCTCTGCCGGTTGCCGCAGGCGCTCGCACACCTTGCGGGCGAACTCCTTCGTGCCCACGTGGCGAGCGCCGGGGCGGGCCACGTCCACGGTGTGCCAGCCGTCGCGCCAGGTGTCCGTCAGGGCTTGGCGGATCGCCTGGGCCGCCGCAGGCTGGCCGACACTGGTCTCCAGCAACATCGCCAGGGCGAGGATCTGCCCGGCGGGGTTGGCGATGTCCCGGCCCGCCAGGTCAAACGCGGCGCCGTGGTTCGTCTGATAGACGCCCCAGCCGCTCGAGGAGAAATTGCCCGAGTAGGTCAACCCGCGGGAGCCCACGAGCACGCCCCCGAGGTCGCCGATGATGTCGCCGATCATGTTTGAGCAGGCGACGACATCGAACTCGCGCGGGTGGCGGAGCAGGCGGTAGCCCGCGTGGTCGACGTTGATGAACTCGACCTTGACGCCCTCCGCCGCCCCAGCCGCACTGGCGAGCTCCTTCCAAAGGGCGCTCACCTCTTCGACGCCTCCGTCCTTCACGACGACGGTGAGGAGCCCGCGCCGGCGGCGGGCCTGCGCCGCGGCCATCCCCAGGAACCGGGAGACCTGTGCCTCGGAGTGCGTGAACGCATGCTCGACGACGCGTCCCTCCTGGAGATCGACGTGGGTGGTCGCACTGCCCTGGTAAACGCCGCCGATGTTGTCGCGGACGATCAGCACGTCCACGCCGCGGACCTGGCCCGGCGCCCAGCAGGTCTCGTCGATCAACGGCTCCATCGGCACGATGGGGATCAGCTTGTAGTAGATGTCGAAGCGTCGGCGAAGGTCGTAGACGAACCGGCCGCGGACCGGCCCCGTCAGCACGGCCCCCGCCGCCCCGGCCACGGCGATCTCGGCGTGAAAGGCCTCGGCGTCGGAGGAAAGACAGGTCCCCGCGCGCGAACCGTCGTAGGGGTTGCCTGGCCCCCATTTCACCGTGAGGTTCAATCCGTGGCTGACTTCGACGGCCTTCAGCACGTCCATCGCGGCGGCGATCACCTCCCGGCCGACGCCCTCGCCTTCAATGACCCCCAATTGAAACGATCGAACCTTGGAGGCGGGCGAAGCGATCTCGAGCGGCTGGGAGTCCATGCAGTCAATTCTAAAAGTGGGCGAAACGACGGTCCATCGGAGCGGTTGTCCGCAGCCGCAAGGCTCATTTGCGCGAGGCGGGACGCCAAGGCTCAGTCACCAGCCGCCGCAACAACGGAGCGTCGGCCGGCACGGGATATTCATTCTCCCACGACGTCTGGAAGAGATCGCAACGGCAGGGCGTGGTCAGCCCGTACATGAGCTGGAAGCGCGGCTTGGCCGCCTTGCGGCTGCCGTAATGGAAGCAGACGCTCGAATCGATGAATAGGACCGACCCCTTCTTGCCGGTGAACCGCAAGACCTCCTTGGGATCGACCGCGGAATGGACCTCGTCGTCGGAGAGGCGGTAGTTGCTCCCCCGCTTCTGGTAGCGGAGCTTGGCCGTCACCCGCGCCGAGGCCGACGCGGGCAGGAACGTCCAAGGCCCCATGTCCTCGGTCACGTCCTGGGCGAGCACCAGCACGTAGACCAGCGGCGTGTCATGGATGTCGAGGTGATAGAGCTGGCTCTCGCGGAATGGGCCATCCGCGCCGGGGTCGAGCGCCGCGTTGGACTCCATGAACCGCAGCCCGGGCGGGAGCGTCTTCGAGAGCACCGGAACCGTGCCGAGGTATTGGGAGACGGTCGCGAGCAACGGCGCGGAGACGATGAAATCCATCAGGGCCGGGGCCTTGTCCAGGTCGCCGGGAAAGAGCAGGTTCCGCAGGAAGGGCTGCTGGACCTCGAAATGTTTTTTGCCGCCCCGCTCCTGGATGATTCCCGCCGCGGCGTCGAGCAGGCGGTCCATGTGCGGTAGCGATTGCGAATCGTCACGCGCCCAGCCATCGGCCAACTGCACGCGCGGCGGCCACGCGGCGCCATCGCCACACTGCTTCAGGAGGGCCGGGAAATCATTCGTGAACGCTTCGCGGTGCAGTCGGGCGCGCTGGGCGTACCGCCAGCGGTTGTATCGCTTGGCGAAGACCCGCAGATTCGCGATCCCAAACCGTTTCATGGCCGACTCGCTGCGCCACCGGTAGGCGATGCGGCTCATGAGTCGGTCGGCGAGGGTGTGAATCATGGGAATCCGGTTGATTGGTCTCGACTCACTCCGAAGAAGCGCCGTTGGGCTTCAATCGAGGGGGAAGTCAGAGTTTAAGAAAGCTGCAGAGGGATTGCACGCGGAGTGCGACGGCTGCCGGCATCCGGCTCGATTTCCGTTGCGGTTCCGTGCGCCTTCAGACCTGTCGCGAGTCCACATCATGCGGCAGCACGTCCGACGTCTGGATGAAATGCTCCAGCAGGTGGTTGGCCATCGCTCGCTCGACCTCGGCGTAGGCCGGCTGGCCGTGGAGGTTGTGCAGTTCGCCGGGATCTTGGCGAAGATCGTAAAGCTCATGGTGGGCCTCGTAACCGCGGCGGATGTACTTGTGGTCGAGGCTGCGGGCGGTGACGGCGTATGAGCCGGCGCGGTGGGCCTCGTGCGAGGCGCGGGCCTGCATGCTGTAGAAGCTGTCCGGCGCCATGCCGTGGACGTCGGCGTTGATGAACGCCTTCTCGCCCGCCCTGCTGCCGACCTCGGCGAAGACGCAGGAGCGGTTCGACCGATCATCGCCCGCGAGACTGGCCCGAAGGCTCTTGCCCTGGACGTCGTAGCCCGGATCGACGCCGAGGAAGTCGTAGACCGTCGGGCAGAAGTCGACCAACTCGACCAACGACTGCCGCACGCCGGGGAGCACACCCACCCCCGCCGGCGGCTTCACGATCAGCGGCACGCGGAGCAGGCAATCCTGCAGCGAATGGTGGGTCTTCTCGGGCAGTTCGTAATCCCCGGTGAAGTCACCGTGGTCGGAGAAGAAGACGATCAGCGTGTTGTCGTAGATCCCGCGCGATTTCAGCGCTGCCACCACCTGCCCGAACAGGTCGTCGATCTTGCAGCACATCGCGTAGTAGACGCGCCGGATCTCCAGCCAATCGGCCTCACTGAGTCGGCCGGCATCGTACACCTGGCGGAGGTGGTCCAGGGCGGCGTGGTCGCGGGCGGGCGAGGGCAAGCGCGGGGGCAGGCGATCCGGGTCGATGCGGTTGTAGAAATCCCGCTCCACGACGTAGGCCGGGTGCGGGTTGGTCAACGGCAGGTAGATGCAGAACGGCTGCGTGTCCGGAACCCGGGCGATGAAGTCGACGGCACCGCGCACGTGCCCGCCGTCGCGGTCGAGGTGCGGCCAATCCTCGCCCTCGCCGTCATACACGCCGCGGTAGAACAAGTTCCATTTGGGATCCTTTGCCGTGATGCCGTCGAGCGTCCGCTTGCCCCGCGCCGGCGGAGGATTGAACTTCACGTCGCAATGGGCGAGGTAATCCTCAGGCTTTTGCACGGCCACGAGATCGTTCTTGCCCCCCCACCAGACGTGGTATCCGCTCCGCCGCAGCACGCTGAACAAATACGGCTCGTGCGGCCGGAGCATGTGCTTCATCGAGCGATGGCCGTGGACGTGCGGATACAACCCCGTCATGAACGAGCAGCGGCTGGGCGTGCAGACCGGGTTCTGCGCGAAGGCGTTGGCGTAGGAGACGGCCCCGCCTTTCACGAACGCATCGAGATGGGGCGTGACCGCCCCTGGGTTGCCCATGTGCCCCAATACATCGCCACGGTACGAGTCGGGATTGAAGATGACGATGTTGGGCGACGGCTGAGACATGGGGAGGCGGGTTCCCGCGGAGTTTGGCCAAGGCGAGCGATCCGCTGTTTGTAAGCCCCGACCCCGGGCAACGCAAGACGACGCGGACATTCGGACGTTTCGCCTGATCACTACAATGCGTCCTCCTTGCGAATCTTCGCGACGACAGCCCCATGGTGCACATCAAACATCCCTACCACGATCTCGCCCAAGGCCGATGGCTGCGCGGGAATCTCCACGCGCACACCACGCGCAGCGACGGCGAGCGCGGCCCCGAAGCGGTCATCGCCGACTACGCCCGCCGCGGCTACGACTTCCTCGCCATCACCGACCATGACATCACCACCACGGCCGCGGAATGCGCCGCCTGGGCCGCCGCGAGCGGGATGGTGCTCCTCCCGGGCAACGAGGTCACCGCCGGCGGCCCGCACCTGTTGCACATCGGCGCCGAGCGCCACGTCCCGGCCTCGGCAGACCGTCAGGCGGTCATCGACCAGATCACCGGCCAAACCACCGGCGGCTTCGCCGTCGTCAACCACCCCAATTCCCACGCCAACTTCGACCAGTGCCCGATCGCAATGATGCGGGATTGGAAGGGCTACATCGGGATCGAGGTCTTCAACGGCGTCGCGGGGCGCGCGGACGGCAGCGCCTACGCGGCCAACAAGTGGGACATGCTGCTGGCCGAGGGCCGCTGCGCCTGGGGCTTCGCCAACGACGACACCCACGCCGCGGCCGGCGACATCGAATTAGGATGGAACATGGTCAACGCCACGGCCCGCACCCCCGCCGCGATCATCGCCGCCCTCCGTGCCGGACGGTTCTTCGCCTCCACCGGCGTGGTGATCGAATCCATCGAAGTCCGCGACGAGACGATCCACATCGCGACGCGGAACGCCCAGCGGATCAACGCCTTGATGAACACGGGCAAGCGGTTCGCCCGGTCCGACGGCCGGACCATCGAGGTCCGCGTCCCCGACGGGGCGACCTACGTGCGGTTTGAATGCTGGGGCGCCGGCGAGAGCTTCGCATGGACGCAACCCTTCTTCTTGACGCGATCATGAGCGATTCCATCCACGGGCGCATCCCTTGACCACCTATCCCCGGCCTTCGCCACTTCCCTCAGGAATCGCCCGCGTCACGCGCGATCGGCTGCTGCTCTCCGCGCCGCCGGACCGCGCCTCGCAGGGAATACTGCGCTACGCGTTGGGCTTCCCTTTCCAGGCCGGCCCCCGCACGATGGGCATCATGGCGATGCGGACCCTCGAGGCGACGCCGAACTACGGCTACCTCGACGGCTCCGACGTCATCCTGCTCGACGACCTTGTCCAGCCGCGCCCCGAGCAGGTTTTCCCCGCGACACGCAACGCGATCGAGCCCGGCCCCGCTGGCGAGCCGCCGCAACTGCAACTCCGGGGGCCGATGCTCGGCGGGTTCGTCCCGCTCGGCGCCCTGCGGCCCGACGGATCGCCCCACCCCCACGCCGGCACGGGCTTCGGCATCGCCCAGTCGCAGCGGTTCCCTTTCGTCGACGATCGCTTCCAATGGAGCGACCCGCAGCGGCTCGACATGAACGAGGCCTACCAGCTCGCCTACGACGGGAAGAGCTTCACGACGCGGCTCTCGCATCGCTGGATGCAGAAGAGCGGCGAGCCCCTCCGCATCGGCGACACCGACTGGGCGGTGCTCACCGACTGGCTCTCGACGGCGATCCCCGACGGCGACGACCTGCTCCTGCCCACGCTCGGGGCGAAGGTCGACCGCTCGGCGCTGAGCGTGGGCGTCATCCGCTGGGCTCGCCGCGGCGGCGCGTGGACCCCGGTGGACTACGACCCGGTCGAGGTCACGCCCGGCCCGGTGCCGGAGGGGCCGAACCCGAAGGAACGCTGCCCGTGGATGGAGCCGAGCTTGGCCCGCGACGCCGACGGCTCGCTGTTGGTGGCCGCCCGCGGAGCCGACACCTTCCACGACGCGGGGCCGACGGGCTCGGGCTATGTGCTGCGCGTCTGGCGCTCGACGAGCCCCGGGAAATGGGAAACCATCGTCAACGTGCCCGCGGCGCGCCTCAACTCGCCCGTGACCGTCAATGTCACCGCCGACGGCTCGGCCTACCTCGTCTCCAACCCGTACGACCGCGCGTTCATCCCCGAGACCGACGCCACAGGGCGCGGCCGGGAGCGAGTCGCGCTCTGGCCGCTGAACTCGACGCGCACGGGCGTGCAGTCGGCCATGATCGTCCGCGACTGCCTCCGCGAGTTCGGCCCGCCGCCCACCCTCGGCAGGCCCGACCAGCCACCCGAGAAGTGGATGGCCGACCACGCCAACGGCGTGACCGTCCGCCTCGCCGACGGCCAATGGCGACACATCCTCTGCTATCGCCTCTGCCACTACCCGCGCTACCGCAATTACGGCACGCCCCCGTCGCCGCACAACGGCTGCGCGGTCGAGGAGATCGTGACGACGGGCCCGGCCCGGCCGACATGGCGGTTCAGCGAATGATCTCCTCGCCCGCGCGACTTGAAAATCACTGCGGCGGCGAACTCGGGCGGAAGAAGGGCTTGTCGCCCTGGATGGTGACGCGGTGACCCGTGCGGGTGTGCGGCTTGTAGTCCCAGATCGCCAGATGCTGGGTGCAGCGGTTGTCCCAAAAGGCGACGTCGTTCCTCCGCCAATTGAGTCGGACGTGGTAATACGGATTCTCGATGCGTTCGAAAAGGTGCGATAGCAATGCCTTGCTCTCACCGGGCCGCAGGCCGACGATCTGTGTGGTGAAGAGCCGGCTGACATAGAGCGCTTGCCGGCCGGTCTCGGGGTGCGTTCGGATGATCGGGTGCTCGGCCTTGGGAACGGGCGGCGGGCCGGAGGGGTATTGGTGCTCCGCGGTGAGGCCTTGGAGAAACCGCTGCATCGCGGGCGAAAAATCGTCGTAAGCGGCGTACATGCTGGCGAACATCGTGTCGCCTCCGCACGGGGGCGGCGTGTGGATCTGCAGCATCGTGCCCATCGGGGGCTCTGCGTCGCAGGAGACGTCGGAATGCCACATCGGGCCGAAGTGGCCCTTGGAGTTCTCGTCGGCATGGACCACCAGGATTCCGGGGAAATCCTGCAGATGCCGGATGGTCGGATGCATGTGGATCTTGCCGAAATGCCGCCCCAACTCAAGGTGGCGGGCGGGCTCGATCCGGTTCTGGCCGCGGAAAAAGAGAACTTGGTGTTCCAGCAGCGCACGGCGGATCTCAGCGGCCTGCTCGGGCGTGATCGGCTGGGAAAGGTCGATGCCGGTGATGTCGGCGCCGATGGTCGGGTTGACGGGCGTGACCTGAAGAGTCTTGTACCGGCTGGTGGCTTCCATCTTCGATTCGGCTTCCAAGCGTTGCGGGGCGATTGACGAACGTCCGAGCCATTCTAATCTGTAACCCAACCGACACGACGCGCGAATGGACCGCGCCCCAGGCAAATGACCCGCGCGCCCTCGCCGCCCGGACGCTGCGAATTCACCGCTGCAAGCAACCCCCTTCGCGGAACCACAATGACGGCTCCCACCAACAACCTTGTGACGAAGAAGGCCAACCCGAAATGGTTCGCCGGCGCGGTCTCGCTGCAGACGATCGCATCGGGAATCCAGCCTTGGCGCGTGCCCTTCGAGGAGCGCGACCTCTTCGAGACGGCCCTACTCACCCGCGCGACGATGGCGGCCGGTGTGAGGCTCGCCATCGTCACCGACTCGCCGACGCTGCGCCTGGACGTGACGAAGGGCGAGCGGTTCGACGACGCCAGCGACCCGCAGTGGACATTAGACCTGCTCGTCGACGGAAAGTTCCACCAGCGCGTCGCCGCGCCGGCCGGGCAAGGCCCGATCGAGTTCACGGGGTGGGCCCGCGGCAAGCATCGGATGGAGATTTACCTCCCCCACTTCGAGGCGGTGCGTGTCCGCTCGTTGGCGCTTGCGAAGGGCGCGGCGCTCAGCCCCGCGCCCGACAAGCGCAAGCGGTGGGTCTGCTACGGAAGCTCGATCACGCAATGCCGCTCCGCCGCCGGCCCCAGCGAGACCTGGCCAGCCTTGGTGGCACGGCAATTCGACCTCAACCTCACCTGCCTGGGCTACGGCGGGCAGTGCCAGCTCGACCCGATGATCGCCCGGACCATCCGCGACATGAAGGCCGACGTCATCAGCCTCTGCCTGGGCATCAACGTCCAAGGGGCGGGATCGCTCAGCCCGCGCACCTTCCGCCCCGCCGTCATCGGCCTGATCCGCACCATCCGCGATGGGCACCCCAAGACCCCCATCGCCTGCGTCTCACCCATCTGCAGCCTTCCCCGGGAGACGGTTCCCAACGCCGTGGGCTTCTCGCTGGAGGAGATGCGCAAGCACGTCGCCTCGGCCGTGGAGCTTCTCCGATCGCATGGCGACCGGAACCTGCACCACGTCGACGGGCTCAAGCTCTTCGGAGTCGAGTTCGACCCCCACATGCCCGACCATCTCCACCCCGACGCCGAAGGCTACCGCCTGCTGGCGAAGCAGTACGCGAAGGTGGTCATGCCGAAACTCGGCTTCAAGGCCAATCTCAGGGCCAAAGCGCTGTAACCGCGCTCACTTGCCCGCCGCCGGCTGGACAATCGCCATGCCGAAGTAGCGGTTGTTGCGGTACCCGCAGCGCGACGGCTCACCCGTGTAGAGCAGGTTGAAGCGGTTCTTGCCCAGCAGGGCTGCGTCGACCAGGAACTTGTCCACCCCGGGCTCGAGGAGACAATCCTTCAGCGGGATCAGCGCGTGCACCTCGTAGCCGAAGGGCTTGATGGGGACGATGCGGCAAGGGTAGGTGGGGTCACCCGCCTTCTTGCCGTTCTCGTTGAAGATGAGGTTCTTGTCGCCCGTGGGCGTGAGGGCCTGGAAGTGGAACTGGCGGATCTTCGTGCTGCCGATGCCGCTGACGTAGAGATCCAAACCGGCCATACCGAACTCGGGCCCCGACCACTTCGCGACCTCGGGCAAGCAACGGGGGTCCGTGATCTTGGCGCTGAACGCTAGGCTGTCGCCCGCCACCGCGAGGCGGATCTCCGCGGCCGAGTCGCCCGCGCCGCCGACAAGGCGCATCAAGGGATCGGTGGAAGGGCCGCCCTCGGGCCGGCGGATCTCCGTGTAGGTGTCGCCGTCAGAATGGATGACGCGCGGCTTCTGCTCCTTCAACGCCTCGGCCACGGCGTCGAGCCCCGACAAGGCCGGCAGGCGCGGCACGTCCGTCGTCTCGTTCGCGGGCACGCCGAACATCTGGGTCATCGTCACGGGCTTCCCGTCGACGCCCGGCAATTCATAGGTCGCGACAAGCCTGGGCGCGGGAAACACCGGAGCGGGTCCAGCCGACGCGGGGGCGAAGGCGAAATCCGCCTCGGCCAGCGCGCCGGGCTCGGGTTTGAGTTTGACCTCCGCCGGGGTGACCTTCCAACCCGGGGCCTCCCACTTCAAGGTGACGGGCAGCGGCTCCTTGCGCGGGTTGGTCTGGGCGAAATGAACCATCCCACCGTTTCGGTACAGGTTGCCTTGGATCTCAACGCTCGTGCGGATGTCCTTGAGCAATCCCGCTTGATGGAAGAATCCCGGGATGTTCACCATCCGGCGGATGTCGTTGCCGGGATGGGGATTGAATTTGCTGAGCGCCTCGCCGCGCTTCGCGCGGGCGGCGGCGTAGGCTTCGGGCGACATCGTCTTGGGGTCGGGAAACGCGATCTCGTAGGGATTCTCCTGCTTTCCGATGGACTCCTCATAGGCCTTCGCGTCCATGGGCTGCTGCCGCGGGAAGACCGAGACCCATAACTCCTGCCCGGTCTTGAGGCGGTACGTCACTTCGCCAAAGTCCTTCTGCCACTGCGGCCCCATCGCGACCTTGCCATCGGGGGCCTTCGCCTTGCCGCCCCGCTCAAAGCGGCCCCACCCCGCGGCGTCGCGGTAGAAGCTCATGCCGAAATTCCCCCAGAACACCGGCCTCTTCTGCCCGCGGAACGAGTCGTCGCTCATCGCGCTGATGCCGATCCCCCCGTTGGAGTCCATGGCCAAAAAGCTTCCGCCCTGCTGGGCCTCGAACTCCGGCTTGAACATGATGAGGACATCGACCGTCATCTCCATCTTGGCCTTGATGGCCACCACTGAATCGCCCATGCAGGTCACCGTGGACCCTGAGTAGTCCAACTGGCAGGTGAAATCGTCGAGCTGCTCGATCGACTGCAGCCCCCCCGCCCGAAGTTGAGCATCGACACGTCCCGTTCGATGGGAATCCGCTGCGTGCAGATCAGCGGCCAATGCATCATGAACTGCGAGCCCGTCGAGGTGACGGTGGTGACGTAGCGGTTGTCCTTGTCCGCCACGAAGACCTTCTCCAGCCGCATCGGAGCGCCGCCGCCGACGGCGGGGACGTCCACGACCCGGAAAGGCGCGATGCCCAGGCTCGTCGGCCGCCACCAGCAATAGTTGCCCTCCTCGGCCACGCATGGAGCGGCGGCGAAGAGGATCATGCCCACGGCGAAGACGGCGATCCGCACTGCGTTTGAAATGTTCATGCGATTTTCCCAGAGACCATCCACCAGGGTCGTTGCCACAAACGCGGGATCGCGGCGGGCAATTGCAAAGCCCGCGAGCCCCACCCCTCGCCATGTCTATCCCTTGATCCGCACTTCCCTGCCCGTCCGGCTGCTCTCGTAGATGCCGTCGAGGATCTGCATCACCGCCAGGCCGTGGTCGCCGGAGCACTGCGGGTTGCCGTCCTCGCGGATTGACTTCACGAAGTCGGCCTGCACCGTCGGCGTGTCCGAAGGCAACGTCGCGAGCTGCACGTCCACCAAGTTGCCGTGCTCCCGGCGGTGGATGCGGATCGGTGCGTCGACGTAGTTCTCGGTCCTTCGCACCGCGCCGCCCTCCGTCCCGTAGATCGCCATCACCACCTGCTCGGGGTGCTCGTGGTGGCTGGCCCAACTGACCTCCAGCGCGATCGTCGCCCCGCCCTCCAGGCGGATGTAGCCGGTGACGAAGTCCTCCACGTCCATGACGCTGGTGGGCTTGTCGGTCTTCCCGAAGACGTTGCGCGTCTGCCCGTTGACGGCGAGGACCTTGGGGTAGCCCAAAATGCTCATGACGGTGTCCATCGCGTGGACACCCAGGTCGATCAGGCAGCCGCCGCCGGAGCGCTTTGAGTCGAAGAACCAGCTTCCCGGGCCGCCTGGGATCCCGCGGCGGCGATGCCAGGAGATGCGGGCGTGGTAGATCTCGCCCAGATCGCCGGCGTGGGCGTACTGCGCGATGGCGCGGGCGGCCGGGGTCATGCGGTGGTTGAAATGGACGCCCAGCTTGAGCCCGCGCTTCTCCGCGGTCCGCACCATCTCGCGGGCCTGCGCGGTGTCCATCGCCAGGGGCTTTTCGCAGAGGACGTGCAGCCCCGCCTTCAGGGCCGCCATCGTGAGCGGATGGTGCAGGAAGTTGGGCGTGGCGATCGAGACCGCGTCGAGCAGGCCCGAGTCGAACATCGCCTGGGCGTCGGCGAAGAGGGCCGAGGCGGGCAGCCCGTACTCCTTGCCCGCGGCCGCGAGGCGCGTCGTGTCGACGTCGCTGACGCCGGCGATCACGCAGTCCGGCACGTTCTTGTAGCAGTTGAGGTGGTGCCTTCCCATGCCCAGCCCCACGACGCCGACGCGGGTCGGGGCGGCCGGGGTGGCGGAGGTCGTCTTGCGGCGGACGGTCTTTCGAGCGGCCATGCGGGATGCTCCAGGATGAGTTGCAGTCGAATGGACTTTGAAGTGGGCCAGCATAGTTGCGGCTGCCGCCCTGCCAAGTCGCGCAGGCGGCTCCCGCCGTGCGGCGTCAAGGCGCGGCCGGCTTGCCGGCAGCGGGAGCCACGACCGCCAGCGCGAAGTGGCGGCTGCTGCGCTCGGGGTGCCTGCCGGGGTCGCCGGTGTAGAGCAGAGTGAAGTGCTTCCGCGTGCTCAGGCCGACGTCGACAAGGAATTGCTCGGCGCCGGGCTCCAGCAGCAAGTCCTTCAGCGGGATCAGGGCCTGCAATTCGTACCCAAACGGCTTGAGCGACACGGATCGGCACATGAACTCGGCATCGCCCAGCTTCTTCCCGTTCTCGCTGAGGACAATGCTCTTCTCGCCCGTGGGCGCCAGCAACTGCACGTGGACCTGGCGGACCGTCGCGCTCCCGGGCCGGCCGATGTAGAGGTCGATCGCGCTACCCGTGCCGTAGCCGCCCATGCCCCACTGGGGTGTGTCGGCCGGGCTATACGGGTCCAAGGCCTTGACATGCAGCGCCAAGTTGTCTCCCGCGATCGCCAGCCGGATCTCGGCGGTGCCGTTGCCCTCCGAGTTGAGGACGCGCAGCTTCGGCTCCGTCGCCGGGCCACCCTCGGGCCGACGCGTCTCGACATACCCCTGCCCCTCTGGATGGAGCACCGCCGGCGTCTGGGCCTTGAGGGCATCGACCATGGCATCAAGCCCGTTCAGGGACGGAAGCCGCGGGACCGCGATCGATTCATTCACGAAAACGGCATGATCCTGCGTCACCGTAATGGATTTCCCATCCGCGCCGGGAAACTCATAGACGGCCTGGAGCGTGGGCGTCGATGGCTTCGCGCCCGCGAGCTTGGGGTCTTGGCTCGCGACATGCGGCATGAAGGTGAAGACTGTCTCCGCCACCGCGCCCGGCTCAGGCTTGAGCTTGGCCTCCCACGGACTGACCCGCCAACCCGGGGCGTCCCACTTCAATGTGACCGGCAGCGGCGCGTTCGTCGCGTTCGACTGGATGACGCGGATCGTTCCGCCTTGCCGGTATACGCCTGCCTGGATCTCCAATGTGTTGCGGATTTGCTTGAGAAGGCTGGCCTGCTGGAAAAACGCGGGGGCGTCCACAAGCCGAAGGATTTCGTTCCCGGGATAAAGGTCGGCCAGCGGCGCCTTCCATGGGTTGGCCTTCGGCGCCGGGACGGCCGTCGTCTCGCCGTCCAGCCCGGGCAGCCGGCCGTCGTCGTTGAAGGGGTCGTCGCGCTTCGCCGCGGGGACGAGCGACGCCGCGAACGCCTTGGCGTCCAGCGGCTGCTTTTGCGGGAAGATCGAGAGCCACACTTCCTGCCCGGCCTTGAGACGGTAAACAAGCTCCGAGAAATCCTTCTGGCCTTCGGGCCCGGGCACGGCCGCGCCGCCGACGCCGTTCGCCGCCGGATGAAGCATGATCCGCGCCCGCCCCGCGTCGTCCCGCCCGAATGCCCCGTTCAGGTTCGCCCAATACACCGGCCGCTTCAGCCCCTGGAAGGACCCGTCGTCCATCGAGCAGACGCCGAAGCCGCCTTCGTTGTCCATGAGCAGGCCGGCCCCCTTCTGCTGGGCCTGGTAGATGGGCTTGAACATCGCGAGGAATTTGACCTCCATGTCGCGCTTGGCCCGGAGGACCACCACGGAATCGCCGCGGAAGGTCAGTGATGCGCCTCCGATGAACCCGCTCGGCGCGAGGCCCTCGACTTGGCATGTCTTGTCGTCCATCTGCTCGATCGACCGCGTGATCCCTCCGTCCAGCCAGACCACGACGACATCCCGCGCCACGGGAACCCGCTGCGAGCAGACCAACAGGCATCCCTTCCACGTGAATTCGAACCGAGCCCCAGTGGACGTGACGTTGATGCTGGTGCCCGTATGCGCGACTTCTTCCAGCCGCGTCTCCGGACCGGCTCCTGACGTCAGGCCGGTGTCGGCGGCCCGACAGGGAAGGGCCGACAGCGCGAACAATCCCGCGAAGAGGCCGGCGACGCTCAAAGCCTTGGCTGCGGTCATCACAGAAATCCCCGAGGGTGCAAAGACGCCGACGTCGAGACCGATTCCCATTCCACGAGCCCCGCTTCACGTCGCGGGCCAATTCATTCCTTCAGCCGTCGGGCCGCGAACTCGCCCAGGTGCGGATGATGCACGGCGACCAGCCGCTCGAGGATCACCCGGCTCTCCTTGGCGGTCAGCCCGCCCAGGAGATTGAGCGCCTGCTCGACCTCGGTGCGGAAGAAGCAACGGCTGATCACCTCCGCCGCGGCCGCGGGGTGGTTGCGGACGATGTCGCGGGCCTGCTCGTCGGCAAGGAAGCGCACCTGCTGGAAGCTGCGTTGCAGCTCGACGATCATGTCGATCCTGATCCGCGCCGCCGCGATGCTCGCCCGCGGTTCCTTCTCGATCGTTTTCTGCAGCGAGCCGTAGGTCTGGTCGCAGTAGTCGCCGTATTGCCGCAGCAGGAGCCACTCGCGCAGCAGCAGGCCGGCATATTCCTCGGGCTTGCGCCGGTAGAGGTAGCTGAGCCACGACGCCCGCTCCAGCAGCGAGTCGGCGTCGATCAGCGGCATCGGCGGGCTGCCCTCGTTGAAGCCCTTCCCGTCGGTGTAGGCCTTCAGCCTCTCCGCGGAGAGCGTCTCCCAGGCCTTGCAGCTCTCCGCGCCGACGGAGACCAGGTCGTCCGGCTGGTAGAGACCGATCCCCACCATCCGCCCGAAGCGCACCTGCGGGATGTCGGAGTTGATGTCGCCCGCCATCTGGAGCAGAGGCCGGACGAACTCGCCCTTCCCCGCCAAGGCCAGCAACTGCGGGGCGAGCGCCTGCACCTTCGCGTCGGTCGACTGCGCGCAGCGCTTCGACGCGTCGACCAGCCGCTCCGGAGGCGGGCGAACAGCCGCGAGCGAGCGGACCACGGCCTCGTTCAATTCGAACGGAATCGACGCCAGCGCCCCAAGTTGGTCTGCCAAGGCCGCGGAGCTGCGGGTGTCGCCGGGACCCGCGGCGAGCAGCGTGCGCATCGCCGCGACCAACTTCGCCTCGTCGGGATTGGTGGATTTGGCCTTCGACGGCGGTTTGGGCGCGGCGACGGCGTCGGTCATGCTCCCAGGAGCGGCCCCGGCGCCGTCGAGCTCCGCCCCGATGAGGCGGTCGACGCGCTGGTCCTCGAGCAACTGCAGCGCGGCGTCGCGCTCCGGGGCCTTGACTTGTGCGGGCACCGCGGCCGCCGGCCCGACGTCGGTCCCGTGCGGCGCGAGCCACTTGATCGTGGCACCGAGCAATTCAGGCCAACGGTCCCACTCGAAGAAGGCTGGCCGATCCTTCTCGCTCGCGCCCATCGTAGCCGCGAGCATGCAGCCCACGCGCCCCTGACCGAGCTGCCATCCCACCAGCACCGGCCGATTGCCCGACTTCAGGAAGACCTTCACGTCCGCCCCCGGCCGGAGGGCGTCCTCGTTGAAGGCCCAGAAGAGCGGCTTGGCGCGGGCAAGCTCCTCGCGGAACGAGGCGGGCAGGCCGAGCAAATCGAAATCGGGCCCGGGCTCGAGCGGCAGGCCCGAGGCGTTGTAGCGGATGTCCATCATCGTGGGCGCGACGACGGGAAGGAGCTCGCGGTCGAGGATGGTGTGCATGCTCCCGCCATGGCCGAAGGCATAGGGCCCGCCGGTGAAGAGGGCCGCCCCGCCGCCCTTGATCCATCGCAGCATCGCGTAGTTCTGGGCCGCGCCCAAGGCGCCCGTGGGGACGTCGCTGTAGACCACCAGGCCTGTGCACGCGAAATCGTTCGGGCCCACCTGCCCGGTCATGCCGTACTTTCCCCGCCAGCCGCCCACGTCGCCCGCCCAATAGGAGAACCGCCCGACGCCCGCCAGCGCCTCGTCCAGACGCAGCCGGTTCGCCAGCACGCCGCAGCCATGGAACACATTGAGCCTGCCCGTCCGCACCGGCACGATCGGCTCGGCGCTGTGCGGCCTGTCGCGCTCGGCAAAGTCGGCCGAGAGCGTGATGGAGTCGAACTGCGACTTGAGGAGCTCCGCGGGCTGCAGCGAAGGCGCCTCGCGATGGGCGATCAGCTTGGCGTTCCGCTGGTCGAGCGGCAACGCGGCAAACGCGGGCTCCTCCAGGTTCTCCTTGCCCGTCCATCCCTCGCCGCCGGTGGCCTCGACCATCTGCTGCCAGAGGCGGTCGGTCGGCGCGGCGACATCGAGGACGATCGGCTTGAGCGCGGGCGAATTGGGGCGGGTCTTGTTGACGGTCGCGGGAGGGCCGAACTGCTCGGCGATCCCCTTCGCGCCGGCCTCCGTCCGCAGATCGACCACCAGCACCGACCAAACCGGCACTGCGGGCACCGCAATGCTCTCGTCCCTGCTCTCCAGTTCGCGCACGGCCAGCGTGAACGGGTCGATCAGCCTCGCCGCGCCCGCGGCGCAGCCCGCGGGGAGCGTGAGCCGGAACGCGGCCGGCTCGCTCCCCGCGCGGAGGCCCATGTTCATCGCCGTCTCCTTCGAGACCAGCGGCTTCTCCTCCTTGGGGATGTTCATCAGGTTGACCACCAACTGCGAGGCCCCGTCGGCGCCGCGCGGCGTCTCATACACGAACGGCTGCCACCAAAGGTTCGTCTTTCCCGCCGGCTGGATCACCGCCTCGGGCTTCTCCAGCCGGCGGAGGCGCTCGTCGAACGTGTAGCAGGAATACCGCGTCCCGTAGCGGTTGATCTCGGGGAAGCCCGCCGCCCCGCCCATCGGCCGGCAGCCGCCGGCGAAGTAGAGCACCGCCTCGATGAAGGCGTCCCGCGCGCTGACATGGTCGCAGGAGATGCCCAGCAGGTAGCCGCCACGCTCGCGGGCCAGGTCGCCCTCGACCTGGATGTTCCGCGCGATCCACTCGAACGGCTGGCCGATGCTCTTGCGGATCGACTCGTTCATGAGCAGCCAGCCGCCGGCGCAGAGCTCGTCCAGCTCGTTGTCCTGCACGGCCCAGTCGTAGCTCGGCGTTCCCTCGACGTTCAGGTAGTTGTAGCCCCAGCGCGCGTCGGGGCAATCCTTGGCGACGACCTCCTTGAGGTACCGCACCAGCGCCTGCGTCTTGCGCACCTGGTCGCCGCGCGGGTGCCCGTCCCAGCGGATGGCGTCCCACCCGAACATCTTCATCGCCCGCACGATCTCCTCGCCCGCCACTTTCGCCATCGCCGGCGTCGGATCGGGGTCGACCGGGATGAAGTCCGGCCGGCCGAGCTTGAACGCGCCGCCCGTGGCGGGGCCGCGCTCGGAGTTGAACTCGCCGTAGCGGAACTGCTGGATGCCGTGCTCGTTCGTCCCGCCCCAGTTCCCGACGGGGAAGTGGTACTGCCTGCGGTGGTCGAGCGGGCGGTCCCAGGCGGTCTTCCACCCCAGGTAGCCCGACATGATGAACTTCCCGTACGACGCCGCCGAGACGCCTCCCTCGTGCGACGCGCGGATCAGCTCCTTCATGTAGGCCTTGGAGATGCGGTAGCAGGTCTGCCCGGAGAACCAGACGTCCTGCGCGGGGCTCATGCCCACCATGTCCTCCTGCGCCCAAGCGAAGACCTCGAAGCAGTTGGAGTAGCTCGCGCGGATCTTGTCCGTCTGGGCCTTCAAGTCGCCCATCTCGGAGTCGAGCATGTTCCGTCCCACGCGGTTCGGATAATGGATCGCCGTGCGGTAGAAATTCTCGACGACGCCGAAATACTCGGCGCACTCCACCGCCTCGGCCCCGTCGGGGCGGCAGAGCGAGGCGACGAGCGCGTAGCCCAACTCCTCCTTGGGCAGCGTGAGCGAGAAATCGATCACCCGCTTGCCCGTCAGCGCGGGGACGGGGATGGTCTTCGCGAGCGTGCGCGTGTGGAGCCTCGACTCCAGATACAGCCGCAGCTCCGCCGGCCCCTTCTGCCCCTCCAGATCGTGGAGCGTCACGTGCCCCTTGAGCTCCTCGCCCGGGCGGTATCGGATCTTGTCGACGCCGAAGTCCGACGGATATCCCACGCCGCTGAGCCGGCGGAGGCGCACGCGGTCGATCAGGAAATAGAACTGCTTCTCGGGCGAGAGCTCCGTCAGCTCCATGTTCTTGAGCAGGTCGTCCACGGGGCGGGCGGCCTCGACCATCGTCGGCCCCGGCTTGCCCTTCCCTGCCTTCGGATCGCCCCCATCGACGGTGGGCGCCGCCGCGCCCAGCCGCCGCTCGAAGGCCGTCCCCATGTCCATCGCAGCCGTCGCGCCGAAGACCACGCGGATCGGCCCGGGCTTGGCGTTGACGATCGTCACCACCCGCGCCGACGCCTTGCCGGCCCGCTCAAACTGGTTGGCGGGGAAGTTGACGGGACCGATGCTCTCGGGCTCGCGCACAGCCAGCTCGCCGTACCACGCGATGCCGTCGCCCACATGAGAGGGGATCGCGTCGAACCGCATCTCATAGACGCCCGCGGGGAACGGTTCCGCCGTGGTAAAGGTCGCCGCCTCCGCCTTCTTCTCGGGGTAGGCCACGACCGGCGCCATCGCCTTCTCGACGTTCGCAGCGGTGGCGGTGCGCCGCCACTTGCCGGGCGTGGCCGCCTCCTCCGCCCCCTCCGCCTCGAAGGCCGGCAGGGCAACGAACGCGACCAGGACCGCCAGGATGCCCGCAAAGACGATGCTGAAATGCTTCACCGGTTTTCCCGATTTGTCGGACAACCCAAGCTCGTTCGGAATGCGCACGTGCAGGATACGCCATGCGCGTTCGCCGCGCCGGCGCGGGGCCACAAGCCCGACCGCCTCATTGGACGGCCACGCGCCCGCCGTCCGCGAACCGCCAGGCTGGCTCGGCCGCCCCGTCGCCGACGACCTCCTCCACGTAGCACCCCGTGAACCGCGTCGGCGGCGCGTCCGACCGCCCCTCCGACTGCTCCAGGCAGCGGTAGCAGACCACGTGATGCCAACGCCCGTCCGCGAGCCGGAGGTTGGTGGAGATCGGGTGGTCGGCGTACCAGATCGTCCCGCCCGGTGGGAGTCCGAAGTCGGCGTTGCAGTCGCGGATCACCACCGGCCCGCCCAGGCGCGTTCCGTCGGGCGAGAGCGGCCAAAGCTGCAGCACCTCGCGCAGGAGGATCGAATGCCGCGGCACATTTCCGAACGAATCAAGCCGCCAGTCGGGGTTCGACGCGACGTAGAGCAAGCCGTCCGCCGCACGGTTGACGGAGACCGGCGTCGAGGCGCGCACGCCGTGCACATGCGCGAGCCGCTGCCACGACTCGCCACCATCGGTCGACCGCCAAAGCCGGACGGTGTTGCCGTGGTCGATCGGCTGGCTTGCGTGCGGCGAGCCGAAGGCCTCGCGCACACAGGCGACCAGCGAGCCGTCGCGGTCGCGCACGATCGAGGGCTCGAAGGAGCCGTCGAGGTCGGTGATCGGCGTGACGCGGTCGAGCCGCCATGCGCCGCCGGTCCGCCGCCAGCGGGCCATGCCCGAGCCGTGGTACTGCCCGTGGGCCCCCATGACGATGCCCGCGACGAAGTCGTCGCCGTCGGGGATCGGCGGGCCGATCGGGCGGTTGTAGATCGTCCAGCCCGGGAGGAAGCCGTCCATCTCGATCACTTGGGTCTCGGTCACGCGGAAGGTCGCGCCGTCGAACGTGTACTGCTGCAACTCGAAGCACTGGTACGGCTTCTCGAGCTTGGTGACGCCGCCCGAGAGGTCGGCCGGCATGCCCAGGACACTCACCAGCCCGAAGCCCGTCCCCGCGTGCGGATGAGGCGACCCGTCGGCCCGCCGGGCCCCGGCGGGAACGAAGCCGATCGACGCGGGGTACTTCGCGAGGAAGTTCGGCTCGCCCGTCCGCGGGTGCGGCAGCGTCTCGCTCCGCGAGAGCGGCGTCACGAGCGAGAGGTCGATGTGGTCCAGATCGTCGAACAGGATCATGTCGTTGCCGACCTCCAGGTCGACCACGTTCATCCCGCCGCGGCGGATGTTGACCATCAGCCCCGCGACGTTCGGCCCGAGCTGCACCGCCTGGGCGAGCTGGTAGACCCACATCTCCCCCGGCGGAGCGCCCGGAGGGAAGACGAGCCTGCGCGGCGAACGGGTGACGTGGCTGATCGCCATGGCCTGGAACTCCGGTGGGTCATCGAATCATGGAACAACAACGCTGGCCGCGCGGCGCACGCGCCCACGCTCCCCCGCCCGACACAGCAATCACTTGGACGCGCCCTTGACGACGCCGAGGGTTACCTGCCCGCCGCCCGGCCCGGGGGCGACCGTGAAGCTGGGGTCGTAGAACTGGACCCGCCGCTGGATGTCGCGCACGCCGCCGGCGAACAACGCCCGGCGGACCGCCTCCATGCGCTGCCGGGCGATCTCCAGCGAGGCGGCCCGGCTGCGCCGGTCGGCCTGTCTCGCCGCGCCTGGGCGCAGCATGGCGCTGACGCTGTCGAGCGAGTCCTCCGTCTGGGCCAGCTCGGTGTCGATCGCCCGCAAGCGGGCCAGCGTCGCCTCGGCCGTCTCGGCCTCGAAGCGCGAGGCGAGCTGGCCCCGGGCCCGCCCCGCGACCTCCTCGCGCAGGCGGGAGAGGTCGGCCTTCCGCTCGCGGAGCTGGGCGACGAGGCTCAGGCAATCCTCCCGCGTCGGGTTGGCGCGGACCTTCGCCAGCGCCACGTCGCCCCCGCCCAGCGCGTGGCGGACGGTCAGGTCGAGCGTCTCGTCCTTGCGCAGGCGGACCAACAGCGCCTCGATCTTGCCCAGCGTCTCGCCGTCCAGCACGGTCGAGCCGGGCTCGAAAGCCAGCACGGCCGGCGGCTCGGGCTTCGTGTTGCGCTCGCCCTTGATCCCCAGGGCCTTCATCGGCGCGCTGGCCAGCGCAGTGGCGACGATCCCCGGCACCTCGCCGATCACCGAGCCGACCAGCTCGTCGGCCCAGTTGCGGTTGGGCGAGAAGGAGGCGCCGATCGGCAGCGTGATCGAGCCATCGGGGTCCTGCAGCACGCCGATGGCGACGTCGAGCGGGGCCGGGAGGTGGAACAGCCGGAAGATCGGCCCGTTGGGCGGCTCGTAGACGCGCATGTCGGTGAAGACCAGGCGGGACTGCACGCGGGCGACGCCGTCAGGCGTCAGCCGCAGGTCGGCCGAGCCGTCGAACATGCCGCTGTAGATCGTCACGCCCTCGGCCTTGGCGGTCCCGCGCAGCGCCTGCAGCTCCAGGCCGCTGATCGAGGTCTTCACCCAGCCCGTCGGCGCGGGATAGAGCACGACGCGGCCGCTGCCGGCGATCTGCGCGAAAGGCTCGCGCGACTCCATCGCGACCGGGGGCAGGTGCAGCCGCACGGGGGCCGTCGCGGACTGCGTCCCCGCCGGCCCGGTGGCCGCAGGGCCGGCGGCCGATGGCATGGTCGTCGGCGGCGGGAGCGGGTCTTTGGGCAGCGAGACCTTCCCGGAGTTGAGCAGCAGGCTGAACCGCACCGGCTTGGGCTCGTGCCACACGAGGTTGGTCAGATCGTGCGCCTCGAACTCCAGCCCGGTGAGCGGGATGAAGAGCGCGGGGTCGACCACCCAGTCTTCGAGCATCGCATCGATCCCGCTGATCGACAGCTTCCCGACGCGGATCTCCCGCTCGGGCCGCGGGAACGGGGCGGCGAAGGGGGCAGGCTTGCCGTCGGCGGCGTCGACCACCTTGACGGTCTTCACGGGAGCCGCGGGCCGAGTGGCGGGCTGAGTGGCGGGCTTCACGCCGAAGTCGGGCAGCTTGAAGACGCAAGCGAACGCGCGGAGGCCGTCGGTGTCGCGGACGAAATGCCCCATGGGCTTGGTGATCTCGATCGAGCGGATCTCCACCGAGGCGAACTTCGGCTCGACGCGCCCGCCCTCGATCCGCAGCTCGTCGAAGCCGCCGAGCACTTCCTCCTCCGGGCCTTCGCTGAAGGTCGTGTCGCGCATCACCAGCCCGAACTCGAAGCCGCGGGAGAGGTCGAAATCCAGCGGCGACCGGCGGTCGAGGCGCACGTTGGCGTTGACGTGCGTGTGCAGCACGGCCCGCTGGAGCTCCTCGGCGTTGACGAACTCCGCCAGCTCCGGGGCGAGCTTGAGCCAGGCCGGGCCGTGGATGCCCGAGACGGTGAGGTCGAGGTCGGCCCGTGCGGAGGTGCCGAAGGGCGAGAGCTTGCCCGAGAGCTTGAGCGAGTCGGCCAACCCCTTGGGCTTGCCGGTCAACTCAAATTCGATCGACGGGCGCAGCGAGGCCTGCGGGCCGAGGGTCTCGATGCGCTCGGTGCTGCGCAGGCGGAGGTCGGAGAAGCCGACCTCGGGCGAATGGGGCAGCGTCGCGTCGACCAGTGCGAGGCTGGCCATCTGGAGGTCGAGCCGTTCGATGGTGATGAGCGGGTAGACAGTCGGAAGCTCGTAGCCCTTGCGGCCGGTCGTGGGCGGCGCGGGGCGGAAGGTGATCGCGGGCATCTCCAGCGCGCCGTCGGCCGCGCGGCGGACACGGGCCTGCCCAGCGGTGAGCGTCAGTTCGTCCAGGGCGATGATCTTGTTCGCGATGTCGAGCCGGGTGACGCCCACGCCCGCCGACGCGAGGGCGAGCACCGGCGGGCCGTCGGGCCCATCGCGCAGTTCCAGCCCGGTGAGTTTGACGTGCCCCCTCTGTCCACCTTCGGCATGACGCACCCACTGCGCGTCGAGCCCGGTCTTGAGCCGCCCGTCGCGCAGGGAGACGTCCAGACCTGTTGGCAAGTATGGCGCGAGGCTGCCGGCCTTCAGACCCGACGCGGTGACGTCGAGCTTCGCGCTGAGCCCCTCGGGATCGGGCGAGACGACGCCCTTGAGCGTGAGGTTCTCCACCGCCCCGGCGGCGCTGCCACTCACCTCGAGCGTCGCGGGCTCGGCCGACTTGCCCAGCGTCAGCCGGCCCAGGTCGACGATCCCGCTGATGATGGTGCTGACAGCGGGTTTGGGAACCTGGTCGATCCAGGCCAGCGAGCCGTCGTGCAGGTGGAGCTTCTTCAGGACGGCCACGAAGGGCAATGCCAGCGGCGGGCCCGCGGGCTGCGTGGTCGCCGGCGCCGCGGGGCGGGGCGGAAGGCGCACGCCGCCGACCAGCATCGCGCCGTCCGCCTCGCGGACGAGGTGGCCGTGCGGCTTCTCCAGGCTGAGCGAGTCGAGCTCGATCTCGCCCTGCCTGAGCCGCAGCCCCTCCATGCGGAGCGACTCGACGGCGGCGAGCTGCGTCGCGCCGTCGGCGTAGCTCATGTGGTCGACCGCCAGCGCGGCGCTCAGGCCCTCGGCGGTGCGGTTGAGGCTCACGGTGGCGTCGAGCTTGAGCGACCCGTGGCGGAGCGTGGGCTCGAAGCCCATGCCTTGGACGTAGGGCACCAGCGGCGTGGCGTCGAGCCCCTTGCCCCTCACCTGCATCGTCGCCGCGATCGAGTTGCGCTTGGCGATGAACTCGCCGTCGACACGGAGCGATTCCGCCAGGCCCGGGGCGAAGAACCAGACGTAGATCTTCCCGGGCTTGGGGTCGGGCTCGGGCGCATCCAAGTCGAAGCGGATGTCGCTCAGGTCGATGCCGGCGTCGGTGACGACCACGTGCGAGGCGGGCGTGACGGTCAGGTCGCTCAGACGCAGCCGGAATTCGTGCCAGCCGAAATGGCCGATCTCGAACTTGGGGATGGGGATCGGGGCCGACTCGGCGGCGGGCTGCGACGCCGTCTCCTCTCCGGGGGCGGGGGCGCTCGCGGCGGCGCGGCGGCGGGCGTCGGCGGCGGAGAGCAACGGTTTGGTGTGGAACCCGAACGCGGCGAACCCGCCCGAGGCCTCGCGCCGGGCGATGATCGCCGGGCCCACGAGTTGGATGTCGTCCACCCGGATGCGCCCGACCTGCGGGTCGACGCCGATGCCCGAGACGTGCAGCTCGTCGACGGCCAGCAGCTCATCACCGTGGTCCTCCAGCTTCAGGCCGCTCATGTGCAGCTCGCCGCCGAAGCTGCCGTGCGGGCCAAGCGTGAGGGCGGCGTTGATGTCGCAGTTGACGTTGGCGTCGCGCAGCTCCGATTCGAGGAGGACCATGTCGAGGTACGGGCGGACGGCGTCGAGCTTGACCCCCTGGGCGGCGAGCTTGAGGCTGGCCGTCTTGGTCGACGCGAACGGGCGTGCGGTGCCGCTGACGCGCACGGAGCGGGCGAGGTTCGGCGACCGCAGCGCGCCGACGACCTCCAGCGAGAGGTCGTCGCCAACGCGCGTGTCGTTGGGCGTGCGGGCGACGAGGTCGTCGATCTCCAGGGCCAGCTCGGCCGCGGGGGTGACGGCCTCGTCGCGGAAATCGGCGCGGGCCTTCTTGAGCAGGATCTCCTTGATCGAGAGCGGATACCGCAGCGGCCGCGTGGTGGGCTGCGTCTGCGCCGCCACTGCGGGGCGCGTCGTCGCGGGAGCCGTGGCGGAGTCGCCCAGCTCCTGCGGCATCATCTCAAACCCTGCGACGCGGAGCGTCCCGTCCGAGCGCCGCACCGAGTGCAGGCGGGCGCCCTCCACCACCAGCTTGGAGAGGTCCGCGGTGTCGGAGCCGATCTTCACGGGCCCGAGCGTGAGCCGGTCGAGCCCGAAGACCTCGCGCCCGTCGGTGGAGAACGAGAGGTCGCTGACCAGCAGCGAGCCGGTGATCGTCGACGTCGGCGGCGGCGAGACGGTGAGCGTGATGCGCGACTCGAGCTGGCCGGAGATCTCGTTGGAGAGCGACTGCAGCCCGAGCATCGAGAGGTAGCCCGCCGCGGGCTTGACGCGGAGCGAGCGGACCCGCAGCCGCGCGGTGGCGTCGATCGAGCGGCCGAGCGTCTTGGCCTCGCCCTCGAGGCGCAGGCCCTCGAGCAGCGACTCGGCGGAGAGGTCGATCTCATAACGGATCGGCCGCGGGGCGACGCCCAAGTCGGAGACGCGCAGGTCGAGCACCACCTGCGAGTCGACCACGGGGCTGACGCTGCGGTCGCGGAAGCGGGCCTTGAGCCGCTGGACGCGCAGGGCGTCGACCCGCAGCGGCGGCACGAGGTCGGCCGAGGCCGGCTTGCCTGGCGCGGCGGCGGGCATCGCCGCGGGCGAGCGCATCGCGAGGAAGCGGTCCAGCAGCGGGATGCGCCCGTCGGGCTCGCGGTCGACCAGCACCTCGGCGGCGTCGGCCTCGAGCCGGCGGGCGTGAAGCCGCCCTTGCAGGAGCGCGAGCGGGGAGATGTAGGCGCGGCAATATTCGGCCTGGATCACAGGAGCCGCGGGCTGCGTGGCCGCGGGCGCGGTCGTGGCGGCCTTGGAGGTCGGCGACGCGGAGCCCGGCGAGGCGGGCAACGGGGTGAGTTTGAGGCCCCAGATCCCGACGTCGCCGCCCAGGAGGCTCAGCTCCATGCGGTCGTAGGCGCAGTCGAGTTGATAGGTGCGCGCGACTTGGCGGAGCACCGCGGGCATCAGCCAGATGAGCGCGATGCGGAAGACCACCGCGAGGACGAGCAGGACCAGGAAGGCCATGCCGAAGCGCCGCCGCCAGCGATGGGGGGCGCGGGGCGGAACCGCCGCAGCGGAAGCGGGCGGCGCGGCGGGCTTGGTCGGAGGCGTGCCGGAGTCGCTGGTCATGGCGTCCCCCCTGCCGCGGCGGGGCCTTCGGCGTTGTCGCTTCGATCTTCCGACGGGGCGGTGGCCGGCGCCGTGGCGGGAGCCGTTGCGGCCGGCTTGGTGGCGGCGGCCTGGGCGACGCGCTCCAGCGCCACCCGGCGATCCTTCACCGAGGCGAGCGGATCGTATCCCTCCGGGGCCACGTCGCGGGCGCGGAGCCACTCGAACGCCCGCAGTCGGGCCCCCGGGCTCGAGTCCTCCAGGAAGATCTGGTTCTCGGCGATGAGCCGGCGATCCAACTCGCGCCGGCTCGGCAGTTGGTTGAGGATCTCCTCCAGCGACGAGGCGTGGCGTCCGGCCTCGCCCGTGTGGTTCATCAGCACCGACGCGAGTTCCGGCGGGAGCTTGCCCGACGCCTGCAGGCCGGCGAGGAGTTGCAGCGTCTGCAGGTCGAGCGCCCAGCCCAGTGCCGAGCGCGTGCCGCCCACGGGCAGCGCGCCGCTCCCGCCGCTGATCCGGCCGGCGAGGTCGGCCAGCACGCGGTCGTCGGCGACCAGCGCGACGTCGCTGCAGAGGCGGGCCGAGCCTTCGCTGGAGAGGAAGACCATCGCGGGGCGGCGCAGGTCCTGCCGGCCGAGCGAGCTGATCGCCACGTTGAGGCCGGCCCACCCGTTGTTGCGCTGCGGGGCGCGGACCCGCGCGGCCGCCGCCTCGGCCGCGGACGCCTGCGTCTCCTTGACGCTCGCCGCGACGAGCTTGGCGTGGGCGGCGGCGGCGGTGCCGGGGCGCGTCTCGACCACGATGGCGACGCCCGCGCTGGCGCTGGGCGCGAACTTGAACGGGAGCACCACCACGACGCTCCCCGGCCCGGCCGTCTCAGGCCCGTCGAACACGGCGATTTCCTTCTGGAACCTCCACGTCGAGGGCGCGGTGGCGGGCATGGTCGTGGGCCGGCTGTGTTGTGCGGCCTTCTGGACAGGTGTCTCCGTTTCGCCCAAGGCCGCGGCCTCGGCCTCCGCCCGCGCTCGGTCCCGAACGGAGGTGTCGACCAAGTCCTGCAGCGTCACCGCGATCTCCAACCGGGCGGTCTGGGCGCCGACGATCGCGGAGTCCTTGCGATGCACATCGACGGCGACCATCCGGTGGACCGGGTCCTCGGTCAGCGCCTCCTGCACGGGCGCGGGGTCGACGAGGCGGAACGTCGCGGTCACGCCCGCGGGCAGCGTGCCGGAGAGTTCGCTGATCGCGGCGTCGCGCCCGTGGGGCGAGGCGGCGAGCTGGGCCAGCAACGAGTCGGGATCCTTCGCGGTCCCAAGGCGGGCGCCCTGGGTGATGTTCGTCGTCGGCAGGACCGCGCTGCCCCCCTGCTCGGAGGCGATCAATCGGGCCTGCGCGCCCAGCGGCGAGTAGATCTGCCCCGGCATCTTCTCGAGCGCGATGAACGTCACACGGACGGTCATCGCCTCCTCGGGATGGGCGACTGTCACGACTTTTTCGATCGGGCCCGAGAGCGTCGTGCCGACGAAATGGCGCACGGTCGATGTCGCGCCGGTCGAGGGCATCGTGGCCACCGGCTTGGGACCGCAGCCTGCCAGGCCCAGCGCCAAGACCATCACGAGCAGCGTCGCCGCCGCGGTGTGCGCGAGGCGCAGCCCCCTTGCGTCGGGGTGCAGTCGCGGCAGCGGCGTTGTGGGCAAGATCATCATCATTCGCTTACAGCTATTTTCACTGGCAACGCCCCGGCGGGCAAACGAATGCCGCACCGATTCGGTCGTCGCGTCGGACCGATGGAGAGCCGTCGGACGCATCAACCCTGGGCCGCGCGGGTCTGCGCCTCCATGATGGTCAGGTTGACCATCGCCTCGGCCGCGGTCTGGCCGCATACGGAGAGCTCCGGGCGAAAGCCCCGGCATACCGCGGGAAAAACCGGGGTGTTCCAGACCCGGCAGCGGTCCTGGGCGTCGAGGTTGACGCAGCGCACGCCCGCGGGTTTCCCCTGGGGCATGCCGGGCAAGGCGCTGGAGATGGAGGGCGCGACGCAGCACGCGCCGCAGCCGACGCGGCAATCCATGCCTGGAGCGTAGCAGGTCGGCGAGCCCGCGACGCCCCGTCGACAAGCGAAGCCATTCCAATGGATAATGTCTCGTCATTGCATCCCTCGTTCCTGGAGTTCCGTCCATGGCTTTTGAGTTCCGCGATTCGATGATCAACGACTATTGGTCGCAGGGCTATGTGATCTTCCGCCGGATTTTGCCGGCCTCGCTGCTGCGCGACCTGCGACCCGAGGCCGACAAGGCCCGGGCCTTGGCGCACGAGCTTTTGGGCCCGCAGGCGCAGCGGCTGCAGCCGGTGATCAAGCATCCCGAGCGGATCA
>JAPLMQ010000235.1 GCA_026386955.1 Planctomycetota bacterium
GATGAATTGCAACGATCGCTTTCGATTTCGCCATCACCCCGCTGCGGTCGAGGTCGGTCGCCCATTCGCGTGCTCCGGCCAAGCCTTGGATCGGTCGACCCCCGTCCCGTCGCTTGCGCTTCCGGCTAACAAGACACTGCTCAAACGTCTTCGCGCCGTTGACGCCGCTCACCCCTTGTCGCGCAGCCGCTGCAACTGCTGGCGTTGATGCCACGCGCAGAACTTGCAGATCGCGTCGACGCACTGGCGCTTGTGGGCGGGGTTGAGGAAGTCGAAGTGCAGGCCGAGGTAGTAGGTCCCGCCCTCTCGCTCCTCGACGAAGCGCATCTCGGCCGCGGTCTCGATGATCTGGTCGACATTGGGCAACCGGATCTGGCAGCGGTAGTAGATGATCTGCCGCGCGATCGGGCCGATGCGCTGCGGCGTCTCCACGCCCATCCCGCCGCCCGAGAGGTTGAGCAGCTTGGCGTGGAACGGCTGGACCGGGAACGCGATCGGGCAGACGTTCGCGGGGCCGTCGATGGGCGTCGCGGCGTCGAGCTTCAATGGCCTGGCAGCGGGGCTCGTGGGGGTGGCGGGCTTCTCGGCCGGCTTGATGCCCAAGGCGCCGCCGATCTGACCCAGCGGACCCTCGCCCGCGACGTCGGCGTTGCCGGGCTGCGCCGGCATCGGCGCGAGCAGCACGGGCTTGAGCCCCGCGCCGGCGACCGAGACGCGGAAGAACTCGCGGCGCTGCCCGGTGCGCACGTTCTCCGGCGGCGCGAGGTCGAGCGCGACCACGCGCGTGCTGT
Source organism: Planctomycetota bacterium (assembly GCA_026386955.1). Lineage (GTDB taxonomy): Bacteria > Planctomycetota > Phycisphaerae > Phycisphaerales > Phycisphaeraceae > JAPLMQ01. The sequence goes on from JAPLMQ010000235.1 coordinate 792, forward strand.
CGTTGAGCGCGTAGGGGCGCGACGCCAACACGCGCGTGCGGAACAGCCAGCGCTCGTTGCCGTTGATCGCCAACACCTCGACCGTGGCGCCCTGGAAGATGTAGCGGCTGGCGTCGCTCTGCTGCGGGCGCTCGATGGTCAGGCCCTCGGCGGAATACTGCAGGAGGCGCACGCGAAAGGCCGGGGCCTCGCGCGGGTCGCCCGCGGGGGGCAGGCCCGCCACGTCGACCGCGCCGTTGCGGCGGAACAGCGCCTCAAGCACGCCATGGCACGCGATGTCCGAAACCGTCATCGTCACAAGCGAATCTCCGATCCTCCGCACGAAAGGCCCCCGCCCCCGGAAACCCCGGATGCCCCTCGGACCGGCAAAACTGGAGGATCTGCCCGGAAGTTTTATCGGCGATATCTCGGGTGGGCTGCGGTGGCGGCTGGGTCGGCGCGAGGGTCGGCGGGCAGGATTTGATTATCGGGCCCGCGCGGCGCGCCCGCCTCGCACCCGCCAGCCAAGATATGCTGCACGTCCTTGGCGACCGCCCGCCCCAACCCCCGACCCCCCGACAGGAGCGCCCATGAAGACCACGATCCTCCTCCTCACCCTCGCGGCGGCCGCGGGCCTGGCGGGATGCGCCCCCAAGCCGCCCCCGCAGCACGAGCTGACCCAGGCCGACGCCGCGCGCTTCCAGGCGGCCAACTTCGTCCTGGGCATGGCGAGCCTCAAGGCGATGTCGGCGGGGAACCAGAACGAGTCCGCGATCTACCTCGAAAGCCTCGTCTACAACGCCGCGGTCGACATCCTCGAGACGCCCGACGTCCGCAGCTCCCCCAAGGTCCAGGCCTGGATGACCGAGTTGGCGATCTACCGCAAGAACAACCCGCGCCCCCGCGAGGCACGCTCCCCGGTCGACGACCGGCTCGACCGCCTGCTCGCCGACTACGCCGGCCGCGAGGCCTCGCCCGCCCGCCCCCTGCCCGACCCCTCCTCGGTCGGCAGGCAGCGCCCGACCTCCGGCGCGCCGGTCTCGGGCATCCGCTGAGATCTCGCCCCCGCCAGACGCTCCGCGGGGGCACGCGACCGGCTAGACTGTCCCTCGATGGAACAAAGCGAACGCGAAAACCTGACGGTCAACCGGGAGCGGGCGGTCCTTGCCGCGGCCCTGCTCCCCAACAACCACTCCGACCCGCACGATCCCCTGGGCGAGCTGCGCAGCTTGGCCGACACCGCCGGCGCCGTCGTCGTCGACGAACTCCTGCAGAACAAGCAGAAGCCCGACGCCGCGACCTTCATCGGCAAGGGCAAGGTCGACGAGCTGGCCGCGATGGTGCGCACGCACTCGGCCCACGTCGTGATCTTCGACAACGACCTGAGCCCCTCGCAGATCTCCAACATCGAGGAGGTCACGCACTGCAAGGTGCTCGACCGCAGCGAGCTGATCCTCGACATCTTCGCCGCCCGCGCCCGCACCCACGAGGCCAAGCTGCAGGTCGAGCTCGCGCAGCTCCAATACACCTACCCGCGCCTGCGCGCGATGTGGTCGCACCTGGAGCGCATCGTCGGCGGCTCGCCCACCGGCATCGGTACCCGCGGCCCGGGCGAGCAGCAGCTCGAGATCGACCGCCGCATCGTCAAGCACAAGATCAGCGAGCTGCGCAGCGAGATCGCCGAGGTCCAGAGCCGCAAGACCCGCGAGGTCGCCGCCCGCAACAAGGAGTTCTACACCGTCGGGCTCGTGGGCTACACCAACGCGGGCAAGAGCACGCTCTTCAACACTCTCACCGGCGGCGACTCCTACGCCGACAACAAGCTCTTCACCACGCTCTCGACCCGCACCCGCCGCTGGGACCTGGGCGGGGGCGAGGCGGTCATGCTCTCCGACACCGTCGGCTTCGTCCGCGACTTGCCCCACCACCTGGTCGCCAGCTTCCGCGCCACGCTCGAGGAGGCGGTCCACGCCGACCTGCTGCTGATCGTCCTCGACGTCTCGCACCCGCGGGCCCGGCACCAGCTCCAGACCGTCTTCGATGTGCTCGACGACATCGGCGTCGCCCAGCCCCTGCGCCTCCTGCTGCTCAACAAGATCGACTGCCTCGAGACCAACGCCGACCTGCTCGTGCTCCAGGGCGAGTTCAAGGAGTCGATGCCCATCAGCGCCCGCGCCGGCACCGGCTTGGCCGAGCTGGTGGAGCGCGTGCGCGACCTCTCGCGCGGGGAGATGCGGCGGATCTCCGTCAGCGTTCCGCTGCGCGAGGGCAAGGCCATCGGCTTCCTCGAGACCCGCGGCCGCGTGCTCGAACGCACCTACGACGCCACCGACGCCATCCTTCAAGTGCAGATCGGCTCGCGCCAGCTCGACCAACTCCGCGCCATGGGCCGGGCCGTCCGCGTGCTCAGCGACGACCCCGCGCCCCCGGGTGATTGAGGTCGGCATGTCTATTCCGGGTGCCACATGCCACCGTACTCGTGGCATGTGTCTTGGATCATCAAATCGTCACCGTCGTGCGAATGTCCGAAATAGACGCGACCTCCAGACGTTGGTGCATCCAACGCTTCCGTTCCGCTCCACCCTCACACGCCACGAGTACGATGGCGTGTGGCACCCGGCCCCCCGGACCTCCGGGACTCCCGCGACGTGAAGACCTAAGAAGGGCCTCGCATGCTCGGAGACATCATCAGAGAGGACCTGGAGGAGATGATCCGGGCCCAGTCCTGGGCCGAGCTCCGCGAGGTGCTCGCGACGCTCCATCCCTCCGACGTCGCCGAGCTGCTCATCGACCTTCCGGGCGAGGACGAAGGCGTCATCTTCCGCATCCTCCCGCGCGACGCCGCCGCCGAGGTCTTCGCCTACCTCCCGCACCAGCACCAGGCCAAGGTGATCGAGTCGCTCTCCACCGAGCTGACCTCGGGCATGCTCAACCAGATGTCGCCCGACGACCGCACGCGCCTCTTGGAGACCATGCCCGCCGAGGTCACCCGCCGCGTGCTCGAGCGTCTCTCGCCCGAGGAGCTCAAGGCCGCCCGCGCCCTGCTGGGCTATCCCGAGGGCACCGCCGGGCGCTACATGACGCCCGAGTACGTCGCCCTCGACGCGAACCTGACCGCCCGCGAGGCGCTGGAATACATCCGCCTCCACGGCAAGGGCAAGGAGACGCTCTCCTACGTCTACATCCTCGACAAGAGCGGCCTCTTGATCGACGACCTCAAGCTCGCCTCCATCGTCCTCGCCGCCCCCGACGACAAGCTCACCGACATCAAGGACACCGCGCTGGTCTCCATCTCCGCCTCCGCCACCCGCGACGAGGTCGTCGACACCTTCCGCAAGTACGACCGCACGGCCCTGCCCGTGATCGACAACCGCGGCCACATGCTGGGCATCCTCACCGTGGTCGACGTCTTCGACGCCGCCGAGGCCGAGGCCACCCAGGAGATCCAGCGCATGGGCGGCACCGAGGCCCTCGACGCGCCCTACCTCGACGTCGGCTTCATGGCCATGCTCAAGAAGCGCGGCGGGTGGCTCTCCATCATCTTCGTCGGCGAGATGTTCACCGCCTCCGCCATGAGCCACTTCGAGAAGGACATCGAGCGCGCCGTCGTCCTCGCCCTCTTCGTCCCGCTCATCATCTCCAGCGGCGGCAACTCCGGCTCGCAGGCGACCTCGCTCATCATCCGCTCCCTCGCCCTCAACGAGCTGAAGCTGCGCGACTGGCTCCGGGTCCTGGGGCGCGAGCTCCTCTCGGGCCTCGCCCTGGGCATGCTGCTGGGCTTCATCGGCTTCCTCCGCATCGTCCTCTGGCAGCACCTCTACTCCTCCGTCAGCCACAACTACTTCACCGACTACGGCCCGCACTACATGCTCGTCGGCGTCACCGTCTGGGCCGCCCTCGTCGGCGTCGTCACCTTCGGCACCTTCGCCGGCAGCATGCTCCCCTTCATCCTCCGCCGCCTGGGCTTCGACCCCGCCACCAGCTCCGCCCCCTTCGTCGCCACCCTCGTCGACGTCACCGGCCTCTGCATCTACTTCGGCGTGGCGCTGGTGATCCTGCGCGGGACGCTGTTGTAGCCGGCGCGGCCTCTTGTAGGGTGGGTAGAGCCGTACCCGGCGAAACCCACCGGCGCGACGCATGTGGCCGTGCACCTTCGAAACCACCGGAAGCGCTTCCGCGGATTTCTCCGCATCGGCGGTGCTGCACGTCGGTGACCGAAAATCTCGACGCCCGAATGGTGGGTTTCGCGGAGTACCGCTCTACCACTACTGTCCGGTATTCCTTGCACAGCCGCGTCCAGCCCGTTGTGGCCGGCAACGCGGGGCGTGCGGCGGGCTTGTCGACGCCGGCCCGGGCGGCCCCTTGCGCGCAGCGTCAACCGCCGGGACGCCCTGCTTGCGGAGCGCCCGGGGCTCAGGCCTGGATTTTCTTCGCCAGCCTCCTGCGGGCCAGGCGGG
>JAPLMQ010000165.1 GCA_026386955.1 Planctomycetota bacterium
CAGTGTCCGTCTCGGATCAGGCTGCGCCTGATGGGAGAAAGCGAACGTTTCAACAAAGCACTTGGCCCCGGACCACGGCCACTGTCCCCGGAAGGTGCCACTCCGGGGCGAAAAAGACGGCCGCGGTTTCGCTCACTTCTTCTCCACCGCTGCCGCCGCCGGCGCGGTGGCGGGCTGCGTCGCCGCGGGCTGGGTGGCGGCGGGTTTGAGGGCGCGGGTGAGGGTCTTGTCGATCACGTGCTTTTCCACGCCGGGCGAGGCGGGCGGGCCGGCAACTCCGGGGGCCGGGGCAGGCACCGCGGGTGAGGACCAGAAGACGTTGAGAGCCGCGCCGCTGGGGCCTTGGCTGTAGTCGACGCGCAGGTCGTGCAGGCCGGCGGTGAGGTCGACCGGGGCCGAGGCGCCGGCGCCGAGCAGGCCCGCGGCCGTGCCGTAGATTGGGTTGCCGTCGATCCAGATGCGCACGCCGTCGTCGACGGTGGCCTCGAAGGTGTATTTGCCGGCGGTGGCGACCATGAGGATCGCGTTGTATTGGCCGTCGAAATACTCGAGCCGGCCGCCGGGCATCTTGAAGCTCGGGGCGTCGGGGAAGGCCAGGGCGTCGTCGAAGCGGTCGAGGGTGAACGCCGCCTGGGCGTTGGCGTTGTAGTGGGCCCTGAGGCCGGGGCGGGCGTAGCGCAGGCGGGTCGCCAGGTCGAGGCCCATCAGGTTCAGCGCCGTGTCCTTGGGGGCGGTGAGCGCGGCGAAGGCGTAGAGGCAGAGCTTGCGATGGGCGTCGGGGCCGACGGCGGCGTCGAACTTGGCGACGTCGCCGTTGAAGCCCGGGGGCGTGGCCTTGGGGGGCGGAGCGGCGGGATCTGCGGCGGCGGGAGCGGCAGGCGCGGCGGCGGGCGGAGCTCCGGGGGCGGGAGCGGGAGGCGGCACGGGCACCGCGGGGGCGGTGACGCCGGGCTGGCCCGGGGCGTCGAAGGCGTTGGCGAGGAGGGCGACCAGCTCGCGGCGGGTGAAGGTCGCGTCGGGCTCGCCCACGGCGGCGTAAAGGCGGGCGAGGTCGGCCGGGGCGATGTGGCCCGCGTTGGGGCCCAGGGCGCGGGCGAGGGCCGCGGCGACGGGCGAGGTCGGGGCGGCGAGGATGCGGGTGACGATCGCGGCGCTGCCCGACTTGGGGGCGACGTCGGCCAGCAGCGTGCCGGCGGCGGTGGCCTGGGCTCGCGGGCGACGCTGATGGCGGCGCGGAAGTCGCCGGTGTCGGTCAGGGCGTCGACCTTGGCGAGGCCGAGCGCCATGGCGTCACCGGTGGATGCGGGGGCTCCGGTGGTTCCGGGGGCGGGCGAAGTCGTGGCGGGTCCAGTGGCGGCGATGGGTTGGCTGGCGGCGGGCTTGGTCGCCGCCGGCGCGGGCTGGGTGGCGGGCGTCGACCCGGGGGTCGGTGCGGGCTTGGGGCCGGGGGCGCTGCTGTCGCCGCAGCCGAGGGCGAAGAGCGCCGCCGCGACGCCCACCAGGGGGAGGAGCGCGCGCGGGGCGAGGCGGGTGGAGGAGGGGAAGGAGCCACGGACGCAGGGGTCGGCACGCATCAGAAGCACTCGCAAAAGCGGGGATGATCGAACAATGAAGGTGCGAAGCCGGACGGCGGTTCGTACCGCGCCGCGGCGCACGGGCCAGAACGGTACCACGAAGGCGGCGGGATGGCGCGGGGGGAATTGCGCGCAGCGCCTGATCAAGGCCCAAAGAAGAACCCCACGGAACCCGCTGCTGCGCGATCCGTGGGATTGGGTTGTGCGGCAGTCCGCGGACGCGGCTCGCGATCCGCTCTCCTCACGCCTTCTTCCGCCGCGGGATCAGCAGGCTCGCGCCGGCGAGCGTCACCAGCGCGACGGTCGCCGGCTCGGGGGCGCGCGGGCCGTCGTAGAGCGGGTGGCCGGGCGTGATGGGGACCAGCGGGTCGCCGATGATCGGGTCGCCCGCGCCGTGGAGGTGATTGTCGAAGTCGCCGGCGAGGGCCATGAACGGCCCATTGTCGGACTTGGAATAACCCACGTCGATCGAGAAGACCTTGCTCTCGCCCACGCCGATGAACGAGGCCGGGTCCGAGGCGTATTGCAGGATCGTGCCCGAGGTGTCGATCGAGCCGGCGAGGAAACTCAGGCGGCTGGTTGCGCCGGTCTCCCACGTGGTGGCGGGGATGTCGTAGGTCGCGGCCTTGGGGTCGGCGGCTGCGGAGTAGCCATAGGAGGAGAACCCGCCGACGCCGGAGTTGAAGACCCAGGTCCAGCCGATGGGGGCGTTGAAGTTCGCGCCGGGGGTCGCGGTGATGGTGTTGTAGTCGTCGAAGAACGGGAGCGTGAAGACGCTCACGCCCGGGTCGCCGGTCTCGCCGTTGTTGTGCAGGGTGTAGGTGAAACGGGTGAGCCCGGAGCCGACGGGCGAGGGGGCGATCTCGGTGTCGACCGAGACGCTCACGGCCGCGTTTGCCTGCGAGGGCGCGAGCACGGTGAGCGGAACCAGCGCGAGCGCCATCATCGCCATGCGGGTGCGATTTTGGGGGCGGTTCCGGGTTTGATTCCGGGGGTGGGAAAGACGGTCGACGGGGGTGGTGTCGGACATGCGGAGCCCTCCTCTTTTTGCCTCGGTCCGGCCGCGCAACGGCGGGGGAGGCGTTGAATGTCGAACTCGAACATCTGGCATTTCTATGTCGTCGAAGTGGGGGCGGCATCGATACTTTTCGCGCGAGGCCGCGCGGGATGAACGGTGTCCTCGGCCACCGCCGCGAAAGATCAAGGGCTCTGGCGTGACACCCGCGGGGAGGGGAGCAGGCCGGGAGCGGGACAAGAGCGGGCCGGGGAGCGGGGTGGGAGTGGGACAATATCGGAGGGGAAAAGAGCGAACTTTCGCCTCAAAATGCGGTCAAACGAGACTCGCGCAAACGTGTTCCACGTGGAACACGTTTGCGCGGCGAGGCGACCCTCGTTTTTGCGCTGGAATCGAGGGTTTTCCGGCGGCCCGACCCCAAGCTTCCGAACGACCCCGAAACATGGCCCCAACGGTCGTCTTGACCCCTCCAAAAGTGCGTTTCCGGGGCGGCTAATCGATTTGGCGCAAACCGGTTTGTCGGGATCGCCGCGCATTGCTTGGCACGGGCACCGCCGTTGCCTTCCCGTCGCACTCCGGCACGGGTACACTCTGCACGATCATTTCGGCATCCTGGATTTTTGCAGCCTCGGCCAGGCGTTCCGGGGACGCTCCGCGGCCGGGCATGGGGAACTGACGTGGCAGAACTCGACAAGTTTTTCAAGGCGTTGCAGAAGTTCGGCGGGTCGGACCTCCACCTCTCCTCGGGCGGGCCGCCGCAGATCCGCCTCCACGGCGAGATGGCGCCGCTCAACGTCCCGCCGATGCCCCCCGAGCAGGTCAAGACCCTGCTCATGGAGATCATCCCCGAGCGCTACAAGGAGGCCTACCTGAGCACGGGCGACGCCGACTTCGCGTATGAGGTCGCGGGCGTGGCGCGCTTCCGCTGCAATGTCTTCCGCGACCGCAAGGGGCCGGGCGGGGTCTTCCGCATCATCCCCAACGACTTCCTCACCGCCGAGCAGCTCAACCTCCCGCCGGCGATCCTCAACTTCTGCACGCTCAACAAGGGGCTCGTCCTGGTCACCGGGCCCACCGGCTCGGGCAAGAGCACCACGCTCACGGCGATGATCGACCACATCAACCGCAACCGCAAAGACCACATCATCACGATCGAGGACCCGATCGAGTTCGTCCACGACAACAAGAAGTGCCTCGTCAACCAGCGCGAGGTGCACGACCACACGCAGTCGTTCTCGCGGGCGCTGCGGGCCGCCCTGCGCGAGGACCCGGACATCGTGCTCGTGGGCGAGATGCGCGACCTGGAGACGACGCACATCGCCATCGAGACCGCCGAGACGGGGCACCTGGTCTTCGGGACGCTGCACACCACCACCGCGGCGTCGACGATCGACCGCATCATCGACCAGTTCCCCGCCGACCGGCAGTCGCAGATCCGCACGATGCTCGCCTCGAGCTTGAAGGGCGTGGTCTCGCAGACGCTCTGCAGGAAGAAGGGCGGGAAGGGGCGCGTGGCGGCGATGGAGATTTTGGTGGTCACCAGCGCCACGGCGAACCACATCCGCGAGGCCAAGACCTACCAGATCCCCTCGGCGATGCAGACCGGGGCCAAGGACGGGATGCAGGTGCTCAACGACGTGCTGCTCAAGTTCGTGCTCGACGGCGCGGTTGAGGCCGACGAGGCGATCTTCAAGTCCGTCGACCGGGCCGACATGATCCGCAAGCTGAAGGTCGCGGGCGTCCAGACAGCCGCCGACATCGAGGCGGAGGAGAAGTGAGATGGAATTCACGGAAAAGCCGCTCGAGCCCTTCGGGACGACGCTGCTGGACATGTCGATCGAGAGCAACCTTTCGCTCAAGACGGCGCTGGTCTTCCGCATCGTGAAGCTGCTGCAGTCGAAGGGCTGCCTGCCCGCCTATGGGCACCACATGGCGGAGGTCTGCCTGGAGGAGGCGCTGGTCAACGCGATCGTCCACGGGAACAAGGCCGACGCGTCGAAGAAGATCCGCGTGATCGTCTTCGCCGACGAGGCGAGGTTCGGGGTGATCGTCGAGGACCAGGGCAAGGGCTTCACGGCGCGGGACATCCCGGATTCCGAGTCGCCCGACGCCGCGCTGCGCGAGCACGGGCGCGGCATCATGCTCATGACGCACTACATGGGCGAGGTGAAGTACACGTCGCGCGGCAACCGCCTGCGGCTGGTGCGGCAGAAGCAGATCAGCCCCGACCCGGGCTCGCGCGAGCCCGTGCCCGTCCGTGAGGCCGAGCCGCTGCCCAAGAGCTTCGACCTCGCGGGGATCGACCTGACGATCCCGGAGATCAAGGGGGCGGGGCTTTCGCCGGTGATCGTGCCGGAGGAGATCGAGTTGGGCCTGCCCGCGGCTTCTGCTTCTGCTCCTGTGCCTGCGAACGCGCCGGCGGGGAAGATCGCGCCGGGGGCCAAGCCGCCGGCGGGAACTCCCGCCGCGAAGCCCGCGGCCGCGCCGCTGCCGACCGGGCCCCGGGCGCTGGTGGCGGTGCACGAGCGCGACGGGGTGACCATCGCGCGGATCCAATCGGAGCGGCTGACCGAGGACAACGCCGAGGAGGTCCGCCAGGGGCTTTACGCCGCGGCGGCCCAGGGCAAGGCGCTGGTGGTCGACCTCACGGAGGTCAGCTTCATGTCGAGTGTGGGCATCAGCACGCTGATCGGCACGCACAAGCAGGCCGGGGCGCGGAAGGTCAAGATGGTGCTGGCGGGCGTGGGGCCGGGGCTGCGCAACGTGCTGAAGGCGACGGGCCTGCTGCGGCTGTTCCAGGTCGAGTCCGACCAAGACACGGCGGTGTGGAAGCTGACGATGGGGTGATCGCCCCGCGGACCGTCCTCGCTCACCCCACGAAATCCTCGCCCGGCGTGCCGTTCTCGCCCAGGTCGTTCTCCGCGAGGAGTTGGAACCTCCGCCTGAGCAGCACCTCCGTCGCGAGGATGCGGTCGTCGCAGTGCAGCGCCACGGCCGCGTGGCCGGCGGGACGCACCAGCAACGGATAGGCGAAGTGGATGTTGATCTCCGCGGAGAGCAGAGCGGCGCAGAGCTCCGTCAGCTTGGCCTCCACGCCAAGGTCGACCACCAGGATCTCCGTCACCGAGAACGAATGCTTGGTCCGCTCGAGCAGGCTCCGTGCCAGGTCGGAGTGCGAGGTGACCATGCGCACGACCGAGTAGTCGGCCGAGTCGATCACGTTGATCGCGGCGATGGTGAGCGCCTGGTTGTCGAAGATTTGGATCAGTTCGAGAAGCTGCCCGACGCGGTTGTTGATGAAGACGCTGAACTGGATGTTCCGCGGGTGCTCGTACCCGCGCGAGGTGGCGTTGCTGAGGGGGGCTTGGGACATGCCCTCATTGTATGCCTTGGGCTTGGTTGTCCATGGAGGTTCATGGCGATGGATCCCCCTCCCCGCGATCTTGGGCCGCCATCTCCACAAGGCCCCCGCGCGGCACAGGAATCGCCGACGGGCGCAAATGAATCCTGGCGGAAAACCCCCGTCCAACGCGCCGTCTGTGACGCCTGTGACGCCCATGCCGCGTGCGGGAACGGTTTCCCGTCATGTCTTGCCCATCCTGCCGATGTTCGCGCGGAAGGCAACCGATAACCCTCAATAGCGAGGATGAAGACGTAGGCCAACCTCGAAGGAGGATGAGGGATGACGACCCCACGAGCCCCGATGATCGAACAGACCAGCACGTTGGTGACCGTCACGCTCTATGAGCGCGAGGTGACGCCCCTGGTGATGCAGGAGTTGGTCAACGACCTGACCCTGCGCATGCGCAACGACAACGCGCAGCACTTCATCCTCGACATGGGGTCGGTGATGTTCATCTCCTCGGCCTGCCTGGGCAGCCTGGTGGGGTTCCTGCAGGACCTGGAGCATGTGCGCGGGCGGATCGCGCTGGCGAACTGCCGCCAGGACGTGCTCTTCCTGTTCAAGGTGACCCGGCTCGACGCGGTCTTCAACATCTGCGACGACGTGGAGTCGGCGAAGCTCGAGGTCGCGGGGCGGGCCTGAAGCAGGACATCAGATCAACACCAAAGCCCAGGCATCGCATGCCTGGGTTTTTCTTTTGTGGTTCGATGGAATGTCCGCGCCTCACCGCCCTTCGAGCAGGCGCAGGCCCAGGAAGTCGCTCAGGTCGTCGATCTTCTTGACCTTGTCGATCACCGCCTGGATGTCGTAGGCGATGCGCACGAACTCCACGCGGTCGGGGAAGAGCACGGCGTAGCTGGCCCGCGGGTCGCGGTCGCGCGGCTGGCCGACCGAGCCGGGGTTGATGATGCACTTCTCCCGCTCGGAGAAGTGGTAGGTGCCGTCGAGGTCGGCGGGGGGGTAGAAGTCGGGCTCGTCGGTGAAGACGCCCGCGACGTGGGTGTGGCCCACAAAGCAGCGGTGCTCGATGCGGTCGAAGATCTGGGCCATCTTCGAGGGGGCGGTGATCACGTCGTCGGGGAAGATGTACTCGTTGATCGGCCGGCGGGGCGAGGCGTGGACGTAGAGCGCGTTGCCGATGCGCTCGCGGATCTTCAAGTTGCCCAGGTATTCCCAGCGCTTGCGGCGGGCGACGGGGTCCTTCTCGAGCTCGAACTGCTGGCGGGTCCAGAACGCGGCCGACTCGGCGCTGGGGTTGAAGCTGGTGGGCTCGTAGAGGACGGCGAAGTCGTGGTTGCCCATGAGGGCCCACTCGCACTTCTGGGCGACCAGGTCGATGCAGGCGCAGGGGTCGGGCCCGTAGCCGATGATGTCGCCCAGGCAGAGGATGCGGGAGATGCCGCGTTTCTCGATGTCGGCCAGGACGGTGGTGAGGGCCTCGAGGTTGGCGTGGATGTCGGAGATCAGCGCGGTGGCGTTGGGGGCGGAGCCGGCGGCGGTGTCGCCCGGGCCGGGCTCGACCTGCGCTTCGTCGCCGGCTTTCTCGAATTGGACCAAGTCGTCGGCCACGGTGGATCCTCGGGCGGGAAGGTGGAGCGGCCGCTCGGGAGCGGTCCGGCAAGACTCTAACAAGGCGCCGCGTGGCTCGCTACAGCCTCGGCCGCGGGGAGGCGAGGCGAGCCGGAGGTCCCGCGGGGCGGCGACACGGCCGGTGCCCTCGCCGCCTGATTTTTCTATAGTGTCCGCCGATGCCACCTTCCGACCCCGGCGGCGCGCCGCGGCGCGTCCTGATCATCCGCCCCAGCGCGCTGGGCGACGTCGCACGGACCGTCCCGGCCCTGGCGAGCCTGCGCAAGGCGCTGCCCGGCGCGAGGATCGATTGGCTGGTCAACGAGGGGTTCGTCGACGCCGTCGCCCATCACCCCGCCCTCTACGGCACGATCGCGTTCCCCCGCCAGCGGTTCGGGGCGATGCTGCTCAACCCGCGCGTCGGGGCCGAGGCGCTGGCGTGGCTGGGGCGGCTCCGCAGGAACGAATACGACCTGGTCTTCGACCTGCAGGGGCTGATGCGTTCGGGTTATTTCGCGTGGAGCACGCGGGCCCCGCGGCGGGTGGGCTTCGCGGACGCGAAGGAGTTCGGCTGGCTTGGCTACAACCAGAGGCACAAGGTCGACCCTGATCTGCACACGGTCGACCGCATGCGTGCGCTGGTCGAGGCCGAGGGGTTCAAGGCCGAGCGCGACATGCGGCTGTACGTCGGCGAGCAGGACAAGACGTGGCTGGCGGGCTTCCTCGCCGAGCACGGCCTCGCCGCGGGGGAGTACTTCACCATCGCCCCGACGGCACGCTGGCTCTGCAAGTGCTGGCCGATCGAGCGCTACGCGCAGGTCGTCCGCCGGCTCCTCGACGAGGGACTGGCGGGAAAGGCGGGGATCATCCTCGCCTCGCCCAGCGAGCGAGAACAGGTCCAGCCGCTGGTCGACGCGATGGGCCCCGACGCGCCGCTTGTCTTCCCGCGCACGAGCGTGGGGCAGATGATGGCGATCCTCAGCCGGACGAGGCTCTTGGTCTGCAACGACTCGGCTCCGCTGCACATCGCCGTGGGGTTCGACCGCCCGATCGTCTCGATCTTCGGTCCGACCGATCCGAGGTTGGTCGGGCCCTACCGCCGCGCGGACGCGGTGATCGAGCCGGAGGGCTTGGTGGGGGTCCGCCGGGTGGATTACCGGCACAGCCGCGACGACCAGACGACCATCGCGCGCGTGACCTTCGACGCCGTGTGGGCGCGGATCTGCGAGCAGGCCAGCCAGCCCGGGCTCGACGAGGCCGGGATGCCGTTGGGCCTCGGGCCGGGGTGAGGCGGGGTCTGGTTAGCCGGACGCGCCAGCGACGGAGGTTAGGACGCATCGGTGCGTCCAAACCGGCTCGAATCTCGCAAAAAATGCAAACCTCCGTCGCTTGCGCGTCCGGCTAACAAGTCGGGCGACACGGGTTCACGTTGATAAAAAAATCGTGGCCGCGGGGGGGCGACCCGCGGCCACGCAGGAGAGGTGGGCAGTGTGAAGGACGGCCTGTTTTTCGCTGGGCGCTCGGTGCCCAGTTCCGCATCAGTCCAGAATCGCGGTCAGATCCGCGGTCAGTCCGTGTGCGATCCGGTCCGTCGGGGCAAGGCGACCATCAGGATGCCCAGGGCCGCCATCGCGAGCGAGGCGGGCTCGGGCACAAGGCGCGTGATCAGCGGCTCGTCGTCGGCGCGGGTGAGCACTTCCGCGATCGACTCGTGCATCGTCGGCTCATGCAGGCGGAGGTCATCGGGACGCTCCGCGTCGAAGCTCATGGTTCCGGCGCCGGGCTCAACTGTCGGTTCAGGCTGCACCGCAGAAGATTCGGCGTGGCGTGTCTCGGCCGGTTCGACGACCAGGTCTGCCGTCGCCGGTGCCGCCAGCGCGGCCGTCAGCAGCATCATCGACGTTTTTGCCAGACCCGTCATCGCGTCGCCTCCCGATTTTCCGTCCGCGCCGAAGGCCTGATCCCCCGTCGCGGCGGCCGCGGCGACGTCCCGGCCCTCGGCTGGGAATCACGTCGCATCGACACGACAAACAAAGGATTCCCGCGGGCACGGGGCAAGTCCCACGGCACGCAAACGCGGCAAGCGGGCCGCAACGGAAGCCCTGTGCGGGCTGGGAGGGCGTTGCGGAATGGCGGGGCCGGGGAACGCGGCAAGGGGCGACGGCGCGTGATTCTGGCTTGCCTCCGGCGATTGTTTAAGATGCGGCCCCCATGGACACCGCCTGGCTCCTCTGCGTCGCGGCTGGTTACCTCTCGGGGTCGATCCCCTTCGGCCTGCTCATCGGCAAGGCCCGCGGCGTCGACGTGCGCAAGGCGGGCAGCGGCAACATCGGCGCGACCAACGTCGGGCGCGTCCTCGGGCGCAAGTGGGGCGGCTTCTGCTTCGCCCTCGACGTCTTGAAGGGTTTGCTTCCGGTGTTGATTGCGGGGCTGGTCCTGGGATATGCCGGGCGCCGCGACCTCGATCCCGCCGACGCCTGGCGCTGGCTGGCGGTCGCCATCGCGGCGGTGCTCGGGCACGTCTTCCCGGTCTGGCTGGGGTTCAAGGGCGGCAAGGGCGTGGCGACGGCGCTGGGCGTGCTGCTGGGGTTTTGGCCGGTGCTGACGCTGCCCGGGCTCGCGGCCTTGGTGACGTGGGTCGCGGTGGTGGCGGTGACGCGGTACGTGAGTTTGGGGAGCGTGTTGGCGGCGATCGCGCTGCCGGCCTACGTCGCCGTCGGCGCGTGGCTGGCACAGACGCCCGTCGCCCGCGTCGTGCCGTTCCTCGTAGTGACGGGGTTGATGGCGGCGCTGGTGATCGCGCGGCACCGCGCGAACATCGCGCGGCTTCTTGCGGGCACCGAGAACAAGCTCGGCTCACGTCCCGCGGGGCATGCCTGACTCACTTCGCGTAATCGATCCGCACCGTGTCGAGCCAGACCTCTCCCTGGGGCAGGCGGATCCGGTCGAGGCTGTAGTCCTTGCCCGCGCGGAGGACGTGCGGGTCGCCGCCGATGCCGGTGAAGGGGCGGACGTCGAGCGGGAAGAGGATGAGGATGATGTTGACGTTGACGTCGAGCAGGGCCTGGTCGATCGGGGCCTCGCCGTAGTTGGGCGTGTCGGCCCCGACGCTGCGCACGCCCATGCAGGTCCACTGCGCGGGGTCGGGCGTGAGGTGGAGCGATTGCTCCGACCAGTTGCGGGTGATGCGCAGGGGCTGGCCGGTGAGGGTCCAGTTGGTGCGGATGGGGCCGACGTCGGCCTGGGCGAGGAGCATGAGCTGCGCGCCCTTGAGGTCGACCTGCCCGCGCAGGCGGACCTTGATCTTCGCGTCGGTGAGGTTGCGCGAGTGGCCGCCCTTCACGAAGCGGTTGGGCCCGGTGTAGGGGTCGAGGAGGTGGTAGGGGTATTTGTCGGCGGGGATCATCGGGAGGCAGAAGAGCAGGTGGCAGTAGCCGGCGCCGGGCGGAGCGTGGTTGAAGTCGACGCCCCAGGGGGAGCGCGAGACCATGGCCCCGCGGCGGAGGTCGGGCGGGAGCGGCCCGCCGCCGCCGGCCATCCAGAGGAGCCAGCCGCCGGGGCCTTGGTCGAATTTCTCGATGTAGCTTTTCGGGGGCACGGGTGGGTTTCCAAATCTCGGGAGTAGGTGGCGGAGGTGAGGCCGCGGGCCGGCGTCACTCCTTCTCGTAGACGAAGCTGGTGAGTGCGGCGAGGAGGAACAGGAGCCCGACGGCGACCGCGACGCCGAAGGCGCGTCCGCCCTGGACGAGCCACTGGACCCATCCGCCGCAGGCCAGCACGAGCGCGGCGAAGCCGACCAGCGAGAGCGTTCGGGCTCGGCGGAAGATCCGGTCGGCGTAGTACATGTCCTCTTTGTCGGAGGACCTCATGCCCTTGCCGGACTTCGAGTTGAAGGGATTCCCGCACTCGGGGCAGCGGCCAACGTCGTTGAGGCCGGTGAGGTCGTAGCCGCACTTGCGGCAAAGGGGAAGCTGGGGCTCCATGAGGCGCGCATGCTAACCGGCGTGGCGTGGCCGGGCCAGCGCGGGCCGGGGCGGGAATCACTAGAATCCCGGACTTCGACCGACCCCGCCTGGAGACCGCCATGCCCGCCGAGAAGAAGCCCGTGGTGCTCATCGTCCGCGACGGATGGGGGCGCAACCCGCACCCCGAGCACGACAAGTTCAACGCCGTGAAGCTCGCCCGCACGCCGCGCTGCGACGATCTGCTCGTGAAATACCCTTGGACGCTGATCCACACCTCGGGGGAGGACGTCGGCCTGCCCGAGGGAACGATGGGCAACTCCGAGGTGGGGCACCAGAACCTGGGCGCGGGGCGGATCGTCTACCAGGATTCGGTGGCGATCACCGTCGCCATTCGCGAGGGCGAGTTCTTCGCCAACAAGGTCCTTGTCGAAGGCGTCGACCGCGCGAAGGCCGCGGGCAAGTCGATCCACCTGATGGGCATCGGCTCGGACGTGGGCGTGCACGGGCTGCTGGGCCACCTCTACGGCTGCCTGGAGCTCTGCAAACGCCGCGGAGTCCCGGCCGACCGGGTCTTCATCCACTGCTTCACCGACGGGCGCGACTCGGGGCCTTACACGGGCAAGGAGTTCCTCGCGGCGATCGAGAAGAGGGCGGGCGAGATCGGCGTGGGGCGCATCGCCTCGGTCGTCGGGCGGTATTACGCGATGGACCGCGACAACCGCTGGGAGCGCGTCGAGCGGGCCTACGCGCTGCTCACGGGACGCAACCCCAAGGGGCAGCCGATCCACCAGGAGGCGAGCGTCGCCTCGGCGATCGAGGGCTACTACAAGAACCCGACCAACAAGAGCCAGGAGGGGGACGAGTTCATCACGCCCACCTCGATCGGCAAGACACCGGCAGACCACGCCGCGGGGCGCGTGAAGGACGGCGACACGGTGATCTTCTACAACTACCGCGGCGACCGCCCGCGCGAGATCACCCGCGCCTTCGTCTTCCCCGACGAGCTCTGGGCGAAGGTCACGCCCTCGCCCGACACGGGCACGCGCGGGTTCGACCGCGGGCCCAAGCTGGCGGTCCACTACGTGACGCTCACGGCCTATGAATCTGAGCTCGGGCCGTTCGTCCATGTGGCCTTTCCCAAGCCGCCCAAGCTGGCCGACATCGGCGGGGAATACCTGAGCAAGCTGGGCAAGACCCAGTTCCGCTGCGCCGAGACCGAGAAATTCCCGCACGTGACCTTTTTCTTCAACGACTACCGCGACGAGCCGTTCCCCGGCGAGTCGCGGAAGATGGCCCAGTCGGCCAAGGTCGCGACGTACGACCTCAAGCCCGAGATGAGCGCCCCGGAGATCTGCCAGATCGTGCTCGACCGCATCCAGGCCCCGGACTGCGAGGATTTCATCCTCGTCAACTTCGCCAACGGCGACATGGTCGGCCACACGGGCAAGCTCGATGCGGCGATCAAGGCGGTGGAGACCGTCGACGAATGCGTGGGCAAGATCGTCGATGCGACGCTCGCCCGCGGCGGGGCGCTCTTCGTCACCGCCGACCACGGCAACGCCGAGCAGATGTTCGACCCCGTGACCAACGCGCCGCACACCGCCCACACGACCTACGACGTCGAGGCGATCCTGGTCGACCCCGCGCTGGCCTCCGCGGCGACGGGCAGCGCGCAGAAGCCCAGCCCGCGGCTGCGAGGCACGGGGCGGTTGGCCGACGTCTTCCCCACCGTGCTCCAGCTCATGGGCCTCGTGAAGCCCGCGGCCATGAAGGGCGAGAGCCTGATCCTCCGGTGACGCCCAGACGGGGTTGAAGCACGCTTGCACACGTTCCTCCCGCTGCTTGCGATCGCCTGGTTCCTCTGGCTCTGCCTAGCCTGGGGCTCGGTCTGGAAGGTGCGGAAGTTCCGCGGGCTCTACACGCGACCGCGGCGGGGCGGGTTCGACAATTACAGGCCGCGCGCGACCGTCGTCGTCCCCTTCAAGGGCGTCGACACCGACTTGGTCTCGGGCGTCCGCTCGCTCTGCACGCAGGACTATCCCGACTACCGCCTGCTGCTGGTCGTCGATTCCGGGGAAGACCCGGCCTACCCCGTGCTGGCTCGCGAGCTCGAGCGCTACCCGGGGCGCGGGGAGATCCTCGTGGCGGGGCCCGCCGGGCCGCGCGAGGGGCAGAAGATCCACAACCAGTTGGCCGCGCTTGAGCGCATGGAGCGCGAGAGCGGCGACGAGGAGGCGTGGGTCTTCGCCGACAGCGACGCCGTGCCGGGGCCGGCCTGGTTGGGCGCACTGGTCGGCCCGCTCTGCAACGTCAACACCACGGCGGTGACCACGGGTTACCGCTGGCTCATCCCCGTCGACGGCGCCCCGGGGTGGACCCGGCTCGCGAGCGTGATGAACAGCTCCGTCGCCTGCCAGCTCGGCAAGGACAGGCTCAACCACGCCTGGGGCGGCTCGATGGCGGTGCTCGCGGCGACAGCGCGGCGTGGCGGCCTGCGCGAGCGACTGGTCGGTGCGCTCTGCGACGACTACCAGTTCACCCACATGGCCCGCGACATGGGCCTCCGCGTCTACTACGTCGCCCGTTGTCTGGTTGCGACGCCCGCGAAGATGACTTGGCCGGGGCTGATGAATTTCGCCCACCGGCAATACCTGCTCACGCGCGTCTACGTCCCGGGCCTCTTCATGGCGGGGCTGGGGCTGACGAGCATCTACGTCGTCGGCTTCTTCTCAGCCGTGGCGAGCTTGGCCGCGACGCTGGCGATGAACTGCGGGTCGCACGCATGGGCTTGGCCGACGGGCGTGCTGGCGCTGGCGTTTCTCGCGGATCAAGTGCGGGCGACGCAGCGGGCGCAGGTGGTCCGCTTGGCGCTGGGCGAACAGGCGTTCGAGCGGCTGCGGCCGACGCTGCGGCTCGACCGCTGGGCGACGCCGGTCTGGATGACGCTGCACTGGTTGATCATCGTGCGCTCCGCGTTCGGGCGCGTGATGAACTGGCGCGGGATCCGCTATCGGCTTGATGGGCCGCAGAGCGTGGAGAGGCTTGATTGACGTAGGTTCGACTTGTGTCCCGAGCAGAGAGGACTGCTCAAGCTGCCCATCTTGCGGGACTTTCACCCAACGCCCGCTTCGGCTACTCTTTTGACGCGTTAAGAGCCCCCGGAGTCCTTGCCCGATGCCCCAGCCCGTGGACCAATTCGTGCCCGGCCAGAAGGTCGTGGTCACCCAGCAGATCGCCCAGCGCGACAAGACTTGGACCATCCAGGTCGCCGGCGTCGTCCAGCGCTTCGAGCAGGCCAAGACCGGCTCGTGGTACGCCCGCTCCAAGGACGACAAGCTCTGGCTCGACCGCCTGGTCCTCAAGAAGGACGACGGCGAGATCGTCGTCTGCAACCTCGACCAATACACGCGCGTCGAGGCGGTCTGACCGGATTTGCCGCGCCGCCTGACGCGGCGATCCTGGTCGGTTGAGCCTTGGCCCCGCCGCGCGGCTGGCCTCGATCCTAGCCCGCGGCGACGCACACGCATTCATCCCATCCCGGGCAAGGCAGGACCATTCCGACCTCCGTCCCGCCCCGATCATCGTTGGCCGATTCCATCGCGATCCCTTGCCGACCTTTTGCGGAGCCTCGCCATGTTTGCCCTGCCCCTGGGTGTGACCGCCGTGATGCTGCCCGACCTCGACTTCGCCGAGCAGCTCGCGCTCTGCAAGAAGCTGCGGGTCTCGCATTACTCGATCCGCCCGCGCATCATCCCGCCCGACCAGAAGGGCAAGCCCTGGGGCAACTGGGGCAACCACAAGTTCGACCTGACGCCCGATCGCCTGCTCCGCGAGGCCAAGGAGATCAGGAAGCAACTCGACGACGCGGGCATCGTCCCCTTCGGCACGGTGCCGGGGGCGAGCATCGCCGACAGCGACGACGCGCTGAAGCTGCACCTTGAGGGCTCGGCCGCGGTGGGGGCGGGGCGCGTGCGCGTCGCGCCGCTGCCGGTCCCGCGCGAGTCGTTCGACTATGCCGCGCTGGTCGCCAAGACGGTCGAGCAGTACCGCCGGGTGGTCGAGCTCGCCCGCCCGCTCAAGCAGAAGGTCGTCATCGAGACGCACTGCTTCAGCCTCGCCGCCTCGCCCGCGCTGGCGCTGAACATCTGCCGCCACTTCAAGCCCGAGGAGATCGGGACGATCTTCGACCTGGCGAACTTCAACATCGAAGGCAACTACCAGCCCGACCTGGCGGTGGCGGTCCTGGGGGCCTACATCGACCACGTCCACATCGGCGGCAGCCGGCGGATCAGCGGGCAATACGACGCCAACGGGTTCCGCCAAGTCGGGACGCAGATGTGCCCGATCACCGAGGCCGACCTCTACATGCCCGGCTACATCAAGGCCCTGCACGCGGCGGGGCGGCGGGTGCCGCTGATGGTCGAGAACTTCACCGAGAACGTCACGGGCGCCGCGCGGCTGACCGAGTCGGCCACCGCGCTGGCTCGCGTGCTGGAGTCGCTCCCGGCATGAGCGACGCGCCCGCCTCATCCGGCTCCGCTCCCGCCCCCGGGGGACGCCCGACCGCGCCCGGGCTCGACGCCCGCGGCCTGCCCGTGGGCTACCGCCTCCGCGACGGCTGGGAGGTCTCGCCCCGCGAGGTGAAGGCGATGATCGGCCGCGGCGAGGCCTTCACGCTCATCGACTGCCGCACGCCCCTCGAGAACCAGATCGTCAAGCTGCCCGGTTCGACGCTGCTGCCCCTGCAGGAGGCGGCGGGCGAGCCCGACGCGCTCGACGAGATGAAGGAGAAGGGCAGGCCGGTGATCGTCTACTGCCACCACGGCGTGCGCTCGCTGCAGATGGCGATGTTCCTGAGGCAGCAGGGCGTGGCCGACGCAAAGTCGATGGCGGGCGGGATCGACCTCTGGGCGATCGACGTCGAGCCGGGGATGAGACGATATTGAATGGCCGGCGGGGGCAATCACGTCGGTGCGACGTGCGTTGAAGGCCCGTGTGGCGACGAAGGAGACAGCGATGCGACTGGGATATTGCGGTTCGATCGAGCAGGCGGCGGAGGTGAAGGCAGCCGGTTTCGACTTCCTCGAGGTCAACGTGCAGGGCGTCCTGCGCGGGAACGAGGCGGACGACGTATGGGAGCGCACGGCCCCCGACCCGGCGAAGCTGCCGCTGCCCGTCGAGGCGGCCAACTGCCTCGTCCCGGGCGCGATGCCGATCGTCGGCCCGTCGCGGGACTTCAAGGCGTTGCAGGCCTACATCGCGCGGGTCACCAAGCGGGCCGACCGCGTGGGCATCCGCCGGCTGGTCTTCGGCTCGGGCGCGGCGCGGAAGCGCCCCGACGGCGTGAGCCCCGAGGCGGCGACGAAGGAATTGGCCGAGTTCACGCGGATGACGGGCGACGCCTGCGCCGCGAACAACGTCGTGCTGGTCATCGAGCACCTCCACAAGGGCGAGACCAACACGCTCAACGCGCTGGGGGATTGCCTCTCGCTCTGCAGGCAGGTGGGCAAGCCGTCGGTGCAGATGCTGGTCGACTCCTTCCACTTCGCGCTCGAGCAGGAGAAGGAGCAGGCGTCGCTCGACCTGAAGGGGACGCTGCGGCATGTGCACGTGGCGGAGCCGAGCGGGCGCATCGAGCCCGGGGCCCCGCCGAAGGAGGCCGGGGCCAAGCCGTTCGACTTCGTGGCCTTCTTCCGCCCGCTGCGGCGGATCGGGTACGACGAGCGCGTCGCGGTGGAGTCGGCCTGGACGCGGCCGCTGAACGAGGCGGGGCCCGAGTGCGTGCGCTTCCTGCGCGATGCGTGGGACCGCGCCGGCCGGGCGTGATCGGGATCGGCGACGGCGGATTCAGGGCAATCGGTTTTCACGGGAACCATCGGCATGGCGACGATTCAATGGAACAAGCTCCACTCCGGCGATTTTTCGGGCGTGGGCGCCCTGGTGACGGGCGGGGCCGGGTTCATCGGCTCGCACCTCACCGAGGCCCTGCTCTCGCTGGGCGCGACGGTGGTCGTCCTTGACGACCTCTCGGGGGGCGACTTCGCCAACCTCGAGCCCTTCGGTGCCAAGGCGGGCAAGAGGCTGGAGTCGGTCAAAGGCTCGATCCTCGACAAGGCGACCGTCGAGCGCTGCGCCAAGGGTTGCCGGTGGATCTTCCACCAGGCGGCGCTGGGCTCGGTCCCGCGCAGCGTCGAGCAGCCGGAGCTCTACACGCAGGTCAACGTCATCGGCACGCTCAACGTCCTTGAGGCGGCGCGGGACGGCGACTCGATCGTGCTGCCCAAGGTCGAGACGATGCCCGTCCAGCCGCGGAGCCCGTATGCGGCGAGCAAGGTCGCGGGCGAGGCGCTGATCCGCGCCTATGCGGTAAGCTACGGGCTCGACACGGCGGCTTTGCGTTACTTCAACATCTTCGGCCCCAGGCAGAACGCCAACAGCGCCTACGCCGCGGTGATCGCCGCGTTCGCCAAGGCGCTGATCGCCGGGAAGCGCCCGGTGATCTACGGCGACGGGGAGCAGTCGCGCGACTTCACCTTCGTCGCCAACGTGGTGCACGCCAACCTGCTCGCCGCCCGCAGCGCCAAGCCGGTGGGGGGCGAGGTCTTCAACGTGGCGGCGGGCTCGCGCATCTCCGTCACCGCCCTCGCGGGCATGATGGCCCCGATGCTGGGCCGGCCCGACTTGAAGCCGGTCTACGAGCCCGAGCGCGCCGGCGACGTGAAGCACTCCGCGGCCGACCTGGGGCTCGCGCAGTCGCTGGTGGGCTACAAGCCGATCGTGGATTTCCCCACGGGGCTGGCGCCGACGGTGGAGTGGTATCGGCAGGTCATCAAGCCGGGGGCGTGAGGGTCGCCCTACGCGGGAGTCGCGCCGGTGACGAACGTCAGCGCCTGCACCTTCGCCGGCACCATCTGTCCCTCCGCGGGGACGACGACTTTCGTGTCGGCCTTGTGCAGGCCCCACTTCATCATCGCGAAGGCCACGGCCTTTCCGCCCAGCAGGGGTGAGAGCGTCGAGCTGGTGACCGCGCCGATGACGCGCCCGCTGGTGCTTCCGCTCGGGGCCGGGGTCGGCGTTGCCGCCGCCGTCGCCGTCGTTGACGCGCCGTCCGTTGCCGCCGGCGTCGCGGGCTCCGGGGGCTCCATCACGCCGGTGCCCGCGATGGGCATGCGGTCGTCGTCGAATTTCAGCCCGACGAGCAGTTTCTTGGGATGCCCGAGGTTCTGCATCCGGGCGACGACCTCCTGCCCGAGGTAGCAACCCTTGGTGAAGCTGACGGTCTCGTGAATGAGGCCGGTCTCGTGCGGGAGCGAGTCGGGCCCGAAGTCGACGTGGAAGAGGGGCGAGCCGGCCTCGATGCGGGCGGTGTTGAACGCGAGCCAGCCGATGCCCCGGCCGCGGATGGAGCGGATCACGCCGCCCTCGACCTGGGGCCGAAGTCCGCTGACGAGTTCCGCGAGCTTCGTATAGACGGCCACGAACGCCTCGCGCGGGACGAGCAGTTGCAGGCCCAGGGCCGCGGTGACGTCGCGCCGGTAAACGACGCAGGCCGCCCCGGCGCAGGTGATCTCGCGTCCTCGCAGCGGCTCGAGCCCCGCGAGCCCCGTCGCGCCCGCGGCCTCGAGCAGCGCGACCGCGGCGGGGCCGTGCAGGCCGAGCTGGCCAAAGCGCGAAGTCGCGTCGGCGAGCTGCACGTCCTCGGTGAAGAGGTATTTCTCCAAATCGGCCGGTAGCGTGCGGGCTTGGAAGATGTCGAGGTCGAGCAGCGTCCGGCCCTCGAGTTGGAGCACGATCGCGTCGGCGATGATCCGCCCCGTCTTGCCCAAGAGGAACGCCCGGCGGGCCTGCCCGGGGGTGAGCGTGCGCGTGTCGTTCGTGAGCATGCGGTGCAGGAATTCGAGCCGGTCGGCGCCCTTGGCTTCGACGACGCCCAGGTGCGGCGTCTCGAGGATGCCCACGCCCTTGCGGATCGCGGCGTACTCGGCCTGGTATTCGCCGAAGGTGTCGACCAGCTCGACCGCGGCATCGGCGGGGCCGTAGGGGATGAAGGTCGCGCCCTGGCTTTCCTGCAGCGTGCGAAGGGGCGAGTGGGCGGGCGTGTAGGTCGGCGGATGGATCGGCGCGGCGGGGTCTTGGGTCATGGCGGAGGCGTCCTGGGCTCGGGCCGGGCGGGGTCTGGGATTCTATACCGTGGCGGCGCCTGCACGATCGGCAAGGCCCACACCGGACGAATCGCACCCGTTATCATGTCGGCCTTCAGACCTGGAACGAAGTCAGGTCGGACTGTCTTGAATCGTCCCGAATCGATTGGAAGGAATGCCTCCGTGGCCAAGAAGACCATCGCCGACGTGGATGTGAAGGGCAAGCGCGTCCTGATGCGCGTCGATTTCAACGTGCCGCTGCATGATGGGAAGATCACCGACGACCGCCGCATCCGCATGGCGCTGGAGTCGATCCGCAGCGTGATCGACCGCGGCGGGCGGCTGATCCTCGCCAGCCACCTGGGGCGGCCGTCCGGAGCCGGGCCCGAACCGGAGTTCAGCTTGAAGCCTGCCGCGGAGCGCCTCGGGGAGATCCTCGGCCAGCCCGTCCAATTCGCGAGCGACTGCGTCGGCGAGCCGGTCAAGGCCCTCGCCCTGGGCCTCAAGGACGGGCAGGTGCTGATGCTCGAGAACGTGCGCTTCCACAAGGCGGAGAAGACGGGCGACGCGAAGTTCGCCCAGCAGATGGCTGACATGGCCGACATCTACTGCAACGACGCCTTCGGCACGGCGCACCGCGACGACGCCTCGATGGTGGCCGTGCCCCGGGCGATGGGCGCGAAGCCCAAGGTCGTGGGCTTCCTGATGCAGAAGGAGATCCAGTACCTCAAGGAGACGATCGAGAAGCCGCGGCACCCGTTCGTCGCGGTGCTGGGCGGGGCGAAGGTCTCCGACAAGCTGCTGGCGATCCGCAGCATGCTCGACCGCGTCGACCTATTGCTCATCGGCGGGGCGATGGCCTACACCTTCATGCTGGCCGAGGGCAAGGCCGTGGGCAAGAGCCGCATCGAGCCCGACCGCGTCGCCGACGCGAAGAAGATCCTCGCCGAGATCGGCCACTACAAGGCCCGCATCCTCCTGCCCGTCGACCACGTCTGCGGGCAGGCCTTCGCGGCCAACACCGCGACCCGCATCGTCGAGGAGACCATCCCCGAGGGCTGGATGGGGCTCGACATCGGCCCGCGCACGGTCTTCAAATACGGCGAGGAGCTCGCCAAGGCCAAGACGATCATCTGGAACGGCCCGATGGGCGCGTTCGAAGTCCAGCCCTTCGACGTGGGCACCAAGGAGGTCGCGCTGGCGATCGTCCGCGCCACCCTCGTCGGCGGGGCCACGAGCATCATCGGCGGGGGCGACAGCGCCGCCGCCATCGAGCAGTTCGGCCTCGCGGGCAGCGTCAGCCACGTCTCCACCGGCGGCGGGGCGAGCCTCGAGATGCTCGAGGGCAAGAAGTTCAACAGCGTCGAGCTGCTCGACGAGAAATGACCCGGGACGCCGAGATGAGCGCCACCGACTTCGTGAACCTGGTGCTGGCCAACATCGGCGCCGAGACCGACGCCTGGGGCATCAGCCGGATCCCGGAGTACGCCGCCCAGGCCGTGAACTCCTTCTCCGCGCCGGCGAACCGGCCAGCGCTGCTCGAGCGCTGGGAGCGCGGACTCCGCGCGCTGCTGAACGACGCCGAGCCGGGCAGCGACGCCCAGCTCACCTTCGCCCGCTCCTACGCCGCCGCGTCCCGCAGCGACATCGCGCTCACCGACCTGGAGCAGCTGCTCGACGGTGAGCTCGCCTTCGGGGGACTCGCTGTCGACCAGGACCTGCGCTGGACGTTGATCTCCTCCCTCGCCCGTCGGGGTCGCGCCGCGGACCGGATCGAGACCGAGCTCGCCGCGGACACCACGATCTCCGGGCGGGAGCGCGCAGCGGCCGCACGAGCCGGGCAGCCGAGTGCGGAAGCAAAGGCCGAGGCGTGGGAAGCCGCGATCGTGCGCTCCGAC